>NZ_JABBJJ010000280.1 GCF_012933655.1 Pyxidicoccus fallax | reverse complement strand
AAGCTCCAGAGCGGCCACACCCTCCGCCCCGGAGACCCCAGCCTCTCGCCCGGGGTGCTCGCGGAGCAGGAGCGGGCCCGCGTCGGCGGGCGCGTACAGGGCTTCATCGATGACGAGCAGGCCCACCTGCGTGTGGCCAACGGGCAGATCGACCCGTACTTCAGCACGCTGCGCAAGGCGCTCGAAAAGGCCCTTGAAGATGCGCCCGTGTTCTCCGGCACCAGCCTCCTGGGAAATTCCAAGACTTCCTGGGCCGCGCAGGCCGAGCAGTTCGGAGCGACGGGCAATCCCGGCAGCGGGCCCGCGCCCAGGGCCCCCACTCCCGCCGAGCAACTCCAGGCCCTGCAGCGGCAGCACGGAGACAAGTGGATGGAATACCTGCGCGGGCGCGTCCAGGCCGTGGGAGAGATGCAGAAGCTGGCGGGCGGAGGAGGAAACAAGCTCGTCGTCACCCTCGAACTGCGCCAGGGCGCCGACGGTTCGCTGCGCGAGGCGAAGCTCGTCTCGCGCAGTGGCAACCCGCAGTACGACACGTACGTGATGAACGCCGTCCCGTCCGCGCTGGCGAAGCTGCCGCCCCCTCCCGACCAGGCCCGCGGCGTGCGCCCCGACGGCATCCATACGCTGTGGTCCGTCGAGGGCCGCGTCATCTACCTCCGCAAGCTCAAGGACCTGAAGACCGACGACGCCGCGTATCTGGCCGCCGCGTTCGCCGCCGGACTGCTCGCGGGAAGGTTCGAGGAGACCACCGGCGAGCTCGAGGTCATCGACTTCCGCAACCCCCGCTTCGAATGCCAGCCGCGCCTCTTGCGCGTCTATTGAAGCGAGCCCATCTGGCCCCGTCCGCGCACCGGAGGTAGGCTCTCCCGCCATGGCTCGTCGCAAGAAGGCCGAGGACCTGGCCGCGCGCGTCCGCAACCTGCTCGCGATGGACGCGGCCGGCATCATGCGCCGGCTGGACGCTCGCCGTGACGAGATGTTCGCCCTCTTCTCGCGCCTGCGCAGCCGCGAGCCGCTGCTGGGCGCCATCGCCTCGCGCTACGCGAATGGCGCCTTCGACCACCTCATCCACCTCCCCGAACAGGAGCAGGCGGTGGTGGACCACTTCTACGAGCGCCTCGACGAGCTTCGCTGGTACTTCACGTACACCGAGGACATGCCCGGCACCGCGCAACAAGTCTTCTCCAAGCTGCACAAGCGCCTGGAGGAAGCCTACCGGGTGCTGGTAGTGACACTCGGGCCACCGGTGCCGCCCGATGGCGCGCGTGTCGTCGACGTTCAGGCGGTCCGTCACGAGGGCTCGACCTCCGAGACGGCGCTGGACCGGCCCGTGGCGCCCGCGCGCCACCGGCGGGCATGACGGAAGTCGCAGGGGCCAGAAGGAAAGCACGGTGGTGATTGCAGGGTGGATGTTGCTCCTCGTGACGGCGGCGTCCGCGCCCCCTCCCTCGCACGAGGCGGTCTGCGGATTGCGCGGACTGTTCACGGCGGAGATGGCGCACTTCCAGGAGAGGGACCGCTTCGGGATGCCCCAGCAGGTGGGCTTCCTCCCACTGCCCTGTACGGACGGCTCGCGCCCGTCCACGTCGGGCCCGGAGTCCGTGGGCGGCTGCCGGTTCGTCTTCAAGGTCCTCGAAGCGGGACAGGGCCCGGATGCGCTGAAAGCGGAGGCCCGCGGTGCAGGCGCTGGCGCGGAGGGGCTCCACTTCGTGGTGGATTCGAAGGGCACCATCACCCGTGGCGGCACCGGGGCTCCCGTCCCGGTCCCCGACTGTGAGGAATGGCGGAAGCAGGCCGACCCGCTCTGGCGCTACCACGACGCCGTGGCGGAGCACGACTGCATCGGCGGTCCCTACGCCCCGTCCCATCCCTGCGCGACGGCGCTCGCGGAGCTGGCGGCGCTGGCAAAGGCGGGGGTGGGCGTGGCGAAGCGGGAGTACGAGGCCCATCCCACCGCGCGCGAGCTGGTGCCCCTGGAGCCCCCGTCCAGCGCGCTCCAGCTCTGCGGCGTGAAGGCCCCGCCCGAGCAGCGTCTCCAGGCCGCGGAGTCCCTGGAGCGAGAGGGGCGGCTGCTGGAAGCGGTCCTCGCGCCGCGCTGCCATGACGAGGGCCTGCGAGCCGCCCTGCCCCGCCTGCTCCAGCGCTTTGATGCGGTCTGCCCGGGGCCGCACTGCCTGAAGCTGCTGGAGTTCGCGAAGCGCGTCGGGATGCCCGGACGTGAGGCCCTCCTGAAGACCCACGCCTCCCAGGTGGCGAGGCTGCTCCAGGCACAGCCACCGCCCGAGCGAAAGCGGCTCCTCGAGGCCGTGGTGGGCCTGTCGTACCCGCACGCGGCGGCGCTCGAAGAGCTGCTGGTGGGACGCTGGCCGGGGCTCCCCGCGCTGGAGAAGCTCCCGCGAGAGCCCGTGGTGCTCGCGTTGGTCGACCTGGCTCGGGGCCAGCACCCGTCCCTGG
This sequence comes from Pyxidicoccus fallax, assembly GCF_012933655.1. Taxonomy (GTDB): domain Bacteria; phylum Myxococcota; class Myxococcia; order Myxococcales; family Myxococcaceae; genus Myxococcus; species Myxococcus fallax. Next base: position 14,013 of record NZ_JABBJJ010000280.1, on the reverse strand, counting down.
CCGCCCCGCTGGCCCTCCTGAACGAGCTCCAGGGCCAGGGCACCGTCAGCGCCGGAACGTTCCGCGCCTGGGCCGAGTCCTCCCCCTGCGAGAAGCTCTCGGACGTCGACCTGCTCCAGGTGACGGGCGCGCGCCTGCGCGAAGTCGCTCGAAACCACCAGCGCTGCCACGTCGTGGTGCAGGTCCTCCGGCGACACACGGAGAAGCTGCCACCCCGGGAGCTGATGGAGGCGCTGGAGCCGCTACCGCCCGAGTATCTGCACATGCTGACGGCCGACCTGGGACTCGACGTCCCCGAGCGCGCCGTGGCGCTGGTGGACTGGGTCGTGGAGCGCGAGCCGAGGCTGCTCGACGCCATTCACGGGAACGCGGCCGTCGTCAGGCGGCTGCTCGCGCCGGGCCAGGTGAACCGGTTGGGAGGCCGCGACGCGGTGCTCGACTACCTGCTCAAGCAAAAGGGCACGTGGAGGGGAACCCTGAGCGACGATGCCCTCCGCGTCGTCGTCAGCGAGGCGCTCCGGGGACAGCCCCCGGTGGAGCGCGTGCGCCATGTCTCCTCCCTGCTCCTGGTGCCGGAAGAGAAGCTGACATGGCTGGCGCCCGCGCTCCGGGCCCCGGACTCCCGGGTGCGCGCCGCCGCCGGCGCGGGCCTGGCGGAATGGGAAGGCGCGAGCATTCCCGCGGACGCGGCTCGGGCCTGCCTCACGGAGGTGCGCGTCTTCCACCGCTGCGTCGAAGCCGAGGCGGCGCGCCTCGGTCCGCCACCACCCGGCAAGCGAACCCTCCAGCTCATCGGCCGCTCCATCGACCCACGGCAGGCCCCACTGGAGACGTGGTGCATGGGGCTGGAGAAGGCGCTCGCCTCGTGCGGCACCGTGTGTGGTGGGAGGCCACCCATGGGCGATGAGCTGAAGCGGCTGCGCACCGCCGCGGGCGAGAGGCTCGAGGAGCCCGAGGCCCTCCGGGCCTGCACCTGGACCGGACCGTGAGGCCGGGGCCTCAGGCCGCGGGCGCCGGAGTCCCCGCGGGCGCGAGGCCCTCCGCTTCGGCCTTCCGAGGCGCGAGCCTCCGCATGGAGCTCTTGCCCACCACCACGTCCACCATCTTCCGGGCGCGCGTCCAGACGCTCTCCTGCACGTACGGAATGCCGTACTTCTCGCAGAGGGCGCGCACCTTGGGTTGCACCTCGCGGTACTTGAGCATGGGCAGGTCCGGCCAGATGTGGTGCTCAATCTGGTAGTTCAGCCACAGGTGGGCGAAGTCGTTGAGGTCCCCGCCGGTCCGGTAGTTGGCGCTGCCAATCACCTGCTGCACGTAGCGCGCGCCACGGCCCTCGGGCGCCGTGTCGAAGCGGTACAGGTCCTCGCCGGTGTGGTTGGGGCCCACGACGAGGAACGTGTGCAGGCTGGTGAGCACGTCCGCCATCACCGAGTTGCACAGCGCGCTGAAGGCGGCCCATGTCCCCAGCACGAGGAAGAGCGACGGGAAGAGGCCGAACCAGATGGCGGCGTACGGCAGGTAGCAGTGGAGCAGCAGCTCCTTCGTCTCCGCGCTCGTGAGGGAGCCCCCCTGCCGCCGGCCCTTGCGGCGCAGCGAGCTCAGCGTCTCGGGCGCGTAGTAGCTGGCGCGCCAGGTGAGCGCGAGCAGCGCGAGCTGCACGTAGCGGAACGCCAGCGGCCGGCTCGGGTTGCGCAGCGTCCCTTCCGCGTTGCGCTCCAGGAGGTCCGGGTCCGCGTCCTCGCCGGTGTGCGAGTGGTGGAGCACGTTGTGCTCGAAGACCCACGCCTCCGGGAGCATCCAGTCGAGCCAGTCGAGGTAGCGGCGGCCACCCTTCGCGAAGCCCTTGCCGGTGCGCGACGCGGGCACGCCCGGCACGCGGTCATAGCCGCGGTGCCCCACGTGGTGCATGAGGAGCCACCGCGTGGAGCGGCCCAGGCTGAGCGCGGCGGCGCTGAAGGGGTTCGGCGCCAGCCAGCACGTCGCCACGCCGAGCACCGTGGCCGCCCTGCCCCAGCGTTCAATCTTGCGCAGGTGTGCCAGGTCCGCCTCGCCAATCGACGCATCCACCTCCGCGCGCAGGGCCTTCAGCTCGCGGTGGAAGCCCTCCACGTCCACGGAGGCAAGGTCGAAGTCGGGGGCGGCTCGGGACGTCATGCGGGCTCTCCAGGGCGGAGCTGTGGACGCGGGGGGTGAAGGAGGCCCGACGGTAACCTCCACCGTCAGGCTCGCAAAGGACCGGGTGGCGGACATACCCGCCAGGGTTCCAGGCGTCCAGGCACGCTCCGTCGGAGATGTCGCCGCGCGGCACTCAGCCCTGGGTCGGCGCCGCGCCAGACGACGGCGAACGGCGCGTCAGCCGTGCCACGAGGGCCTCGCGGTCCTCCAGGAACCAGAGGTGGTTCCCGAGGTTGGATTCGTAGACGAAGCCCTTCAGCGCCCGGCTGTTCGCCACATGACCCGAGATGTCTCCCAGGATGGTGAGGCGGACGCGGTAGTTGACGCACTTCTGCACGAGCTCGCCGGCAATACCCGTGGAGAGCGTGAAGAAGTCGTCTCCCAGCCGCGCGGCGGGCACGGCGACCATGGAGGCCTGATGCTCCCAGGCCAGACCGAGGAGGTCCGCGGCCTCGCGAAGCAACGGCCCCTCCGCCGGCAGTTCGACGATGCGGAGGCCTTCGACGTCCAGGATGTGAGCGCTCATGGGTTCGTCCTTGGGTGGGTCATCCGAACACGCACTGACGCATCAGACCTGGATTTTCCGACGGACGACCCAGACGGTCTCGACCTCCGAGCGGCCGGCGCGCCGGATTCCCAACTGAATCCGGCTGCCCTCGGGGCCCCGGATGCGCTGCACGGCGGTGGGAAAGCCCATCTCCACCACGAGGGTGCCGTCGATGCTCACGATGGCGTCACCGGCCTGGAGGCCCGCTTCGTGAGCGCCCCCGCCCGGGATGATGGTGCCCAGCATGAGCACATCGTCCCGAGGCCCCAGCACCGTGCCAATGCCCACCATCTCCACGCGCTCGGCCTCACCCTCCTTCACGGGGTTCAGCCCGATGGGCGGCGGCGGCGGCGCTCCCGGGCCCACCGCGACGCGGTCCACGATGCGCGTGTCATGTCCCCGCGCGCTGACGGACAGGCTCAGCGTTCCCGGGGCCAGTCCCTCCAAGACGAAGCGGCCGGATGCGTCCGTCATGGCATCGAACACCGTGGCGAGCGACGCGCCATACAGGCCGCCCTCCACCTGCACCCGGGCTCCGGAGATGGGCCCACCGCCTCCGGCCTTCACCACCTGCCCTTCCAGCCGGGCCCCGGGCGCCAGCGTCACCTCCACGGGTCCCACCTCCTTCGCGTCGGGGGCCACGCTCACCTGCATGGCCGAGGGCGCGAGCCCGTGTGCCCCCACGCGCAAGGTGTAGGTGCCGGGAGCGAGGCCCTCCACGGTGAAGCGGCCCTCCGGGTCCACCACTGTCAGCGTCGCGCCGTACTCGCGCTCCAGCGGGCCCTTGTGCTGCTGCATCTCCAGGCGAAAGGAAGCGACAGGTGCACCCTGCGCATCGCGCACGCGGCCGGTGAGGCGTGCGCCTCGCGCGAGCGTCAGCACGAGGTCACGCCGCCCGGCCTCCACGCCCGGAGCGGTGGTGCTCACGCGGCCCAGGATGCCCGCGAACACGTCGTAGCGGCCGGGTGACAGCCGCTCCAGGACGAAGCGGCCATCCGCGTCCGTCAACGTCTCCGCCACGGGCGTACCAGTGCCCTCGGCGCCTGGGAGGCGCATGTTCCGGGGCGGTACCGCACGGACTCCGGCTCCGGCGACGGCCGTCCCCGAGTCATCCACCACGCGGCCCGCGAGCACCTCGGTGCCGCCCGCCGCTTCCCCTTTCAGGCGCAACACCAGACGGCGGCTGGGGACTCGCGAGGTGAGCGCTCCTCGCGCGGGTGCATGGCCGGCGTGGCGGGCCTCCACCGTGGAGTCCTCGGGCGCGCGGAGCTGGACCTCTCCCTCCGCGCCCGTCGTGAACTGGTCCTCCGTGGGGAAGAGTACCGTCTCACCGGAGCGTCCGGTGAGCAGCCGCACCTGCGCGCCCGCGAGCGGCTTGCCGGCCGCGTCCTCCACGCGCACGGTCCAGGACTCCTCGGGCGTGAGGGCGAGGAGCAGTCCGTCCACGCCACTGCCGGGCCGCGCGGTGAGGCGGACGGGGCTCTGGCCCCAGTCCGGGCCGAAGGGAAGGAAGCCCTCCGCGCGGATGCTGGCCACCTGCCAGAGTCCGTCCTGGTCCGGCAGGAAGCGGAAGACCCCGGCCTCGTCCGTGCGCGTGCTGGCGGCACCCGAGGGCCCGGCGAACGTCAATTCCGCGCCCGGCACGCCCTGGCCGCTGGTCGCGGACACCACGCGGCCGGAGAAGGCACCCGGAGCGCCCGCGGGAGCCTCCGTGCGCCGCGCCGAGGGGAGCTGGAGCACCGGGCTTCGGGCCTCGCTGGAGGGAGCCGGACGCGCGGACTCGGGCGTGGCGGCCGTGCCGGACGCGGGGTTCGTGGGCGCCGGAGAGGTGGCGGACTTCCCGGTGGCCATCGCGGGTGGCGCATCGGACCTCCTCGCGAGGAACCACAGCGCCAATCCCAGCAACAGCACACCCAGAGCGACCCAGCCCGCATACCGGCGCTTCGTGTCAGCCATGGCCCGACATCCTCCGTGGAGCGGCAGTCCACCACAAGCGTGGTCTGCACGGCCCCGCATCCGGGTGGATGCGCCGTGGCTGTGTCCCCCCAAGCAACAGCCGGATGCGACGGTGTTGCCTGAAGGTCTACTCGTGACGGCGCGGTGAGGACCGCGCCCCTCGGGAGCCGCTCCGGGAAGGCCTTGGTACTCGCGGTGCAATGAGGCCGGCCCGCGTGAGCACCTCGTCGCTCGCGTCTGTCGGAAGTCCTTTCACGCAGTCAGGGGGAAAACCATGAAGTCATTCAAGTGGAGTGCTCTGGCGCTGCTCGCGGGCAGCGTCATCGGGTGCGGTGTGCCCGAAGGGGAAGAGCCCGAGTCCGTTGAGCTGGGAGAGCAGCAGTCGGAGATTGCCCGGGGAACCGCCGTGCCCAACGGCACGTATCCGTGGGCCGTCTCCCTGCATACGGGGGCGACCCCATCGACCGCGAACCTGCAGTGCAGCGGGTCGCACATCGCCCCGGGCTGGGTGCTCACGGCGCAGCACTGCTTCGACTCCAACCTCGACGGCGTCATCTCGGCCTCGGAGTTTTCGGCGAACGAAATCTGGGCGTCACTGGACCGCACGCGCATCAGCGACACCAGCCGGGGACAGGTGATTCAGGGGGCCCAGGTCTTCCTGAACAACACCAATGACCTGGCGCTGCTGCGGCTCGCATCTCCGTCGAGCGCGCCCATCGTGCAGCTCGCCAACACGATTCCGGCCGTGAACGCCGCCGTCACACCGGCGGGCTGGGGGCTCGTCAACAACTCGGGCACCGTGCCGGACAACCTCCAGCAGGGGCAGTTCCGGGTCACCGGCTCGAATGCGCTCGACCTGTTCTACACCAACGTCAACACCGAGGAGATGTGCGGCGGAGACAGCGGCGGGCCGGTGTTCACGCAAGTGGGTGGCGTGGTGCAGGTGGTCGCCGCGCACACGAACTCGCCGGGTGGCTGCGGCGTGAGCACGGGTAACGCCACGGGCTCGCGGGTGGACGTCGCCCTGCCATGGATCCGGAGCATCATTCCGGCCGCGTATGGCTTCGTCTGGGCGGACCAGCCGTCCTCGACCGCGACGTACACTCCGAGCAGCTACTATTCGCACAACTCGACGGGAGGAACCAATACCATCACCCGCACGGCGGCCGGCAGCTACCGGGTCGAGATGCCGGGCCTGGGCCAGAACAACGGCAACGTGCAGGTGACGGCGTATGGCGGCGCGGGCAACCGGTGCAAGGTCTCGTCGTGGGGACCGATTGGAACGACGCTGAACGTGTACATCTCCTGCTTCACGCTGGCGGGAGCGGCGGTGGATTCGTACTTCGTGGCGCAGTACTACCGGGCCGGAGCGGGCAACCCCGAACAGGGCGCATACCTGTGGGCGGACCAACCGTTCGCCGCGAGCTACACGCCGTCTCGTTACTACTCGTACAACTCGCGGGGCGGCACGAACACGGTGACGCGCATCGGAGTCGGCGCCTACCAGGCGAACCTGCCGGGCTTCACCCTCATTGGTGGCAACGTGCAAGTGACGGCGTATAGCTACGGTTCACAGCACTGCAAGGTGGCCAGCTGGGGCACGAACGTCGTTGACGTGCGGTGCTTCGACACGGCGGGGAACCCGGCGGACACGTACTGGACGCTGCGCTACACGGACCACCACGTGGCGACCAACGGGCAACGGGGCGCGTACGCGTGGCTCTCCGACTCCACGTCGGCCACCAGCACGCCGAACAGTTGGTACCAGTGGAACGCGCTGGGGACCCCGCTGACGGCGTCTCGCTGGGGTACGGGCTCGTACACCATCCACATCCCCATCATCGAGTCGTATGACAAGACGAGCGCGATGGTGACGGCCTATGGGTACACCAACACGGCCTGCGAGGTCTCCAGCTGGTACTCGGGCAGCGCCGGCGGCACCGATGTGAATGTCCTGTGCCGGAACGCCACGGGGGCGCTCGCGGATTCGCTCTTCACGATGAGCTACATCACGAACCTGTGAGCTGAGCAGTCTGGGTTCAACGCGCGGGGGCTGGAACTCGGGTTCCGGCCCCCGTGCCGTTTGAGGCCTCGAGTGACGCGGCCCGATCACAAGCGCGGTTTGCACGACCATGCATCCGGGGGGATGCGCCCTCGCGGTGCGATGAGGCCGGCTCGCGCTGGCACCTCGTCGCTCGCGTCTGTCGGAAGTCCTGTCACGCAGTCAGGGGGAAGCCATGAAGCCATTGAAGTGGAGTGCTCTGGCGCTGCTCGTGGGCAGCGTCGTCGGGTGCGGTGTGCCCGAGGGGGAAGAGGCCGAGTCCGTCGAGCTGGGAGAGCAGCAGTCGGAGATTGCCCGGGGAACCGCCGTGCCCAACGGCACGTACCCGTGGGCCGTCTCCCTGCATACGGGGGCGACCCCTTCGACTGGGAACGTGCGGTGCAGCGGGTCGCACATCGCCCCGGGCTGGGTGCTCACGGCGCAGCACTGCTTCGACTCCAACCTCGACGGCGTCATCTCGGCCTCGGAGTTTTCGGCGAACGAAATCTGGGCGTCACTGGACCGCACGCGCATCAGCGACACCAGCCGGGGACAGGTGATTCAGGGGGCCCAGGTCTTCCTGAACAACACCAATGACCTGGCGCTGCTGCGGCTCGCATCTCCGTCGAGCGCGCCCATCGTGCAGCTCGCCAACACGATTCCGGCCGTGAACGCCGCCGTCACACCGGCGGGCTGGGGGCTCGTCAACAACTCGGGCACCGTGCCGGACAACCTCCAGCAGGGGCAGTTCCGGGTCACCGGCTCGAATGCGCTCGACCTGTTCTACACCAACGTCAACACCGAGGAGATGTGCGGCGGAGACAGCGGCGGGCCGGTGTTCACGCAAGTGGGTGGCGTGGTGCAGGTGGTTGCCGCGCACACGAACTCGCCGGCTGGCTGTGGCGTCAACACGGGCAACGCGACGGGCTCGCGGGTGGATGTCGCCCTGCCGTGGATCCGGAGCATCATTCCGGCCGCATACGGCTTCGTCTGGGCGGACCAGCCCTCGACGGCGGCGTACACGCCGAGCAGCTACTACTCGCACAACTCCACCGGAGGGACCAACACCATCACCCGCACGGCGGTCGGCTCGTACCGCGTCGAGATGCCGGGCCTGGGTCAGTCCAACGGCAACGTGCAGGTGACGGCGTATGGCGGCACAGCCAACCGGTGTAAGGTGTCGTCGTGGGGACCGTCCGGGACGGCGCTGCACGTGTACATCGCCTGCTACACGGCGGCGGGAGCGGCGGCGGACTCGTACTTCGTCGCGCAGTACTACCGGGCTGGCGCGGGCAACCCACAGCAGGGCGCGTACCTGTGGGCGAACCAGCCTTCGACCGCGAGCTACACTCCTTCTCGCTACTACTCGTACAACTCGCGAGGCGGCACGAACACGGTGACGCGCACCGGGGTTGGCGCCTACCAGGCGAACCTGCCGGGCTTCACCACCATCGGTGGCAACGTGCAGGTGACGGCGTATGGCTATGGTTCGCACCACTGCAAGGTGGCGAGCTGGGGCACGAACATCGTCTACGTGCGGTGCTTCGACGCGGCGGGGAATCCTGCGGACACGTACTGGACGCTGCGCTACACGGACCGGCACGTGGCGAACAGCGGGCAGCGGGGCGCGTACGCGTGGCTCTCCGACGCCACGTCGCCGACCAGCACGCCGAGCTCCTGGTACCAGTGGCACTCGTTGGGGAGCACGTTGACGGCCTCGCGCTCGGGGACGGGCTCGTACACCATGCACATCCCCGGCATCGCCGCGTACAACAGGACGAGCGCAATGGTGACGGCGTATGGGTACACCAACACGTACTGCAACGTCTCCAGCTGGTTCTCGAACAGCTCCGGTGGCACCGATGTGAATGTCCAATGCCGGGACGCCACGGGAGGGCCCGCGGATTCGCTCTTCACGATGAGCTACATCACGAACCTGTGAGGTGAGCGGGCTGAGTTCAACGTGCGGGGGCTGGAGCTCAGGCTCCGGCCCCCGTGCCGTTGGTGAGGCCGAGCGCCTCGTTCAGCGACGCAGGGACAGCAAACACGTCGCATTCGGACCGTTCGATGCGTGGCATGTGAGCGTGCGCAAGATGAACGAACTCGTTCCCTCCGGCGCTCAGGAGCCACCAGTTCGGACAGCACGGAGGCCCTTCGCAGGAAATGACATTCCACGCGTGCGCGACCTCGAATTCGAGCACCTCGACCTGCCCCGCCTCCACCTCCGCCTTCGCGCGCCGACGGAACTCTCCATCCAGAAGAGGCAGCCCCCGCAGCGCCCTCGCCCGTTCATCCATCCCGAGTGGGCGCCGAGTCCGGCGAATCACGTGCGCTCCTCCACCCTGTATCAATCTCTTATGGGAGTGGGCCGCACTGTAGTCGCGAACCTTACGTGGTGGGCCCGTTGCCCGCCAGGCAGCGGACCCTGCCACCGCCTCCGCCGACGTGCGCAACCCTGTCCCCGCTGAGGCATCCGAGCTACCACCTTGCCCCCCAAGGCAGCTCCTGTGCCAAGGAACGATGACATGACCGGCCTCTTCACCCCCCTCGAGCTCCGGAAGAACCTCACCGCTCGCAACCGCATCTGGCTCGCGCCGCTGACGAACATGCAGAGCCACGCCGACGGCACCCTGTCCGACGACGAGCTCCACTTCCTCGCCAAGCGCGCCGACGGTGGCTTCGGCCTCGTCGAGACCTGCGCCGCCCACGTCGCCCAGGACGGCAAGGCCTGGCCCGGTGAGCTGGGCGTCCATGACGACGCCATGCTCCCTGGCCTCACCCGCCTCGCCGCCCGCCTGCACCAGGGCGGCGCCCTCGTCTCCGCCCAGCTCTTCCACGGCGGCCTCCGCGCCGACCCCGCCGTCTCCGGCCTGGAGCGCTGGAGCGCCAGCGCGCACGACGGTGACGCCCAGTGCCGCGCCGGCTCCGAGGCCGACATCCTCGGCGCCATCGACGCCTTCGCCAACGCCGCCCGCCGCTGCGCCCAGGCCGGCTTCGACTCCGTCGAGCTCCACGGCGCCCACGGCTACCTGCTCTCCCAGTTCCTCAGCACCGTCTACAATCGCCGCGAGGACCGCTGGGGCGGCTCTCTTGAGAACCGCGCCCGCCTCATCCGTGAGACGGTCCGCGCCGTCCGCCGCGCCGCTCCGTCCCTCGTCCTCGCTGTCCGCCTGTCCCCCGAGGACTTCGGTCAGGCCAAGGGCCTCGACCTCGACGAGACCATTCAGGTCGCGAAGTGGCTCGCCGAGGACGGAATGGAAGTCCTCCACCTGTCCCTCTGGCGCTCCTCGCTCAACACCACCAAGCGGCCCCAGGAGCACGCGACCGCCCTCTTCCGCGCCGCCGTCCCCTCCTCCGTGCGCATCGTCGTCGCGGGCGCCATCTGGACTCGCGAGGACGCCGAGGCCCAGCTCGCCCTCGGCGCTGATGCCGTCGCCCTCGGCCGCGCCGCCATCGCCAACCACGACTGGCCCCTGCGCATCCAGCGCGCCGCCGACATCCATCGCGCCCCGGTCGCCCCCGAGACGCTCCTCGGCGAGGGCCTCTCGCCCGCCTTCGTCAACTACATGCGCAACTGGAAGAACTTCGTCGCCGCCTGAAGCCTGACGCTGACTTCCCCCTGAAACACCGCGGCCCCACTCCCGAGAAGGAGCGGGGCCGCGTCACTTCAAGAGCCCGTCACCGCTACCGGTTGCCCGACGAAGTAGCGCCCGTCACCTTGCCGCCGGTGATGCCCAGGTGGTCCTGGAGCGGCTTCACGGACAGCTCGGTGCGCTTGAGCGCCTCCAGCGCGCCCACCGCCATGCGCGCCGCCTGCACCGTCGTGTAGTACGGCACCGAGTGCATCAGCGACTCGCGCCGGATGGAGAAGCTGTCGGCGATCTCCTGCTTGCCGAAGGTGGTGTTGATGACCAGCACGATCTCCCCGTCGACAATCTTGTCGACGATGTTCGGCCGGCCCTCCTTCACCTTCTGCACCATCTGCGCCTCGATGCCCTTCGTCGCCAGGTACTTGTGGGTACCCGCGGTGGCAATCATCGTGTAGCCCATGGAGCGCAGCCGCCGCGCCAGGTCCACCACCGCCGGCTTGTCCTCGTCCTTCACCGAGATGAACACCTTGCCGCTCTTCGGCAGCTTCACCCCGGCGGCCAGCTGGCTCTTCGCGAAGGCCGACGCGTAGTCGTTCGCCAGGCCCATCACCTCGCCCGTCGACTTCATCTCCGGCCCGAGGATGACGTCCACGCCCGCGAAGCGCGCGAAGGGGAACACGCTCTCCTTCACCGCCACGTGCTTGAACTCCGGCTCCTGCGTGGCGCCCAGCTCCTTCAGCGTCTTGCCCACCATGCACAGCGCGGCGATCTTCGCCATCGCCACGCCCGTGGCCTTCGAGATGAACGGCACCGTGCGGCTCGCGCGCGGGTTCACCTCCAGGATGTAGATGGTCTTCCCCTGGATGGCGAACTGCACGTTCATCAGCCCCACCACGCCCAGCTCGCGCGCCAGGGCGATGGCCTGGTCCTTCATCCGCTCCACCAGGTCCGGCGACAGCGAGTGCGGCGGCAGCGTCGCCGCCGCGTCACCCGAGTGCACACCCGCCTCCTGGATGTGCTCCAGCACGCCACCAATCATCACCGCGCCCGTGCGGTCCGCCACCAGGTCCAGGTCCACCTCGATGGCGTCCTTCAGGAAGCGGTCGATGAGCACCGGGTGCTCCGGCGACGCGCTCACCGCCTCGCGCATGTACCGCTCCAGGCTCGCCTGGTCGTACACCGTCTCCATCGCCCGGCCGCCCAGCACGTACGAGGGCCGCACCATCACCGGGTAGCCGATGCGCTCGGCCACCTTGAAGGCCTCGGCATGGCTGCGCGCCACCCCGTTCTCCGGCTGCGTCAGCCCCAGCTTCTCGATGAGCTTGGAGAAGCGCTCGCGGTCCTCCGCCCGGTCGATGGCGTCCGGCGACGTGCCCAGAATCGGCAGGCCCGCCTTCTCCAGCGGCACCGACAGCCGCAGCGGCGTCTGCCCGCCGAACTGCACAATCGCGCCCACCGGCTTCTCGCGCTGCGACACCTCGAGCACGTCCTCAATCGTCAGCGGCTCGAAGTAGAGGCGGTCGGACGTGTCGTAGTCCGTGGACACCGTCTCCGGGTTGCAGTTGACCATCACCGTCTCGTACCCGGCCTCGCGCAGCGCGAAGGCCGCGTGCACGCACGCGTAGTCGAACTCGATGCCCTGGCCGATGCGGATGGGGCCACTGCCCAGGATGAGCACCTTCTGGCGGTCCGTCGGCGGCGCCTCGTCCTCCTCCTCGTAGGTGGAGTACAGGTACGGCGTGTACGCCTCGAACTCCGCGGCGCACGTGTCCACCCGCTTGAAGACGGGCCGGATGTTGCGCGCGTGCCGGTGCGCCCGCACCTCCTCCTCCGGGTAGCCCAGCAGCTTGCCCAGGTACTTGTCGGAGAAGCCGTGCGACTTCGCCTGCCGCAGCACCTCGTCCGGCAGCTGGTCCAGCCGGCCGTAGTCGGAGATGGACTGCGCCTCGCGCACCAGCATCTCGATGTAGCGCAGGAACCACGGGTCGATGGCGGACAGCGCGTGCACCTGCTCCACCGTCATGCCCTCGCGGAAGGCCTGGGCCACGAACCAGGGCCGCTCCGGGCGCGGAATCCGCAGCGCCTCGCGCAGCACCTTCTCGCGCTCCTCCTTCTCCGTGGGCAGCTCGGGCGACTCCAGGCCCACGCGGCCCAGCTCCATGGAGCGCATCGCCTTCATGAAGGCCTCGGGGAAGGTGCGGCCAATGGCCATCACCTCGCCCACCGAGCGCATGCTCGTCGTCAGGGTGCGGTCCGCGTGGGGGAACTTCTCGAAGTTGAAGCGCGGAATCTTCACCACCACGTAGTCCAGCGTCGGCTCGAAGGAGGCCGGCGTGTCGCGGGTGATGTCGTTGCGCAGCTCGTCCAGCGTGTAGCCCAGCGCCAGCTTCGCGGCGACCTTGGCGATGGGGTAGCCCGTCGCCTTCGACGCCAGCGCGCTGGAGCGCGACACGCGCGGGTTCATCTCGATGACGACCATGCGGCCGTCGCGCGGGTGGATGCCGAACTGGATGTTGGAGCCACCCGTGTCGACGCCAATCTCCCGGATGATGGCCAGCGACGCCTGCCGCATCCGCTGGTACTCGCGGTCCGTCAGCGTCTGCGCGGGCGCCACGGTGATGGAGTCACCGGTGTGCACGCCCATGGGGTCCAGGTTCTCGATGGAGCAGACGATGATGACGTTGTCCGCCGAGTCGCGCACCACCTCCAGCTCGTACTCCTTCCAGCCCAGCACGCTCTCCTCCACGAGGATGGTGGAGGTGGGGCTGGCCTTGAGGCCGGAGCGGCAGATGGTCTCGAACTCGTCGCGGTTGTAGGCGATGCCGCCGCCGGTGCCGCCCAGCGTGAAGGAGGGGCGGATGATGGCGGGGAAGCCAATCTCCTCCACCAGCGACATGGCCTGGTCCAGCGTCGTGGCGTAGCCGCTCTTGGGCAGCGCCACGCCAATCTTCTGCATGGCCGCCTTGAAGAGCTGCCGGTCCTCGGCCTTGTTGATGGCCTCCAGCGAGGCGCCAATCAAGCGCACGCCGTACTTCTCGAGGATGCCCTGCTCGGCGAGCGCCTTGGCGAGGTTGAGCGCCGTCTGCCCGCCCATCGTCGGCAGCAGCGAATCGGGACGCTCGGCGGCGAGGATGCGCTCCGCGGCATCCACGGTGATGGGTTCAATGTATGTGCGGTGGGCAAACTCCGGGTCGGTCATCACCGTGGCGGGGTTGCTGTTGAGCAGCACCACCTCCACGCCTTCGTCCCGGAGGGCCTTGATGGCCTGAGTGCCGGAGTAGTCGAACTCGACGGCCTGCCCGATGACAATCGGGCCCGAGCCAATCACCAGAACCTTGCGGATATCGGTACGCTTGGGCATCGGGAGGCCCCCATACCAACCTCCGCCCCCGTATGCACGGAATGTATGCGGGGCCGGCCGCTCGCAAGGAGCCCGGGCCCCATCCAGCGTCCTCTGCTACGCTCCGACGCTCTCGGAGGTTTCATGCGCCGCTGGTCCCTGGCCCTGCTCGTCTCACTCGCGCCCACGTCCTTCGCCCAGGCCCCTGACACCACCGCTCCAGAGGCCGCCGCACCGGCGCCCACACCCGCGCCCGAAGCTCCGGCTCCCACGCCCACTCCGGAATCCCCGGCCCCCGCGGAGCCCGCTCCCAAGCCCCGGGCGCGCAGGCAGGCACCGACGCCCGCCCCCGCGGCCCCCGCGC
>NZ_JABBJJ010000027.1 GCF_012933655.1 Pyxidicoccus fallax | reverse complement strand
CTCCGGAACGAAATCTCCGTTCCGCCCGGACCCGCGCCAACCCAGGCCCCGCTCCGGAACGGAAGCTCCATTCCGCTGGACCCGTGCCGACCCAGGCCCATCTCCGGAACGGCAGCTCCATTCCTCCTGGGCCCGCCAGCCCCGGGCAGCCCCTCACCGGAACGGAATCTCCGTTCCTCCCGGACCCGCGCCAATCCAGGCCCCTCTCCGGAACGGAAGCTTCATTCCTCCCGGACCTGCGCCGACCCAGGCCCCTCTCCGGAACGGAAGCTCCATTCCGCCCGGACCTGCGCCGACCCAGGCCCCTCTCCGGAACGGAAGCTCCATTCCGCCGGACCCGCGCCGACCCAGGCCCCTCTCCGGAACGGAAGCTCCATTCCACCCGGACCCGCGCCAACCCAGGCCCCTCTCCGGAACGGAAGCTCCATTCCACCCTGGCTCGCGCCAGCCTGGGCCACCTCTCTCCGGAACGGAATCTCCATTCCTCCTGGGCCTGCCAGTTCCTCGCCGGTCCGCATGGGTCGGTCATGCTGCTCCACCACCGATGGCGCGGGGTCCGGAGCCTCGACGGAGACACTCAAGGAACCGGGGCTGGAGGAGGACCCGAACAGCCTTGGCGTCGCCTTCACCGCGAGCCCGCGGCCTCCAGGTCATGCGCGATGCGGACGAGGCGGATGCCCTGGGGCGCACGCAGGAGCGTGTCCCACCACGCCTGCCCCTGATAGCGGTAGCGGACCTGCACGCCCACGACCTGGCCTCGCTGAAGCGCGTCGACTGCTTCCGCCAACGTGCTTCGCTGGGTGGAGGCCATGCTGGCACCTCCGCCCTTCAACAGCACCTCATCCACGAGGGTGAGTCCCTCGATGTCGCTGACGAGGCGGGCCAGCGTCGCGGCGTCGAGGACCGCCTGCTGGAGTGAGGGAAGTGATTCGGCGTCCAGCGTGGTGCTCATGAAGTGACTCCCGATGCTTCGGCGGGACGAAGCTCGAAGGCGTTGAGGGGCGCCGGACACACGCGAACGCAGGTGCCGCATCCGTCGCAGCGCTCCGGAACGACGGTCGGACGGCCAGCCTCGACGAGGATGGCGCCCTCGACCGGGCAGCGCTCCACGCACGTCGTGCAGAACGAGCCCTGCCACGCCAGGCAGAGCTGCGTACGCACACGCACCGTGGCGCCCATGGCCGGAGCCACCGCTGGCGACTCCATCCGCCGGCCTCCGTCGCGCGCAGCCGTACCAACCGCCCCCTGTTGCGAGCCCTCGACACACGCCTGCTCATGGCCCGAAGCCCCCGCGGCATCCGCCGGGCCGCGATTCGCATCCTGACGCACGGGGCGGCTCGTCGGACAGCCCTCCTCCGGCCGGCGCTGGGGTACGGCGAGTCCCTCCCGCAGCGAGAAGACGGGGATGCGTCCATCCACCGTCGCCTCGCCGGAGCGGGCGCGCCCCGCATAGAAGGCCTCGAGCGAGAACGAAGGCGACGCGGTTGGGGAAGGCTCCGGCGCGCATGGCGAGGTGATGCCGGCCTGCCTCGCGGGTGTCGACGTTCGCACCGCGACGGCACGGGCCCCAGCCCCGTTGGTAGCCGACGTGGAGACGAGCGCGGCGGGCGCGCGCGGGGGAACAACAGCCTGGGGCGCGCCCCCGCTGCCAACCAAGGCGGTGGGCGCGCGAGCAGGGACAACAGCCTGGGATGCGCCCCCATTGGCACCCGAGGCCGGCGCGATGGACTCGCGCGGAGAGACGACGGCGGGCGTCTCGGGCGCGGGCTGCCTCCGGAACAGTCCCAGCAACGCACGGCGGCTGAGCCCTGGCTGCTGCTGGCTCATGGCGCGGCCCTCATGACGATGCCCCGTCCCTTGCCCACGAGACCACGGCGCCCCAACCCGCTCATGGCGCGTCCTTCACCACCGCCCCCGGCGGAGGCGTGGCGTCCAGCAGGCCCACGGGCGGCTCGCGCTGGTCCAGCGCGGCCGAGGACGCGTGGCACTGCACGCAGTTCTGCCGCTCCGGGTGCGACGTGCGCAAACCCGGCCTTCCCGTGGGCCCGTGGCACGAGGCGCACTCCGTCCGCATCTGCTCGGTGTGCGGCATCGTCGGCGGAGCCCCCTGCCACGCGCGCGCGCCCACTCCAGCCGAGGCCCTCCCGACGAAGCGATTGGCCGGCACGTCCGGATGCGGCGCCAGCGGCTTCGGCGCGACCTCCACCACATGGCACTGGTTGCAGCTCTGATACGGCGGGTGGCTGATGCGCGGAGCGATGCGCTCACCCAGCTTCATGCCCTGTCCGTGACAGGCCAGACACCCGGGCGTACCGAGCTGGTCCACCTCGTGCGGAATGGTCGGCGGCGCCCCGTCATAGGCACGGTGGGCCTTGCGCGACTCCACCGCCTGCGCGCGCTGCTGCACGGTGGCCACCGCCGTGGGCTTCAGCGGCTCCAGTCCCTGCCGCAGCACGTCCATGGCCCCGTCGTACATCCGCGCGTTGTCACCGCGCCGGGCCTCGCGCAGCTCCTGGTAGCTCGGGGCCCGCTCGGACGTGGCGGTGACCGCGGGCCGGGAGACGGGCTCCGGGCGCTCGGGCGCGGGCCGCGTGCCGGCGACATAGCCGGTGAAGGCGAGCGCCACGGCGACGCCCGCCCCCACCTGGAGCCAGCGCGCCGGACGGCCCGGGCCGTCACCCTCGGGAGCGCCGCTCATCCGCGAGCCTCCTTCCGCTTGCGCCCGCGCACCCGCGCCGCGCACTTCTTGTAGTCGGGCTGCTTCGAGAACGGGTCGTGCGCGTCCAGCGTCAGCTCGTTGATGAGCAGCTTCTCGTCGAAGAAGGGCACGAACAGCGAGCCCTCCGGCGGCTCACCGCGCCCGCCCAGCCACACCGGCAGCTCCAGGCTGCCCCGCCGCGTCTCCACCGTGACGACGTCGCCGTTGCCCACGCCCAGCCGCCGCGCGTCCGCGCGATTCATCTCCAGGTACGCGCTCGGCATCGCCCGCTGGAGCTGCGGGATGCGCATCGTCATCGTCCCCGAGTGCCAGTGCTCGATGACGCGGCCGGTGCACAGCCAGAACGGGAACTCGTCGTCCGGCGACTCGGGAGGCGGCTCGTACGGGTTGAACCAGACTTGCGCCCGGCCGTCGTGCGTGGGCGAGTGGTAGAACTGGATGTCGCGACCCTTCTCCACGTACGGGTCGTCGAAGCCGGAGAAGCGGAAGCGCGTCTCGCGCCAGCTCCCGTCCGGCTGCTGCACCACGGGCCAACGCAGCCCGCGCGCCTTGACGTACTCCTCGTAGGGCGCCAGGTCCTTGTGCTTGATGCGCGTCGTCTTCCGGTACTCCTCGAACAGGTGCGCGTCGACGTTGACGTCGTAGTAGTGCGCGAAGTCCCAGATGGGCACCGGCTTGCCGTCCTGCTTCACCTCGAAGAGGAAGCGGCCGTCGCGGTCCTTCATGCCCTCGAAGCCGCGCTCGAAGAGCCGGTGCGCCACGGCGATGAGCTGCCACGCGTCGTCGCGCGCCTGGCCGGGCGGGTTCACCATCTTGAACCACTGCTGCGTGCGCCGCTCGGAGTTGCCCACCATGCCGTTCTTCTCCACCCACATGGCGGAGGGCAGCACGAGGTCCGCGATGCGCGTCGTCTCCGTGGGGTACGCGTCCGAGACGATGAGGAACTTGTCCGCGAGCTTCCGGCTCGGGTCCACCAGCTTGTGGCGGTTGGGCAGCGTCTGCGCCGGGTTCGTCACCTGCACCCAGAGGGTGTGGATGTCGCCACCCTTGTCGCTGGGCGTGGAGAAGCGCTCCCACATCTGCACGGTGTGGTAGCCCGGCTTCGCGGGGATGCGGCCTTGCGGCACGTTCCAGAGGTCCTCCATCTGGTGGCGGTGCTTCTCCTCCGCCACCACGCGGCCGCCGGGGAGCGCGTGCGCGAGCGTGCCCACCTCGCGCACCGTGCCACACGCGGAGGGCTGCCCGGTGAGGCTGGTGGGCGCATCGCCCGGCTTGCCGAAGTGACCGCTGAGCAGGTGCAGCCCGTGGATGAGCGAGTTCATCGCCGTGCCGCGCGTGTGCTGGTTGACGCCCATGCACCACAGGCTGGTGATGCGCACGTCACGGCGGCCGAACAGCCCCGCCAGCATGCGCAGGTCCTTCTGGGACACGCCGGACAGCTTCTCCACGTGCTCGGGCGTGTAGGGGGCGAGCAGCGCCCGGTACTCCTCGAAGGTGATGGCCTTGCCCTGCAGCGTGGCCGGCTCGCTGGGAGCGCGGAAGGCGCAGTTGGCCTCGACGAAGGCCTTGTCCCAGGTGCCCTCCTCCACCAGCAGGTGCGCGATGCCGCAGGCAATCGCCAGGTCGGTGTTGGGCTTGAAGCGCAGGACGTGGTCGCAGAAGGCGCTGGTGCGCGTGCGGCGCGTGCCGATGTCGATGAGGGTGACCTTCTCCCCGCGCGAGCGCCGGTCGATGACGCGCGAGAAGAGGACGGGGTGCATCTCCGCGGGGTTGTTGCCCCACATGATGAGCACGTCGCAGGCGTCCAGGTCGTCGTAGCAGCCGGCGGGCTCGTCCACGCCGTAGGTGGCGAGGAAGCCCGTCACCGCCGAGGCCATGCACAGGCGCGCGTTCGCATCGAGCTGGTTCGAGCCCAGCCCGCCCTTCACGAACTTGGACGCCGTGTAGCCCTCGGGAATCGTCCACTGGCCGCTGCCGTAGAGCGCGAAGCCCTTCGGGTCCTTCTGGATGCGGGTGGCGATGATGTCGAGCGCCTCGTCCCAGGAGATGGGCACCTGCTTGTCGCCCTTGCGCAACAGCGGCTGCGTGAGACGGTCGCTCCCGTAGAGCGCGAGCCCCACGTGGTAGCCCTTCACGCACAAGAGGCCCTTGTTCACCTCGGCCTTCGGGTCGCCGGCGATGGCCACCACCTTGCCGCCCTCCACGCCCACCTGGACGTGGCAGCCGGTGCCGCAGAAGCGGCACGGGGCCTTGTTCCACTTCACGCCACTGCCCGACGATACGGGCGGTGCCGCGACGGGTGCCTGGCCGTACGCCAGCCGGCTGGCGGCGAGCGTCGCCGCGGTCATCGCCGTCGTCTTGAGGAAGTCGCGCCGGTCCATCGCTCAGCACTCCCCGGCGGAGAAGTCCACCATCACCACGTCCAGGAAGCGCACCCCGGGCAGGTCGCGGATGAACTCCGCGACCGACTCGCCCTCCTCGGCGGTCTCCGTCTCCACCACCACGGGGAGCCAGCGCTCCTCGAAGGGCATACCCAGGGTGATGCGCGCGTCCCGCTCCAGCCGGGCGAGCACGCCGGCCCGCTGCTCCGCGGAGTCTTCAAGGGTGAGCACGAGGCTGCTGAAGGTCATGGTGGCTCCCAGTTCACCCCTGCCTTGAGCAAGAGGCGGACCAGCGCCTTCGCGCCGTGCGGGCCCCGCGTCCGCGCAAAAGCTGCATGACGGATACGTGTTTCGAGCAAGGGATGCGCGGCCGAGGGCAGGCGGCCTCGTGCGAGCCCCGTGAAACGGCGTGGCATGGACACTGCTTTGGAGGACGGCGTGGCCGCGACCTCCTCCATTCCCCTGCTGTCCGTGCTCGTGGCGCTCACACTGTGTGGGTGCGACCGCGACGTGCCCCGGCGACTCCAGCCAGCGCCCGGTGCCTCCACGGGTGTGGAGACCGTGCTGGTGCCGGAGAAGCTCACCTCCATCGAATCCGGCGAGGTGGACGCGCGCGGGCAGCCGCTGCGCGTGCCCTGCGTGAGCTGCCACTCCTTGAAGGAGCCGGCGCGGATGCCCGACGGGCCCGAGGCACTCCAGGAGTTCCACCGCGGGCTCCAGTTCCGCCACGGCGAGCTCGCCTGCACGTCCTGCCACCAGGCCGATGCGCCGCAGTCGCTGCACCTCGCGACGGGCGAGCCACTGCCGATGACGGACGTGATGACGCTGTGCTCGCAGTGCCACGGGCCCCAGGCACGAGACTTCCGGGCGGGCGCGCACGGCGGGATGACGGGCCACTGGGACTTGTCCCGCGGCGACCGCACCCGGAACAACTGCGTGTCCTGCCACGACCCCCACACGCCGAAGTACGCCGGGGCGCTCCCGGTCATGCCTCCGCGTCCGAAGCACCCCTCTCCCACTCCGGAAGACCGCTCGCATGAATGACTTCACCCGCAGGACGGCGCTGAAGGGCGCTGGCGCGACGCTGGGCGCGGCGGCCTTCGCGCACGCCATGGCGCCGCTCACGGAGTGGACGAAGGACCTGTCGCTCGACGAGTTCCTCCAGCGTCACTACAAGGAGCTCACGCCCGAGGAGATGAAGGTCATCCTCCGCCGGCTGGAGGAGGAGACGAAGCAGGAGTACGGCCGCGACGTCACCATCCAGGACCTGCCGCCGCAGGAGGGCGTGTCCTTCGGCTACGCGCTCAACCTCAGCGTGTGCATCGGCTGCCGCAAGTGCGCCGAGGCGTGCCACCAGGAGAACAACCACGACCGGCGCACGGGCAACTCGTACATCCGCGTGCTGGAGATGGA
The DNA here is from genome assembly GCF_012933655.1 of Pyxidicoccus fallax. Classification (GTDB taxonomy): domain Bacteria; phylum Myxococcota; class Myxococcia; order Myxococcales; family Myxococcaceae; genus Myxococcus; species Myxococcus fallax. Next base: position 57,840 of record NZ_JABBJJ010000027.1, on the reverse strand, counting down.
GCAGGGCAGCCTGGACCTGGAGCGCGGCAACGCGGACTACGACCACGCGGTGCCGGCGCCGGGGAAGTACTACCTGCCGGTGCAGTGCCAGCAGTGCGACAACGCGCCGTGCGTGAAGGTGTGCCCCGTCCAGGCCACCTGGAAGGAGCAGGACGGCGTGGTGGTGGTGGACTACAACTGGTGCATCGGCTGCCGGTACTGCGAGGCGGCGTGCCCGTACCACGCGCGGCGCTTCAACTGGTCCAAGCCCGAGGTGCCGGCGGAGGAAATCAACCCGGACCAGGGCTACCTCTCCAACCGCATCCGTCCGCAGGGCGTGGTGGAGAAGTGCACCTTCTGCCTGCACCGCACGCGCGCCGGAAGGCTGCCGGCGTGCCTGGAGGCGTGTCCCACGGGGGCGCGCGTCTTCGGCAACCTGCTGGACCCGAAGAGCCCCATCCGCTGGGTGCTCGAGAACAAGCGGGTGTTCGTCCTCAAGGAGGAGCTGGGGACCCGTCCGCGCTTCTTCTACTTCTTCGACAAGTGAGCCATGGCCGCGTCACGTCACGTCCTCGACTACCCCCGCTTCCTCGGCCGGCTGCTGTGGATGAGCACCGACGGGAGCTGGCGCTTCTACGTGTGGATGACGGTGCTGACCGCCATCTGCCTGGTGGGCGCGAATGCGTGGGCCCGCCAGCTGGTGGACGGCATGGCGCTCACGGGCATGAGCGACCATGTGTCCTGGGGGCTCTACGTGGCGAACTTCACGTTCGGCGTGGGGCTCGCGGCGGGGGCGGTGATGATGGTCATCCCCGCGTACCTGTACCACGACCATGAGATGCACGACGTCACGCTGGTGGGCGAGCTGCTCGCGGTGGCGGCGATTGCGCTGAGCCTGCTGTTCATCGTGGTGGACATGGGGCACCCGGAGCGGGCGTGGCACCTGATTCCCGGCGTGGGGCGGTTCAACTGGCCGGTGTCGATGCTCACGTGGGACGTGGTGGTGCTCAACGGGTACCTGCTGCTGAACCTGCACGTGTGCGGGTACCTGCTGTACATGCGCTTCCTGGGGCAGAAGCCTCGCAAGCGCTGGTACCTGCCGTTCGTGTTCCTCTCCATCTTCTGGGCGGTGTCCATCCACAGCGTGACGGCGTTCCTCTACAGCGGGCTGGGCGGGCGGCCGTTCTGGAACTCGGCGCTCCTGGCGCCGCGGTTCATCGCGTCGGCGTTCATCACGGGGCCGGCGTTCGTCATCCTGCTGTTGCAGGTCATCCGGAAGTTCACCGGGCTGCCGATTGGCGAGGGGCCGGGGCGCACGCTGACGTCGGTGATGCGGGTGACGGTGCTGCTCAACCTCTTCATGCTGGGCTCGGAGGTGTTCACCGCGTTCTACACGGGCGGGGCGCACGCCGGGCCGGCGCAGTATCTGTTCTTCGGGCTGCACGGGCACCACGCGCTGGTGCCGTGGATCTGGACGGCGGTGGCGTGCAACGTGGCCTCGGCGGTACTGCTGCACCTGCCGGCGAGCCGGCGGCATGTCACGGTGCTGAACGTGGCGTGCGTGCTGGCCTTCGTGGGCGTGTGGATCGAGAAGGGGATGGGGCTCATCATTCCCGGCTTCGTGCCCAGCACCCTGCACGAGATGGTCGAGTACGTGCCCACCGTGACGGAGTGGAAGATTACCGCTGGCATCTGGGCGTTCGGGCTGATGCTGCTGACGGTGGCGGTGAAGGTGGCGCTGCCCGTGCTCAGCGGGCAGCTCGCGTCCCATTCCGCGCCGAAGGGGGAGCCCACGTCTCAAGAGAAGGAGCACCGCGCGGCGGCGTGAGGGACCCAGTCAACGGGCTTGTAGTGGGTGGAACTCCGCACCGTCCAGGGCCAGCCGCGTTGCCGCCTCCACGAAGCGCTCGGACGCGACGATGATGCCTGGGGCATCCGCCAGCCGGAACAGGTCCAGTCCTTTTGGCAGTGTCGCCGCATCAAGGACCACGGGGTCTGGCATGGGGCCGTCCACATCGCTGGCGCCGCAACGGGGGCACGGCGGCTTCCGCGCCCATGTCAGAGATTCGGGATGGAAGCGGCCCTGAACATCGAGCTGCATGTTCAGCAGGCTCGGAGGGTTCTTCCCACGGAAGCGCACTTCGACAGGGCCCCCCAGGAGCCCCCTGATGCCGGCGTCCTGGAGTCGCTCCCGTGCCTCATGGCGCATGCACAGCGACCAGTCGGCTTGCAAGAAGACCTGGCCGAAGGAGCCTGAGCCTGTCCCGGTCAGCGGCCCGAACTCGGCTCCTGGTTCCAGCACCGCGTTGCTCGGCGCGAGCGGACGAACCAGCTCGCGCAGGCGCTCAAGCTCGACCAGTGACACGGGAGCGGGATTGGACAGCCTCTTCAGCTCCGCGGAGGGCAGGCTCGACAGGTCCACGCATGGATACTCCAGCCCGAGCACGGCGCCGCCGAGACCACACGCGGGACAGGGCTGCGCGCCTGGAAGCCCCCACCTGTGGGCGGCGTTCAGGTCACCCGTGTAGCGGGGTGAGGAGTCCTTGACGATTCGGAAGAACCGCATGGCGCATCTCTACCTTCGGCACAGGCATCGAGGCGCTGCAAATGTCCAGAGACGTTGCCCACAGGGACCAGCTCACGCCGCCCCGGACACCTTGCGAGGACCGAGCTCAGCGATGAGGGGGCTGTCCGGCAGCAGGCCCCGCGTCTGCCGGCGCACCAGCGAGGCGTAGTAGCCGTCGTGCGCCATCAGCGCCTCGTGCCGGCCCTCCTCCACAATGCGCCCACCCTTCAGCACCAGGATGCGGTCCGAGTCCACCACCGTGCTCAGTCGGTGCGCGATGGCGAAGACCGTGCGCCCCTTCATCAGCTTGTTCAGCGCCTCCTGCACCAGCGACTCCGACTCCGCGTCCAGCGCGCTCGTCGGCTCGTCCAGGATGAGGATGGGCGGGTCCTTCAGCAGCGAGCGCGCAATCGTCACCCGCTGCCGCTCGCCCATGGACAGGCGGCTGCCGCGCTCGCCCACCACCGTGTCGTAGCCCTGCGGCAGGTTCATGACGAAGTCGTGCGCGTTCGCCGCCTTCGCCACCGCGATGATGTCGTCCATCGACGCGTTCGGCCGCCCGTACGCGATGTTGTTGCGCACGCTCTCGTTGAAGAGCAGGCCGTCCTGTAGCACCACGCCGATGTGCCTGCGCAAGGACATCTGCTTCAGCCCGCGGATGTCCTTCCCGTCGATGCGCACCGAGCCCTGCACCGGGTCGTAGAAGCGGCACAAGAGCGCCATCAGCGTGCTCTTGCCCGCGCCACTCGGCCCCACCAACGCCACGTGCTCGCCCTGCTTCACGTGCAGGTCGATACCATTGATGAGCGGCGAGCTCCGGTCCGGCCCGTAAGCGAAGTGGATGTCCGCGAACTCCACCTCCCCCTTCACCTCCGTCACCTCCACCGCGTCCGGCGCGTCACCCAGGTGGTCCTGCGTATCCAGGATGTCGAACACCTGGTCCATGGCCACCGACGCCGTGCGGATGGTCCGGTACACGTTGCTCAGGCTCTGCACCGGCGCGAACATGCCGCCCACGTAGCCCAGGAACGCCACCAGCGTGCCCGCGGTGATGTCTCCCTTCAGCGCCAGCGCCGCGCCGAACGCAATCGCCGCCACGCGCGCCGCCAGCACCACCAGGTTCTGCGTCGCCGATACCGCCGAGTCCAGCCCCACCCCGCGCGTCACCAGCCCGTTCGCCTCGTGCACGTCGTGCAGGAAGCGCTGCTTCTCGCGCTCCTCCATCGCGAAGCTCTTCACCGTCACGATGCCCGAGAGCACCTCGTTGAAGCGCTGGTAGATCTTCACCCAGCGGTCCATCAGGTTCCGCTCACGCGTCGTCTGCCGAGGCGCCGCCCACTGCGCAATCACCACCGGCAGCGGCGCGAAGGCCATCACCACCAGCGCCAGCCGCCAGTCCAGCTTCAGCATCACCACCACGGAGATGATGAGGTACGCCGCCGCGGGGATGACGTTGAAGGCGATGTCGTTCACCCCCTGGACGAACCCCTGGATGCCGCGCTCCAGCCGCGTCATCGTCGCGCCCACGCCTTCCTCGCGGTGGAAGCTCAGGGGCAGCTTGTGCAGCCGGCCCACCACCTCCTCCATCAGCGAGAAGTGCACGCCAATGCGCGTGCGCCACGTCAGCCAGTTGGACACCGCGTTGACGCCCTCGCGCAACAGGCCAGCGCTCACCAGCAGCACCACGCCCATCACCACCGAGCGCCACGCCTGCCCCGCGCCCAGGTTGTCGAAAATATGTTTGAGGACCAGCGGTTCCAGGGCATTGAGCGCCCCGGCGGTGAGCACCAGCGCGAGGATGCCCGCCACCGAGCCACGGAACGGGCGAAGGTAGCCAAGGCTGCGGCGCAGGCGGGCACGAGGGCGGGGAGTTGCCGAGGGGGAGGTCTCCATGAGTGCCCCTCCCAACCGGCATTCCCGTGTGTGCCCTTCCCCACGGTGCCCCAAAACCCGCCCTGGATGGAGAGCGACCAACCCGTCATGCTGCGGGACCGGGAGGCTCATCATGGACATTCTCCGCGCGACCCCCGCCGAGCACCCCCTGCTGCGCAACCTCTACCCGCTCTACCTGCATGACTTGAGCGAGTTCGGCGTCGAGTACCGGCTCGACGAGCAGGGACACTGGCAGCCGGACTATCTGCCCACCTGGCTGAGTGGCTCGCCCGAGGTGCACCCCCTCCTGCTCCGCCATGAGGACCGCACCGTGGGCTTCGCCTTCGTGGGGCAGGCACCCTTCCCCTACATGACGCGGGGACGCGACTTCCGGATGAGCGAGTTCTTCATCCTTCGCGGCGAGCGTCGGCATGGGCTCGGCCGCCTCGCCGCCCGCGCCGTGTTCGACCGCTACCGGGGCCTATGGGAGGTGTCGCAGCTGCCCGCCAACCGCGCCGCCATCGACTTCTGGCGCGGCGTCATCTCCGAGTACACCCGCGGCGACTTCCAGGACACGCGGGTGGACGGGGCGCCGGCTCAAATCTTCGACAACCGGCGCCAGTCACCGTCCCGCGCTCAGGGCCGGTAGATGCGATCCAACGCGTCGGCCACCACCACCAACCGCTCGCACTCGGGGTCGAAGCGCTGGCCCGCCGCCAACCGCGTCGCCCAGTCCACCGCCGCACGTCCGCCCCACGCGTCCGGCGGCTCGGCCAGCCGCTGCCGCGAGGTGCCATGGAAGAGGTCCGCGGTGAAATCGTAGAAGGAGCCGTTGACGTTGCGCAGCGAGGCGCCGCCCTTCGTCCCGTAGAAGGACGCCTCGATGACCGCGTCACAGCCGGCGCTCACCTTCCACGAACAGGCAAGCTGCACGGACGCGCCGGTGGCCAGCTCGAGCTGCGCCACCGCGTAGTCCTCCACCTGCGTCTCGCGCGACGTCAGCGGCTTGCCGCCCGAGTACAGGTGGCTGCTCACCCGCGTCACCTTCGGGAAGTCGAGCACCCACAGCGCCAGGTCCACCAGGTGGATGCCCAGGTCCATGACGCACCCGCCGCCGGACAGCTTCGGGTCGTAGAACCACGCCTTGTCCGGGCCGTAGGCGTTGTGGAAGACGAGGTTGAGCGAGAACACGTCGCCCAGCTCGCCCGCGCGCACGCGCTCCTTCACCTGCCGCATGCCGTGCGTGCAGCGGTACGACAGGTCCACGCCCAACAGCCGGTCATTCGCCTTCGCCGCGTCCACCACGCGCCGCACCTCGGCCGCGTCGCGGCCCAGCGGCTTCTGGCAGAACACCGCCAGGCCCCGCTCCAGCGCGGCCACCGCCTGCTCGGCGTGCACCGCGCTCGGCGTGGCGATGACGATGCCGTCCAGCGGCTTCGTCAGCAGCTCCTCGAACGAGCCCGCCCGCTCGCAGCCGGGCGCTGACTTCTCCGCCGCCTCCAGCGCCTGCGTGGAGGGGTCCACCACCACGGCCACCTCGGCCGCGCCGCTCTGGGCGATGGCCTCCATGCGGTGCCGGCCAATCCAGCCCACACCCAGAAAGCCCAGGCGGGGACGCTGCGTCTGCTGCTTCGCCGCGATTCCACTCATCATGGTGTGTGCGCTCCCGGGGTCAGAAGGTGACGAGGGCCTTGAGGAAGCCGTCGGGGCGCGTCTTCATCGCCTCGAAGGCTTGGTTGAGGCTGTCCAGCCCGTAGCGGTGCGTATACAGCGGCGTCGGATCCAGCTTGCCCGAGGCCACCTGGTCCACCGCCATGCGGATGCCCTCCAGGTACACCTTGGGGTCTCTCTCGTGCGCGTTGATGACGTCCAGGCCGCGCCAGTTCCACAGCCACATGTTCACCTGCCGCGGGCCATCCTGGTGGTAGCCGGCGACGATGAGCTTGCCGCGCTCGCGCGTCAGCTCCGCCGCGAGGTCCAGCGGCCACTGCTCGCCCACCACCTCGATGACGCGCTCGCAGAAGTCGCCGTTCGTCAGCTCCTTCACGCGCTGGATGATGCGGTGGTGGTCATCCATGGGGATGCACTCGGCGGCGCCGTACTTCGCCGCCAGCTCCAGCGCCCACGGACGGCGCGTAATCGCCAGCACGCGCGCTCCGGCGTTGGTCGCCATCCGCGTCAGCAGCGCGCCCAGGAAGCCGATGCCGATGATGGCCACCGTCTGCCCCGGCTGGATGTCGCCGCGGCGGAAGATGTTCATCGCGCAGCCGAGCGGCTCACCGGGGAACGGCTTGCCCGCCAGCGACGAGGGCAGCACCACCGCGGAGTCCGCGCCCACGACGTCGTACTCGGCGAAGGCATTGCCGGAGAGGAAGGCGATGCGGTCGCCGACCTTGTAGCCCTGCACACCCGAGCCGAGCGACTCCACCACGCCCCAGCCCTCGTGGCCCGGAGCGCCAGGGGCCATGGGATACTTGAACCACTCGCGACCCTCCCACGTGGGGAGGTTGGAGCCGCACACGCCGCAGCCCTCCAGCTTCACGCGGAGCTGCCCCGGCCCGGGGTCGGGCCGCACCACGTTCTCCACCCGCGCCCCCTTGGGCGCGGCGATGACCGCCGCCTTCATCTTCGCCCCTGCTTCCATCACTGCTGCCTCCGCTAGCGGCGGTGGGCCGGGCACCTGGAGCCCGGGCGCCCACCGCGAGGTGGGGCCTGGGGGTATGCCCCTGAAGCGCACCGAACAAGCTGGCCGAAGGTGCATGCCCCTGCTCCGTGTGGTGATGAACGAGGCGATTGCCGGACAACGGATGCAGCCGTTGCATGTGAGTCCAGGAAGCGACCTTACCCACCACCCTGTCCCTCCGGACGGCTACCCATATGGTCGTGAACAGGAAACCTTCGCGACCATGAGCGACATGAAGGGCAAGCGAGTGGTCGTCCTCGGGGGCGCGGGTTTCCTCGGCTCCCATCTGTGCGAGCGGCTCCTGCGGGACGGCGCCGCCGAGGTCCTCAGCCTCGACAGCCTCATCACCGGCAACGAGCACAACCTCGCGGACGTGGCCCCGGTGGGGAAGCTCCAGGTCATCCAGCACGACATCACCGAGTCCATCCGCGTGGACGGGCCCGTGGACTACGTCTTCAACATGGCCTCGCCGGCCTCGCCCATCGACTACGCGCAGCTGCCCATCGAGACGCTGCGCGTGGGCTCCATCGGCACGGAGAACGGACTGAAGCTGGCGCGGGAGAAGGGCGCGGTGTTCCTCCAGGCGTCCACGTCCGAAATCTACGGCGACCCGCTCGTGCACCCGCAGCGCGAGGACTACTGGGGCAACGTGAATCCCATTGGCCCGCGCTCCGTGTACGACGAGGCCAAGCGCTACGGAGAAGCCATCACCGCGGCCTACGGGCGCACGCTCGGGGTGAGCACGCGCATCGCCCGCATCTTCAACACGTACGGCCCGAAGATGCGGCTGGAGGACGGGCGCGTGGTGCCGGCGTTCGTGGGACAAGCGCTGCGCGGCGAGGACTTCACCGTGTTCGGCGATGGCACGCAGACGCGCTCGTTCTGCTACGCGAGGGACCTCATCGACGGGCTGGTGCGCCTCGCCCTGTCCGACGTCACCGAGCCGGTGAACATCGGCAACCCGCGCGAGATGACGATTCTCGAGTTCGCCGAGGCCGTGCGGAAGGCCCACGGCGGCGGCGGGCGCATCGTCTTCAAGCCGCTGCCCAAGGACGACCCCAAGCAGCGCAAGCCGGACATCTCCCGCGCGAAGACGCTCCTCGGATGGGAGCCGATGGTGCCACTGGAGGAGGGGCTGGTGGAGACGCTCGCGTACTTCCGCAAGGTGGTGACGCCGCGAGCGCCGCACGCACAGGTGCCGGCCGGGAAGTCCTCCGTGGGCGCGACGCCGTAGCCCCCTCGGCAGGCGGTGGAGGTGCCGGACTCCCTCGTGAGCAGGCGAGCGCGGCGCTCACGGCACCGCCCGCATCAGGCAGCGCTGCGCTCCGGAGCCGCGGCGACCGCCTGCTCCTTCAGCAGCGCCGCCAGTTCCTCGCCACTGAGCACCTCGCGCTCCAGCAGCCGCCTTGCCGCGTGGCGGAGCACCCCCTCGCGCTCGCCGAGCAGCCTCCGCACGCGCTCCGCCTGCGCATCCATGATGCCGCGCATCTCCGCGTCGATGCGCTCCGCCAGGGCCTCGCTGTACTCACCCCGCGCGCCCGCCGGGCCCGACTCCAGGAAGAGCGACCGTTGCCCCGGGCTCAGCGTCACGAGGCCCAGCGCCTCGCTCATCCCGTACGTCATCACCATGCCTCGCGCGATGTCCGTGGCCTTCTGGAGGTCGTCGTGCGCGCCCGTGGAGGACTCGTGGAAGATGAGCTCCTCCGCCATCCTTCCGCCGAGCAGCACCGCGATGCGGTCCTCCAGTTCGCTGCGCGTCATCAGGAAGCGGTCCTCCGTGGGGACCTGCAGCGTGTAGCCCAGCGCCGCCACGCCACGCGGGATGATGGAGACCTTGCGCACCGCCTCGCCACCCCGGGACAGCGCCAGCGCCATCAGCGCGTGCCCCAGCTCGTGGAAGGCCACGCGCTCGCGTTCCAGCGGGCTCAGCACGCGGTTGCGCTTCTCCAGGCCGGCCACGGCGCGCTCCACCGCCTCCTCCAGCTCGGCGCGGCCCACCTTCTCCCTGCCACGCCGCGCGGCCAGCAGCGCGGCCTCGTTGACGATGTTCGCCAGGTCTGCCCCCACCATGCCCACCGTCGCCGCGGCGATGAGCTCCAGGTCCTTCGGGTCCTCCAGCGGCACCTTCGCCGCGTGCACCTTCAGGACGTCCAGCCGCCCGTCGCGGTCCGGCCGGTCCACCACCACGTGACGGTCGAAGCGCCCCGCGCGCAGCAGCGCCGGGTCCAGGATTTCGGGCCGGTTGGTGGCCGCCATCAGGATGACGCCCGTGTGCGGGTCGAAGCCGTCCAGTTCCACCAGGAGCTGATTCAGCGTCTGCTCCCGCTCCTCGTGCGACATCGGCCCCGCGTTGCGCGCCTTGCCCAGCGCGTCCAGCTCGTCGATGAAGATGATGCACGGGGCCTGCGCCTGGGCCTGTTCGAACAAATCGCGCACGCGCGCGGCGCCCACGCCCACGAACATCTCCACGAACTCCGAGCCGCTGATGCTGAAGAAGGGCACCTCGGCCTCGCCGGCCACCGCCTTCGCCAGCAGCGTCTTGCCCGTGCCCGGCGGGCCCACCAGCAGGATGCCCTTCGGAATCTTGCCTCCCAGCCGGCGGTACTTCTGCGGCGTCTTGAGAAAGGCGATGACCTCGCGCAGTTCCTCCTTCGCCTCGTCCACGCCCGCCACGTCGGCGAAGCGCACATGGATGTCCTTCTCCGCGTACATCCGCGCGTTGCTGCGGCCCACGGCGAACATGCTTCCCGGGCCCCTCCCCGCTCCAGCGCCGCCGCTTCGCTGACGGAGCAGGCTTAGCCACAGGAACACGCCCAGCGGCAGCAGCCACAGGGCCGTGACGAGCCACGGGTTCTCCGGCAGCTCGGCGGACACCTGGACTCCGTGCGCCTGGAGGTCCTTGAGGACGTCCGGGTCGTCCACCTTCACCGTGGTGAAGGTCTGCCCGGGCTTGCCGTCCTCGCCCTTGAAGCGCCCGTGGATGCGCCCGCCGGTGACGACCACGGACTCCACGCGGCCCTGGGACACCGCCTCACGGAAGGCCGTCCAGGTGAAGGGCGGTGGGTCGCGGAACCGCGCGAACTCCTGCATGGCGAAGACACCCAGGAGCAGCAACACCGCGGGGAGCCAGGGCCGCCACTTCGAGGTCTTCGGTTCCTTCACCGCCATCGCGTGTGTCTCCCAGGCTGGATGGCCGTGTCCCTGCTTCCGGGTGGGCGCGGCCTCGGACCGGGATTGCAGCGGGTGTGCCGGGGCGGCTGGCAGGCGTACGCCGGGGCATGGCGCGCAAATCCTGCGGACCCTCGTCATGCCACGCAGTTACTGCACGTTCCGTCGCGGCCACCGTTGCCGGTGACATAGGCTCCGCCGCTCATGACGACGACCCACACCTTCGTTTCATACGACCTGAGGACCACGGACCTCGACGCGGCCGAGGCGTTCTACACGGGACTCATGGGTTGGCAGGTCCAGCGCTCGGGCGAGTCCCGGGTGTTCCTCGCGGGCACGCAGCCCGTGGGCCTGCTCATGGCCCTTCCCGAGCGAGCACGGGCCCAGGGCGCTCCGGCGCACTGGCTCGGACATATCGGCGTCGAGGATGTCGACGCGATGGCGCGCCGCTTCGTGGAACGCGGGGGCCAGATGCTCGGGCCCGTTCAGCAGCCCGTGCCGGGACAGCGCGTCGCCATCCTCAAGGATTCGCAGGGCGCCGTCTTCTCGATGAGCACGAGGAGGAGTGGCGGGAGCCCCGGGGCCATCGCCTGGCATGAGCTCAACACGACGGACCGCGAGCAGGCGTGGGCCGCGTACTCGGAGCTGTTCGGCTGGAGGGCGACCGGGAAGCTGGAGCTGGGGCCCCAGCTTGGGACGTACCAGATGTTCACCTGGGAGGGAGCCGGGCGGGACGTGGGCGCCATGGTCAACACGGCGCGCCTCCCGTCCATCCACACGCACTGGCTCTTCTATCTGACGGTGCCGGACCTCGACGCAGCGCTGCAGCGGCTCCGCGCCCTGGGTGGCCGGGTGCTGAACGGGCCGATGCAGGTGCCCAGCGGTGACCGCGTCGCCCAGTGCGAGGACCCACAGGGCGCCGCGTTCGCACTGCGCCAATCCGTCCGGACGGTCTGAGCCACCTGCCCCCGCCCCCTCGTGCGGAATGGAATCTCCGTTCCGCGAGGGCCTCCCAGGCTCTCCCCTTTCACGGGGCTGGACTTCCTGGCCGTGCGCGGCAGTCAACAGGACGGAAAGAGGGATGCGTCCTCGCGCGTTCTCCTGTTGCAACAGCAGCACGCGGCGACAACATGCATGTCTCCTACTGGAGGGCCTGTGAACGCTGACACGACGAAGAACGAAGTCCTCGTCCTCGGAGCCACTGGAACCACCGGCCGGCGGTTGACCGCGCTGCTGCGCGCGGCCGGAGTCCCGGTACGGGCCGCCTCGCGCAAAGGCGAGGTGCGCTTCGACTGGACCGACATGGGGACCTGGGAGCCCGCGGTGACGGGCGCCTCGCGGATGTACCTCATGGCGCCGCATGACATGCCGATAGACCCGGCCTTCGTCCGGCTCGCGGCCAAGAAGGGCATCCGGCACATCGTCCTGCTGTCCAGCCGGGGCATCGAGACCATGGGCGACGAGCGCCTGATGGCGGCCGAGCGCACGGTGCGGGACTCCGGTGTGGACTGGACCCTCCTGCGGCCGGACTGGTTCAACCAGAACTTCGATGAAGGCGTGCTCCGGGACGCGGTCCTCGCGGGAGAGGTCGCGATGCCGGTGGGTGATGCGCGCCAGGTCTTCGTGGATGCCGACGACATCGCGGCCGCCGCAGCAGCAGTGCTCACCGGAAAGGGCCACGCCGGCCAGAGCTACGATTTGACCGGGCCCCGAGCGCTGTCCTTCGCGGAAGCCGTCGACATCATCAGCCGCGCGTCGGGCCGCAAGGTCCAGTTCCGGGGAGCGCCCGAGGACTACCTGGCCGCGATGGGTGCGTTCGGCGTGCCCCGCGAGCAGACGTTGAAGGAGGTCCAGGCCTTCACCGCGCTGCGGGAGCTCGGTGACGCGAAGCCGAACGACGTCGTGCGACGGCTCACCGGACGCGCCCCCAAGGATTTCGAGACGTACGCCAGGGAGGCGGCCGCTCGCGGCGCGTGGCGCGGCTGAGTGCGTCGAGCAGGAGTGGGGCGTGCATCTTCCAGGTCTCCGGCTCCTGGAAGGGCCGTCTGGGTTACCGACCCGCGCCTGCCTCACCTGACAGGCCGTGGAGCAAATCCTCCGTCAGCGCCCCCATCCTTCCGAGGTCCGCGGTGGTGTTGCTCATGAGGATGACCGTCAGCCCACTCGACAGCACCCGGCTCACCCGGGTCTTGAAGGGGCCGTTGGAGCCGCTCAGCCAGGACACGACCTCGTCCTTGCCGCCCAGCTTCAGGGTCCGCACGTGGCCTCCGTAGGCGTAGCCCACGCCGTCCTCGTGTGTATACGGAGTGCCGAGCCGCTGGACGGAGTCACGGGACAGGAGCTGGCCGCCGTGCACGGCGCGGGTGAGGGTGAGCAGGTCGGCCGCGGTGCCGAACATGCCCCCCGCGCAGGCCATGAAGGCGGGCGTAGGCGTCGAGGCGCGCTTCGGCTCGGGTCGTAGGGACGCGTAGCCCACGGCCCCTCCGCTCACGGACCCGAAGTCGCCCGCGAAGGTGCCCATGCCCCGAAGCTTCAGCGGGTGAAGAAGGCGCTGGACGTTCTCTTCGTAGGAGCGACCCGACGCGCGCTCGATGATGGCCCGCACCAGAATCCAGTTGGAGTGGGAGTAGTCGAACCGGCTTCCGGGCTCGAACTGGAGCGCGCCGCTCGCGTAGCGCTCCACCGCGGTGGCCGTGGACAGCTCCACCTTCGCCACGTCCCGGTCCTTGCGGAACGCGGCGATGACGTCGTTGGGCACACCGCTCGTATGCGCCAGGAGGTGGTGCAGCGTCACCCGGCTCCCCACGTCGCCACGAAGGTCCGGCAGGTACTCCGAGATGGGCCGGGTGAGGGACAGCGTCCCCTCGTCGACGAGCCGCAGGACCACCAGCGATGCGACGTACTTGGAGATGGAACCGAGCTGGTAGCGCGTCGCGAACGCGGTGGGCGTGCCGGCCTCGATGTCGGCGTGACCATAGGCGCCCTGGTGCACCAGCCCCTCGTCCGTGGCCACCACGATGACGCCGTTGAAGCCGGTGTCCGCGACGAACCGCGAGATGAGCGCCTCCGGGACCGCCGCCGAGGCCTGGAGCCCCATGAGGAGCACGGACACCACCCACCCTCCGCACCACGCCTGCTTCGAGAGCGCCATTCCACCTCCAGCCCTTCCTACGGCAGCCCCGCCACCTGATTGCGGAACAGCCGGACAGGGCCGCAACACCGAGCGGCCCGCGCCTCCTGCTCGCCTGCCTGTCCTTCCAGCCAGGGCCTCCAGCCCCATTCCCGGCTTGACGGCCCGGCACCCGGTGGGCGCGAATGGGGTCTCCCCGCGATGCCGTCACCCGTCCGACTCCTCCGCTCCACGTCGCGTGCCCTCCTCGTCGGAGCGCTGGTGGTGCTGTTCCTCGCGCCGCTGGTGGTGATGCTCACCGGCTCGCTGCGTCCGCCGGGGCTGCCGCCGCCGCGCGGGGTGGAGCTGCTGCCCGAGGGCGCCGGGCTGGCCGCCTACGCCGCCACCTTCGAGCTGGTGCCCTTCGGCCGCGCGCTCCTCAACTCCGTGCTGCTGGCCGCCATCATGGTGCCGCTCAGCGTCGTCACCGCGTCCTGGGCGGGGCTGGCCCTGGCGCAGACGTCCGGGTGGCGCTGGCGGACGCTGGCCGGCGCGGTGCTGCTGCTCGTCATGGTGCCCGCCACCGCCGTGTGGCTCACGCGCTTCGCCGTCTTCAAGGTGCTGGGCCTCACCGGCACCGCCGTGCCCCTCATCGCGCCCGCGCTCATGGGCGGCAGTCCCCTCTTCGTGCTCCTCTACGCGGTGGCCTTCCGACGCCTGCCCCAGGAGCTGTTCGAGGCCGCTCGGCTGGAGGGCGCCGGCCCCCTGCGCCTGTGGCGCTCCATCGCCCTGCCGCTGGTGCGCCCCACCACCGCCGCGGTCGCGCTGCTGGCGTTCGGCCTGTCGTGGAGCAACTTCATCGACCCGCTGCTGTACCTCAGCGGCGAGGACGCGCTCACCGCGCCCCTCGCGCTGCACTCCCTGGAGCTGCTCGGCTCCACGCAGTGGCCCGTGCTGCTCGCCGGCGCCGTGGTCGTCACCCTGCCCGCCGTCCTCGCCTTCCTCGGCGCGCAGCGCATGTTTCTCGGCGAGGAGAGAGGAAGCGGATGGCTCGGACGATGACGAAGAGGTGGACCGCCGCGCTCGCGCTGGCCGGTGCGGTGCTGCTCGGCGGCTGCAAGCGCGAGGAGAAGCCCCCGGAGCCCGCGAAGCCGGGCACCGCCGCCGCGCCCACGGAGGTGACGCTCCAGCTCTTCGGAGACCCGGCCGAGGTGGAGGGCTACCGCCAGCTCATCTCCGCCTTCGAGGCGAAGAACCCGGACGTGAAGGTACGACTGGTCCCCATCGGCAAGCAGAAGGACCACATGGCGAAGCTCACCACCGCCTTCTCCGGTGGCACGCCGCCCGACCTCTTCCTCATCAACTACCGGCGCTTCGCCCAGTTCGCCGCCAAGGACGTGCTGGAGCCGCTGGGCCCCCGGCTGGAGAAGAGCACCGTCCTGAAGGAGCGGGACTTCTACCCGCAGGCGGTGGAGGCCTTCCGCTACGACGGCGCGCTGGAGTGCCTCCCGCAGAACGTCTCCAGCCTCGTCGTCTACTGGAACCGCGCCCTCTTCCAGCGACTGGGCGTGCCGCCGCCGAAGCCGGACTGGACGTGGGACGACTTCCGCAAGACGGCGCAGGCCCTCACCCGCGATGAGAACGGCGACGGGCGCATGGACGTCCACGGGCTCGCCTTCGAGCCGACGCTGTCCCGCCTGGCGCCCTTCATCTGGCAGGCCGGCGGCGACATCGTGGACGACGTGAACGACCCGCGGCACATGCAGCTGCTCAACGAGCCTGCGCTGGAGGCGCTGCGCTTCGTGCTGCGCCTGCAGCGCGTCTTCAAGGTGACGCCCTCGCTGGAGGAGGCGAAGTCGGAGAACCACGAGGCGCGCTTCGCCGCGGGCCGGCTGGGCATGCTCCTCAACAGCCGCCGGCTGGTGCCCACGCTGCGCGCCGTGCCGGACCTCGACTGGGACGTGGCGCCGCTGCCCCGGCACCACAAGACGGCCACCGTCCTCCACTCGGATGCCTACTGCATGTCCCGCGCGTCCAAGGCCAAGGACGCCGCCTTCCGCTTCGTGGAGTTCGCGCTCGGCTCCACGGGCGCGGAGCTGGTGGCGCGCGGCGGTCGCACCGTGCCATCGCTGAAGCGCGTGGCGGAGAGCCCCGCCTTCCTCGACCCGAACCAGCGCCCCGCCTCCGCCCGCGTGTTCCTCGACTCCATCCTCTCCATCCGCCGGCTGCCCAACGTGGCGGTGTGGAACGAGGTGGAGACGCGCGCGGACGTCATCGTGGAGGAGTGGTTCTACACCGTGCCCCCGCACGGCACCCAGTTGACGGAGTCGGACTCGAAGGAGGTGCGGCCCGGGCAGGAAGCCGGTGGCTCCATGCGCCGGCTGCTGCGTCAGGGCAACGAGGTGAACGCGCTGGGGCAGGAGGTCACCGAGGCCGTGCAGGGCATCCTCGACTCCGCGCCGAAGTCCGGCACGCCATGAAGCCGGGCGCTCCGCGCGGCCGCGAGGCCATGGTGTGGCTGGCGGCGCCGTTCCTCGTGGCGGCGGCGCTGCTGGTGGGCCTGCCCGCGCTCCTGGCGCTGGGGCTGGCCTTCACCGAGTACGACGCGCTGAGCGCCCCTCGCTTCGTGGGCGTGGACCACTTCCTCCGGCTGTGGGACGACCCGCTCTTCTGGACGGCGCTGGGCAACTCGCTGCTGTTCGCCGCCATGGCCGTGCCGCTGCGGCTGGCCGTGGCGCTGGGGCTGGCGCTGCTGCTGCACCGGGGCGGACGGCTGGCGCGCTCCGCGGTGTTCCTGCCCACGGTGGTGCCGGACATCGCCTACGCGCTGCTGTGGCTGTGGCTGCTCAACCCGCTGTACGGCCCGCTGGCGCTCGCGCTGAAGGCGGTGGGCGTGGCGGACACGGGGTGGCTGCTCACACCGTGGGGCGCGCGCGGGGCGCTGGTGGCGCTCACCGTCTTCCAGCTCGGCGAGGTCTTCGTCGTGCTGCTGGCCGCGCGGCGCGAGCTGCCGGAGGAGCTGTACGAGCTGTGCGAGCTGGAGGGCGGCGGCGCGCTCACCGTCTTCAGCAAGGTGACGCTGCCCCTGATGGCGCCCACGCTGGCGCTGCTCGCCGCGCGCGACGTGGTGGTGAGCCTGCAGACGACCTTCGTGCCCGCGCTCGTCATCACCCAGGGAGGCCCGCGCTATGCGACGACCTTCCTGCCGCTCTACATCTACCAGAACGGCTTCGAGTACCTGCGGCTCGGGTACGCGTCCGCGATGACGTGGGTGATGTTCCTCGTCACCGCGGCCATGGTGGCCGCGCAGCTGTGGGTGCTGCGCGGGTGGCGCGCCTCGAAAGAAGCCTGAGGCGCGCCAGAGGGCTCCCGCCTACTTCGCCCCTCCGTCCGGCGTCCCCCCGTCCGTGCCCGCGGGCTTCGAGCCGGGCTTGCGGATGGGGCACGACACAATCGCCCCATTCGGGTCGATGGCGTCGCTGCCGGTCTCCACCTTCAGAATCTTGCGTCCCTCGCCGATGACGAACGTGTACCGCTTGGGAACGGACAAGAGCGGCATCTTCACGTCATACGCCGCGACGACCTTGCCCTCCGGGTCGGGAATGAAGGGGAATGGTGCTTTCAGCTCGGCCTTGAAGCGCGCGAGCGTCTCTGAATCATCCATGCTGACGGCCAGGACCTGGCCGTGGAGCTTCTCGATGTCCGAGTACCTGTCCCGGTACGCCGAGAGCTCGCGGGTTCAACCACCTGTGAAGGCCTTCGGGAAGAAGGCCACGATGACGGGACCCTGCTTCACCATCTCAGACAGGGTGTACACGTTGCCGGCGGTGTCCTTCACCGTGAAGTCCGGCGCCGTGTCCCCCACCTGCGGAATGGCTCCGCTGAAGAGGCCCGCGACGAGCACTGGAATGAGCATGGCCGGGAATTAACCGGCCTTCCCGGTGGGAAGGCAAGCGGCCAGACGGCTCAGGCCTTGGACTCGGCCATGCGCGCCCACACGGCGGAGGCCGCCTCGCGGGCCTGCTCCGCCACCACGGTGGGATTCACGGACAACGGCCGGCGCGCCCACATGCGCCACACGCCGTCCACCATCACCGCCTCCACGTGGCGGCTGCCCAGGCCGAAGACGACGTGCCACGCCAGGTTCTCCGCGGTGAGCGGCGTGGCCGGCAGGTAGTCCAGGATGAGCAGGTCC
Source organism: Pyxidicoccus fallax (assembly GCF_012933655.1). Classification (GTDB taxonomy): domain Bacteria; phylum Myxococcota; class Myxococcia; order Myxococcales; family Myxococcaceae; genus Myxococcus; species Myxococcus fallax. Next base: position 40,268 of record NZ_JABBJJ010000027.1, on the reverse strand, counting down.
GCGAGCGCGCCCTCGCGCATGGGGCCCACCGGCGTCTCGAAAACCTGGGACACCAGCCGGTGGCCGTTGGCGAGGTAGCGCAGCACGTCGATGGGCTGCCCCGCCTCGCGCGAGCGCAGGTACGCCGCCTGTGCCTCGGCGAAGAGGTCCGCGGACACGGCGTCCACGCCCAGCGTGGCGCGGTGGCCGAACTTCAGGGCGGGCGCGTAGCCCACCTCCAGCCCCTGGTTGGAGCGCGGCGTGTGGACAATCCACGCACCGGTGGCAATCACCTGCGCCAGGTCCGCCCACTCCAGGTGGCCCACGTGCGCCAGCTGGCTCTTGGGGGACAGGAGCCCCGCTTCCATCAGCCGCGCCACGGGGGACGCGCCGTAGCGCTCGGTGGACAGGCGCTCGTCCAGCGGGTCCTCGGCGAGCGGCAGGTGCAGCCCGGCGTTGCCCAGCGTCTTCAGCGCTTCCGCCAGCCCTTGCAGGCCGTCCGGCCCGAGCGTGAAGCAGGGCCCCGCGCCCACCTGTCCGCGGAAGCGGCCCTTGGCCTTCTTCGCGAAGCTGACCGTCTCCTCCAGCCCCTCCTCGCGGCCCACCGCGCCCAGCCGGTCCGACACCGCGTAGGACAGCACGCCGCGCACGCCGACTTCATGGAGCCCGCGCGCCAGCCGCACCAGCGAGCCCGACACGGCCTTGGGCGACGCGTGCAGGTTGCACACGGTGGTGGTGCCGCACTGGAGCGCCTCCAGGCCACCGGCGCACCCGGCCACCTGCACGGCGTCCAAATCCAGCGCGCTCTCGTAGGGCCAGAGCACCTTCTCCAGGCTGTCCTGGTAGGTCTCCAGCTTGGGGTGCGGCATGCCGCGGCCGAGCACCGCGTGCAGCCGGTGATGCGCGCTGACGAGCCCCGGGAAGACGAGCTTGCCGGACAGGGCGACGACCTCGTCGTCGGCCGCGGGCGTCAGGTCCGGCCCGCGCGCGACGATGCGCTCACCCTCGATGCGCAGGTCCACGCGCTCCACCAGCGCGGGCTCCAGCTCGACGACGTATCCACCCTTGAGGACCGTGCCCAACATCCCTCCGGACGCACCGCGTGCGTGTCAGGGCCCTCCTCCCGTGGGCCAGAAAGGCCCCGGAGGTTAGCACTCCCGCTCCATCGCGCGAGCGAGCAGGTAGAGCACCCACACCCCGCGTAGGAACCACAACGCCGTGCGCAGCCAGTTCGTGAAGACCAGCCGGCGGTGCGCTTCGGGGTCAAAGCCTACCCGGAGCACCTCGTGCTGGGGAACCTGGAGGAGGAAGGTGGACAGCCACAGGGCGATGACGGCGGCCAACCCCGCCCACGCCATCCAGGCGGGCACGCCCGGGGGCAGCGGACGGAAGACGAGCCACACGGCGGTCGCCAGCTCCACGAGCATGGGCCCCGCCACCACCCAGGTGATGCGCCAGCCGTGCTCGGCCGCGTAGGCCGGGAAGCCGGCGGTGCCCACCCGGGCGAAGAGCGGATAGTGGACGATTTGGATGACGGCGATGACGCCCGCCATGAACAGGGTGGATGCGGCGTGCACCAGCCATAGCAGCCTGTCCATGCCCGTCATGCCGGCCTCCGCGTCGCGCGCTCGGACTGTCCAGGGTGAGACGCCCGGTGGAATGGGGCAAGTTTCCGGTGGAGTTGTTCGCGGCGGGTGGGCGAGCAGCCAGGGCCCGAGACAGGAGGAGGACGCGGGTGGGCCCCTACACGTAGACTGCCGGCACTTTGGAGCCGGAGCAGAACCCCTACTGGGTGGGCCGCTACCGCCTGTCCGCGCGCATCGCGACAGGCGGCATGGCGGAGGTGTACCTCGGGCGTCGCATCGAGGAGGACGGGCAGCGCGGCCCGGCCGTGGCGGTGAAGCGGCTGATGCCGCACCTGGCCTCGGACCGGCGCGTGGTGCAGATGTTCCTCAACGAGGCGCGCATCACCGCGCAGGTGCGCCACCCCAACGTCGTCACCATTCTGGAGCTGGGCATGGAGGGCACGGAGCCCTTCATCGCCATGGAGCTCCTGGAGGGGCGCTCCTTCGCGGAGCTGCGCCAGGAGGCCGCCGAGAACGGGCAGCGCGTGCCGCTGGGAATCACCCTGCGCGTGCTGGCGGATGCGTGCCGGGGACTGGACGCCGCGCACCGGGCCGTGGACGAGACGGGCCGGCCGCTGCGCATCGTCCACCGCGACTTCACGCCGGACAACATCCACGTGGGCGTGAATGGCGCGGTGAAGGTCATCGACTTCGGCATCGCCAAGGCGGAGTCGCTGGGCTCGGGCACGGAGCCCGGGGTGCTCAAGGGCAAGTTCTTCTACATGTCGCCGGAGATGATTGCCGGCAGGCCGGTGGACCACCGCGCGGACCTGTTCGCCGCGGGCGTCATGCTCTACGAGCAGCTCTGCGGCCGGCGGCCCTTCACGGGACTGACGGCGGAGGAAGTGCTGGGGCGCATCGCGGAGGGGCGGCCGAAGCCCCCCACGGCGTTCGACCCTTCCGTGCCGGCGGCGCTGGAGCTGGTGTGCCTCACCGCGCTGGCGAGGGACCCGGCCGCGCGCTTCGACAGCCTCGAGTCGTTCATCGACGCGATTGAGGCCATTGGCGGCTCGGCGGAGGTGGCCACGCACGAGCAGCTCGCGGCATACGTGGACACCCTGTTCCCGCCGAACACGGATACCAAGCGACAGGCCCTGCGCCGGGCGCGGCTCGCGGACCCTTCTCACGGAGGGACGCCTCCGGGGCACGTGCGGCAGGTGGCCGGTCTCGGGCCTGCCGTGAATCCGTATGGGACGGGGCCCGCGCTGGCGCAGGCGGAGCATGGCGGCGTCCCGGCAGAGGGCTGGGGTGCGACTCCGCACTCAGCGGCGGGTGCCCTCCCCTCCCCATCCGCGGCGCAGATGGCGCCGGAAGCACGGGGGCAGACGCCGCACGATGCACACGGAGTCCCAGGCGTCACGGCAGGCACCGTGTCCGGAGGACGGCGCGCGACGCCCCAGGGGTTGCACGCGCAGACCGGCACCGCGCCGGGCGAAGCAGCCGTGGCGAGGCCTGCTGACTCCGCTGGCACGAAGGGCTCGCGGGAGAAGCCCGCGGCTTCCAGCCCGAAGGACGCGGCGCGGTCCGGAGAGGAAGCCCGGAGCGGGAAGTCCTCGCGGCTGGGCGCCATCCTCGGAGGCGTGCTCGCGCTCGGCGTTGTCGGAGGAGGCGCGGCGTGGTTCCTCATGCGCCCGGCGATGCCTCCGGCCGAGCGGCTCGCGAAGGCCGAGGCCGCCGCCAGCCCTGAAGCGAAGGTGTCCGCGCTCGACGGGCTGGGCACGGACGCGCGGGCCACCGAGGAGGAGCTGGCCAGGGCCGGGGCCCTGCTGGTGGCGGCGGGCGCGCACACCCAGGCGCTGACGTTGGCGGAGGCCTTCACCTCGCGCTTCCCGAAGAACGTCCAGGCGCACCTGCTGGCCGCGCGCGCGGCGACGGAGCTGCGCATGGGCAAGCGGGCCGAGCGCGCCATCGAGGACGCCACCGCGCTGGCGCCCAAGGATGTCCGTCCCGTGCTGGCGCTGGCGGAGCTGCGCGAGCGCCAGGGCGACGTGCCGGGCGCGCTCGCGGCGCTGGCGAAGGCCCACTCGCTGAAGCCGCGCTCGCGCGAGGTGACGCCGCGCTATGGCCGGCTCCTGTCCCAGAGCGGCCGGCTGGACGAGGCGGCGTCCGTCCTTGCCGCATGGACACGCGAGAACGACGACGACGCGGAGTGCCTCGCGGAGCTGGGCTTCGTGCGCTTCCGCCAGCAGCGCGTGGACGACGCGGCCAGCCTCCTCAAGCGCGCGATTCGCAAGGACGCGCGGCTCTCCGTGGCGCACTACTACCTGGGGGCCGTCCTCTTCCGTCAGGGAGACACGGCCGCCGCCGAGCGCTCGTATCGCGAGGCGGACCGGCTCGCGCCGCAGGACCCGCGCGCCCTCACCGCGCGCTGCCAGCTCCACGCGCACACCGGCAACACGGCGGCGGTGGACGAGGTGAAGCGCGTGCTCGCGGAGCGCTTCCCGGACCGGGCGAGTGCGCTCGTGGCGGAGTGCTCGACGGGGAGCTGAGCCGGAGCGGCCTCGTCGTTCCTGGGGCACCCTCGGTTCCAGCACGGCGAGCCGCGTCAGACAGCACCCGCGGGGCCGGGACGGACCGGCCAGCCCATCATCATTCCTTTCCGCAAAGCCACGAATCGCGGATTTTTCCGGTACAATCCCTTTCCTGAACAGGAGGGGAAACCAACATGCTCAAGAAAGCGGCAGTCCTCGTGGTGAGCTGTGGCGTGTTGCTGGCCGGCTGCGATACCGACCCGCACCTCGAGAACGAGGAGACCATCTCCAACCTCGTCGAGGCCGGGTTTCCGGCCGACGACATCATGGTCGTCGACGGCGCCGTCTACGTGGGACGCGACACCCACGTGAGCCTCGATGCGTCCCGTGAGCTGCTCCAGCGCGGCGAGAAGAGCGCGGAGCACTTCTGCACGACCAACCTCGTCGACGTCTCCGTCGTGAAGAAGATCTGCATCAACCCGACCTCCGCGTTCAACAGCTACGCCCGGCTCAGCCAGGGTCTGGACGCGGCCATCGCCAACTACAACCAGTTGGGGCTCTGCTTCACCATGGCGCGGGGACCGACCACTGGCTGCGACGCGAACATCACCGCGCAGACCATGTCCGGCACCGGCGGCTCCGCGGGCTTCCCCTCGAACGGCCGTCCCTATGGGACCATCAACATCGGCACCGGGCTGAACAGCTATGGCGTGGACGTGATCGAGCACGTCATCACCCACGAGCTGGGCCACACCATCGGTCTGCGCCACACGGACTACTACAACCGGGCCATCAGCTGCGGCGGCTCCGCCACCAACGAGGGCACCGCTGGCGTGGGTGCCATCCACATCCCCGGGACGCCGACCACGGCCACGGTGGGCAGCTCCATCATGAACTCGTGCTTCCGCTCGACCGAGACGGGTGAGTTCACCAGCTACGACATCATCGCGTTGAACTACCTCTACGGGAACTGCTGAGAACGGGAGTTGGGGGAGACCGGCCTCCGCGCAGGTGGTCCTGGGTTCGCTACTCGGATGAGGTCGAAAGCTGCCCGACCCGGTGCGGCCTTCGCTGCTCGGCCCGCGAGAGCCCCTCGTGAGCCGAGCGGGCGAGACAGAGCTGCGCGCCCCAGTACAACAGCATGATGACGTAGCTCGCGCCCGGCAGGGGGAGCACGAAGAGCTTGAGGGAGAGCAACCCATCACTGGCGGCGAACAACAGCGCGCCCACGAACGCGGCCCATTGCTCGCGCCGCGCCAACCCCTCGGCCCCCATCATGGCCGCCGCGCGCCATGCCATCGTGCAGATGACGACCACATAGGCTGTCACGGGCAGCGCCATGCTCCCGAGGCCCGGCCACAGGAACACGCTGGCGCCCACGCCGAAGAACGCGAAGGGGAGCGCCCTCGCCAGGCGGAGGCTCCGGGTCACGGTGAGGTACGCGACGGCATAGCTCACATGCGCCAGCAGGAAGGCGCCGAGCCCCGGGAGGAAGAGCTCGGGCCCCACCTCCATCAGCACATCTCCCACCAGGGAGAGCACGAGCCCGGCGAAGACCCACCGCGCATAGCGCGCCTGGGGCGGCCACAGCCACAGGAGCAGGCAGAGCATGGGCACCGGCTTGGTGGCCATGCGGAGGACATGGCTCTCCAGGACCAGCCCGAGAAAGAAGGCCACCGCGCCCGCAATACCCACTCCCGCGAGGATCCTCGTCCGACCGGCGCTCTCATCGTGCATGGCGGGCATCCTATCCGGTCAGCCCCACTCCAGCCGTGCGAGTCTCAATCGGCCCCCAAGAGAGCGGCCCGTTCTGGCTCGGTGCTCTTATGCGCAGTCCGGAAGCTCGAGCAGGTTGTCGACCTTGGTCTCATCCGGATTCGTCCGGATGTACTTCGGATTCACCGTTGATACAGAAGTTCCAAGGGTCCGCCGGGGCTTCGCCCATACCGCTCCGGGGGTACGGCCATCACGTCCCCAGGAGCAACGCTGGACTCGGTCCCCCGGGCAGCACCCGGCCCGGTTCCGCCGATGACACCCCGGCCAACCGGACCTGGACGCCACGCGTGCGGCGTGGTGATTCTCCCCGCATGAGCACCCGCGCCCTCATCATCAACGCCGACGACCTGGGCTACGACCCGGCCGTCACCCGAGGCATCCTCCGCGCCATGCGCGAGGGCGTCGTCTCCTCCGCCACCTTCATGGTGAACACGCCCCACTCCGAGGCCGCCGCGCGCGAGGCCCGGGGCCTGTCCATCGGCCTGCACTTCAACCTCGCCCGGGGCACTCCCGTGTGGAGCGGCTTCCCCCGCGCCTTCCTCGGCGAGGACGGCGGCCTCGTGGAGTCCCGCGCCGCTTCCCTGCCCTCGGACGTCGTGGAGGCCGAGGCCTTCGCCCAGCTCGCGCGGCTCACCGCGCTGCTCGGTCAGCCGGCCACCCACGTGGACGTGCACAAGCACCTGCACCAGCATCCCCAGGTCCTGCAGGGTCTCGCCCGCGCCGCCCGCACCGCCGGGCTGCCGGTGCGCTCCACGGACACAGCCATGCGCAACGCGCTCCAGTCCCACGGCGTGGCCACCAACGCGCACTTCATCGGCGACGCGGGCACGGAGGCATACTGGACGCTGGAGCGCCTCGAATCACACCTCGCCTCGCTGCCCACCGACGGCGTCATCGAGCTGATGTGCCACCCGGGCTACCGGCCGGAGACGCTCAAGAGCGGCTACTCCGCCCAGCGCGAGGTGGAGCTGGACACCTTCCTCCACCCGAAGGCCCGCGAGCTGCTGTCCCGCGCCGGAATCACCCCGGCGGACTTCCGCGTCCTCACACCCGGGAGCTGAGCCCCTCGAGCGGCCCCTCGCTCCGGCTCCCGGAGGACGACAGCGCCGGCCCCCGGCGCTTCTCCACCGTCAGCACGTTGCGCACCCGCGCCACCAGCTCATCCGGGCGGTACGGGCGCGTGCACAGCGTGGTGCTCTCCTGCGCCCACCAGGGCCGCTCGTCGCCGGCCAGCAGGATGGGCACCGGCCGCGCGCGCGGCAGCGTGGCGAAGGTCTCCAGGAAGACGCCCACCTGTCCGCCCGTGGCGCTCGTGGACAGGACGATCAGGTCCACCGGCAGGTGCGTGGCCCGCCGCAACGCCTCCGCCCCGTCGCGCGCGGTGAGCACCTCGAAGCCCTCGGCGAGCAGCACCCGCTCGGCCAGCGCCTCCTGCGTCCGGTCCTCGTCCAGCAGCAGCACCCGGCGCGGCAGCCGCTTCACCTCGTGCGACGCCATGCGCGGCAGCGTCATCGTGAAGGTGCTGCCGTGGCCCTCCGAGCTGGCCAGCGTGAGCGAGCCCCGGTGCAGCTTCGCGATGGAGCTGCTGATGAAGAGGCCCAGCCCCAGCCCGCCGAAGTTGCGGTGCGACACGTTGCGCGCCCGGTAGAAGCGCTGGAACACCTGCGACTGGTCCGCCCCCGGAATGCCGATGCCGTGGTCCTGCACGTGGATGCGCGCCTCGCCCTCCAGCTTCTCCACCCTCACCGTGATGGGCTCGCCCGCGGGGCTGTACTTGTGCGCGTTCTCCAGCAGATTCACCAGCACCTGCTCCAGCCTGTCACGGTCGCCGTGAACCCAGACGCGGTCTCTCGGCACCTCCACGGTGAAGGGCCGCTCGAAGGCGGCGCGGAAGTGGTCCACCACCTCCGCCACCAGCTGCCCCACCTCCAGCGGCGCCAGCTTCAGCTCCAGCTTGCCCGAGTCCAGCCGCGACGCGTCCAGCAGGTCATCCACCAGCCCCACCAGCCGGTCCACCTGCCGCTTGGACTTGAGCACCGTGGCCAGCTCCACCGGCTGGTTCGCGGAGATGCGCCGCTCCATGGTGTACAGGCCCAGCTTCAGCGGCGTCAGCGGCGTCTTCAGCTCGTGGCTGGCGATGGACATGAAGTCCTCGCGCACCTGGAGCGCCGCCTTTGCCTCGCGCAACAGCCGCGCGTTCTCCACCGCCACCGCGAGCTGGTTGGCCGCGGCGCTCCACAGCTCCAGCTCGCGCACGGAGAAGGACGTGCCCTGCTCCTTGTAGAGCAGCAAGAGCCCCACCGTCCGGCGCGGCGCGCACAGCGGCACCGCCGCGAAGATGGAGCCCATGGCGTCGCCATAGCCGCGCTGGATGCCGAGCTGCGCCTGCCGCGTCGCCAGCGCCTGGCGGAACGGGTCGTCCTCCGCGTCGAACGTATCCTCCGGCGCGTCGCCCCCGGCCAGGTCCGACACCGCCGCGCGGCGCAGGTTCTTCCCGTCCGTGTCGCACAGGAACACCTCGGCGCGCCGCACCTGCGCGCAGCGCACCAGCGCCACCACGGCCGCGGCGCACACGCTGTCCACCTCCAGCGTCTCGCCCACCGCGCGAGCGATCTCCTGCACCGCCTGCGAGAAGGCCCCCTCGTCGTCCACGCCCGAGGGCTCCACCACCAGCCAGGCACCCGGCCGCTCGCCTGTCCGGGCGGGCCTCACCTGCACCCGCACCTGCCTCAGCGCGCGGGTGATGACGTGGCCGGTGTGCGGACGGCCCTCGCGGATGGCGCGCTCCACCGCGTCCAGGCTGCGCCCCCGCTCGAGCGCGTCGAGCAGGTCGCCCCCGGCGCGCAGCTCCACGCCCGTCTTGCTGGAAAAGCCCTCCTCGCACCACTGGACGCGCAGGTCCGGACCGACGCGCAGGAGGGCCAGCGGAAGGCACGAAAAGGCATCTTCGACGTCAGTGGGAAGCGGCATGTGCTCGGGGCGGGGGGAGAAACCCTGGGTGGATTATGAGCCCCTCGCCGGACCGGCAACCGGCCCTCCCCCTGGATTCCCCGCTGGTGGACGGCCGCCACGTTCGGGCCCCGACAGATGCCCCTGGAGGCAGGCGGCCAGCGGACATCCACGGAACGGATGACACTCAGCGTCAGTGTGGTAGACGACAGCGTCATGCCTTCGCAGCCGTCCAAGGAACTTCAGACCTTTCCCAATCCGGCCCCCGAGCGCGACTACGAGATCGCCTTCGACTGCCCGGAGTTCACCTGCCTGTGCCCCCTAACGGGCCAGCCGGACTTCGCCCGCTTCAAGATTTCCTACGTCCCGGACCAGCTCTGCGTGGAGCTCAAGAGCCTCAAGCTCTACATGTGGGCCTACCGGAACGAGGGGGCCTTCCACGAGAAGGTCACCAACACCATCGCGGACGACATCATCAAGGCCATCCAGCCGCGCAAGCTCACGGTGGTGGGCGACTTCTTCGTGCGTGGCGGCATCGGCACCATCGTCACCGTCACGCACGAGAAGAAGAAGGGCTGAAGCGCGCCGTCCCTTCAGCGGGTGAGCTGCTCGAAGAGCGGCGCCCACTGGGACTGCGACAGATAGAGCCCCGTGCCCGCCGCGGTCACCACCGCAGCGGCCGCGGCCAGCACCCACTTGAGCTTCCCATTGGAGCTGGAGCGCGGCGTGTCGAACACCACCGACGCGGCGTCCAGCTCCTGCGGGCGCATGAGCTGCTGGGCCTCGGTCTCCGTCAGCCGGTTGCGGTGGCGCAGGAAGGCCACCAGCAGCGCCGCGTGGGACACCTGGACCTCCTGCGCGAGGAACACGTCCAGCTCGCGCCGCATGGCCGCGGCGTCGGGGAAGCGCTCCTCCGGCTTCACCTCCATGGCGCGCTGGATGATGCGCGCCAGCGGAGCGGGCACGTGCGGGGCCGCCTTGGCCAGCGGCGTGTACTTGCCGTCGCGAATCTTCGCGAAGACCTCGCCCGCCGTCTTGCCCTGGAAGGGCCGTGCGCCGGAGAGGGCCTCGTAGAGGAGCACGCCGAGCGAGAAGATGTCCGTGCGCCCATCCAGCGGCGCGCCCGTCACCTGCTCCGGGGACATGTACGAGGGGGTGCCCACGGCCATGCCCTGCTGGGTGAGGGCCTCCAGGCCCACGTCCTTGGCGATGCCGAAGTCCATCAGCTTCACCTCACCGGCCTTGGTGAGCATGACGTTGGCGGGCTTGAGGTCGCGGTGGATGATGTGGCGGAAGTGCGCGTGGTCCAGCGCGCTGGCGATGCGCGCGGCGATGACGCCGGTGACGTCCGGAGGCAGCGGCCCCTCGCGGATGAGCGTGTGCAGGGTGGGCCCGTCCACCAGCTCCATCACCATGAAGAGGGTGTCGTTCTTCTCCACCAGGTCGTACAGCGTGACGATGTTCTGGTGGCGGAAGGCGGCCAGCGCGAGCGCCTCGCGGCGGAAGCGCGACAGGGTCTCCTTGTCGCGCTGGCCCGCCGGGAGCAGCTCCTTGATGGCCACCTCACGCTGCAGCATCTCGTGAAGGCCGCGGTACACGACTGCCATGCCGCCGCGGCCCAGCTCTCCGAGCACGCGGTAGGCGCCAATCTTTCGATGACGGGTCAGCTTCTCTGCGGGAGGCACGGGCCGGAGGGTAGCGGAGCGCGCGCGCAGCGTCGATGCCCCGTGTGGCCACCCACCGGGCGAGCGGGTCCGGGGGGAGATGACTCCACGGTGGAGTCCGCTACCCTGCGCGCCCCCCCATGAAGAATCTGCGATTCCTCGTCCCCGTCCTCGCCCTGGTCTCACTTCAGGGTTGCATCTACCACCGCGTACACCACGACGATTCTCCGTCTCGGTCGAAGAAGTCCAAGGTCAGCAGCAAGCAGCGCAAGGAGTGCCACCCGAGCCAGTACTGGGATGGCGATCAGTGCCGGCACAAGGGCAAGGGCAAGGGCGCTCGCAAGCACGACGACTGAAGCCCACGCGGGTGGGATGGCGCCGCTGTCACTGGGAGGCCGTCCCGCTTCCGCACCGGGAGCGGTAGGGTGGGGGCGTGCGTCCCGAAGCCCTGATGGTTCCCCCGCTCGCCCCGGTCCTCCCCTCGTCGCGGGAGGTGACCGCGGAAGAGCGAATCACCCTGCTGGACGGCGGGACGGAGGCGTACCCGCGGATGCTGGAGGCCATCGCCTCCGCGAAGCAGCGGGTGCACCTGGAGGTGTACACCTTCGAGCGCGAGGGCGTGGGCGCGCGCTTCCTCGACGCGCTGGTGGCGGCGGCGCGGCGAGGTGTGACGGTGAAGGTGGTGGTGGACGGCTGGGGCAGCATGAAGGCCAGCAGCCACCTCACGCAGACGCTGAAGGCCGCCGGGGCGAAGGTGCGCGTGTACAACCCGCTCACGTCGCTCTTCATGGGCCGCTCGTGGCGCAACCACCGGAAGATCCTCCTGGTGGATGACGCGGTGGCATTCCTGGGTGGCATCAACATCGGGGACGAGTACGCGGCGCATGGCGACGAGCCGGGCTGGGCGGATCTGGCGCTGGAGCTGCGGGGCGACATCTGCCGGCAGCTCGGGGCGCGGCTGCACGCGGGGGCGTCCGCGCTGGTGTCGGGGGCGGTGAGCGTCTTCCTGTCGGGCTTCGGCGGTGGGCACCGGCTGCGCAAGCGGTACCTCTCGGCGATTGACGGGGCGAAGCGCGAGCTGGTGCTGGCGCACGCGTACTTCCTGCCGGACGTGGGCTTCGTGCGGGCACTGAAGCGGGCGGCGCGGCGGGGCGTGAAGGTGTCGCTGCTGCTGGCCGGGCGCAGCGACGTGGTGTTCGCCCGCGCGGCGACGATGCGGCTGTACCGCGACTTCCTGCGCGCGGGGGTGGGCATCCACGAGTGGACGGCGTCCACGCTGCACGCGAAGGCGGCGGTGGTGGATGGGAAGAAGCTGCTGGTGGGCAGCTTCAACCTGGACCCGCTGTCGCTCGTGAACCTGGAGACGCTGGTGGAGGTGGAGGAGCCCGGCGTGGCGGCGCAGTCGGCGCTGTGGCTGGAGAAGCACCTGGCGCTGTCGCGGCGCGTGCTGTTGGAGGACTGCTCGCGCTCGGGGTTCCAGCGGTGGCTGCTGGACATCGTGGGCCTCGCGGTGGCGCGCTTCGCGGAGCGGTTCGCCAGCTTCATCGGGCGGCGGCGGAAGCGGTGACGGGCTGCGGGTTCCCCGCATTCAGGTGGGGTGTGCGGGGTTTCTAGAGTCCGCTCCCGGCGCGCTGTGAGTCCGCGCGCGTGGGAGGGGACATGCCGCGGTGGCTGTGGGTTGCGGGTTTGGCTGTGTGGCTCTCTGGGTGCGCGGGCACGCCGGAGCGCGGGCGGACGGACCGGTACGGGCTGGACTCGGCGACGGCGACCTGCCGTCAGACCCCGGCGCTGTGCGCGAGGGTCGCGGGGGAAGAGACCGTCGTGCCCGTGAGCCGGGCCGTGCAGGTGTCGGCATCCGTGGGTACCGCGGGCAGCGTGGTGCTGCGGGTGCTGACGGAGGTAGAGCGGGACCTGATTGAACAGGCGCTGGTGGAATGCGCCGAAGCGGCGCGCTCCGAGGTGATTCTGGCAATCCTCGATGGAGTGCCTCCCACGGAGGAGAAGTGCAGGGAGGAGGCGGAGAGGGACAAGAAGAACCAGCCCGTGTCATGGGCTCGGAAGCTCGGCACGGAGATGCACAAGGTCGCGCGCGAGTGTGCCCAACGGAAGTTGAGCGAGCTGCGCCCGGGCGGATTCAGCCTGGAGCCGAGGTATCGCTATGACCCGGATACGGAGAAGTGGGAGTTCATCGACGAGAAAGAGGTCAGGTCGTTGCTCGAGCAAGGACGCGGCGGGGAACTGAAAGGCTCCATCGCGCCAGATGTCGTCATCCACACGGGAGATCCCAACCGGGTATTCGCCATCTATGACTTCAAATTCCCGTGTGTGAACACCGACGAGCGCGCACCCTGGCGGCGCTACCCTCCGGATCCTCCTTACAATGGCAGAAACCAACAGCGGCTGTACCAGGATGCATTACGGCCAACGCACCGGCCCGCGAGCATACAACCCAGGATAGGGGTCGTCCGATGAGCGAACGCATTCCCAATGTCCGTGTCCGAGCACAGAACGGCTTCGTCCTGATTCGCGATGGCCTCAGCGTTTCCTTCTTCATCAAACGACCACACTCGGAGCTCCGTACCGGTCTGATGCATTCACTCGAGGCGTACCGACGCGCCATGGGTCCCGCGGCGCTCAAGTCGTACGCTGATATGGAAGGGGAATGGCAACGCCTCGACGAGGAAGGCTGGGAGCACACCCGTCGGGAGCTGTTGCATCCACGTTGCGCCAATGTCCAGCTCGTCGGCATCTCCCATGGGGAGGAGCTGTACCACTTCGAATACCAGGGACGGCCACTTGACGAGCCATCGCCCCATACCCATCCGGATGAAGCAAGCTTCGTCTCCTACTGGCTTCCCTCCGAGATTCTGGAAGAGCGCGGCCCTCAATGGGTCCGCGAGCTGATGTTGGAGCTTGCGGCTCCTTTGCCTTTCAACTCAGGCAATGGGGGCCTCTCCTTGAACAGCGCGTTGGATTTGGTGGGCGTCAGACGGGCAGTCCGCAAGTACTGCTTCCGCTACCCCGGAATGGACGTGCCTGACCCGGGCATTACCGCCATGAGCATCGGCACGCGCGTGCGTGGCCCCTCCTGGCTCACCTTCCTCGGCCAGCCCGTGCTCGGCGAATTGGGCGGCGTCTCCGGCCTGCGCTCCCGCCTCCACACCCCCGGCACCACCGTGCAGGAACTCGAAGGCGACCGGGCCGTCGTCACCCTCGGCGCCTGGCCCGAGGCCGGAGACACCGAGCAGGGCCAGGACCTCCCCGCGTACCGCGAGCTGGCGCGTGTGCTGGAGCCATGGACGCTCCTCGGGGGTGAGAACATCCTCAACGACCCCGAGGAGACCCGCCGCTGGGAGCGCCGCTTCCTCGACTGAGCGCGCAACACCGTGCGCCTGGAGCTGCCCCGTCCGGATGCCGATGGCGTGCTCGAAACGCGGAGCGGTTCGCCAGCTTCATCGGGCGGCGGCGGAAGCGGTGACGGGCTGCGGGTTCCCCGCATTCAGGTGGGGTGTGCGGGGTTTCTAGAGTCCGCTCCCGGCGCGCTGTGAGTCCGCGCGCGTGGGAGGGGACATGCCGCGGTGGCTGTGGGTTGCGGGTTTGGCTGTGTGGCTCTGGGGGTGCGCGGGCACGCCGGAGCGCGGGCGGACGGACCGGTACGGGCTGGACTCGGCGACGGCGACTTGCCGGCAGACCCCGGCGCTGTGCGCGCGGATGGCCGGGGAAGAGACGCTCCTGCCCGTGAGCAGGTCCGTGCAGGTGACGGCTTCCGTGGGTACCGCGGGCAGCGTGGTGTTGCGAGTGCTGACGGAGGTAGAGCGGGACCGGATACGAGAAGCACTGGAGGAATGCGCCGACGCGGCGCGCTCGGAGGTCATCCTCCAACTGCTCGACGGGAAGCCTCCCACCGAGGAGAAGTGCAGGGACGAGGCGGAGAAGGATGCACAGAATCAGTCCGTGTCCTGGGCGCGGAAGCTCGGCACGGAGATGCACAAGGTTGCGCGGGAGTGTGCCCAGAGGAGACTGGGAGCGTTACGCCCCGGAGGGTTTAGTCTGGAGCCGCGTTATCGCTTCAACCCGGAGACACGACATTGGGAATTCCTGAGCGAAGAGACCGTCAGGTCGCTGCTCAGCCAGGGGCGGAGCCATGAATTGAAGGGAACGATTGTCCCGGACATCGTCATCCACACAGGTGACCCGCTTCAGGCTCTGGCCATCTACGACTTCAAGTTTCCTTGCGTGAATCCCACCCAGCTTCCTCCCTGGCCCCTGTATCCCAAGGGCCACGCGCATGCGGGGCAGGCACAGGACATCGTGTACAAGAAGGCGCTGAAGCCACAGCACGGTCCCACGCAGATCATTCCCAGGCTGGGAGCCACGCAATGAACGGACATCCCCCGAAGATTCGGGTCTTCGCGCGCGATGGGTCGCTTTGGGTCCGAGACGGACTGAGTGCCTGTTTCTACATGCCTCGTCCCCATGCCGAGCTGGCTCGTGGCGTCCTGCGCTCCATCGAGACCTACCGACGCGCCTTGGAGCCCGACGCGCTGACCTGGCATGCGGGCCCAGAGGGTGAATGGCAGCGCCTCGATGAGCGTGCGTGGGAGCACATCCGCCGCACGCTGCTGGAAGAGCCCTTCGCCTCGGTGCATCTCGTGAGCGACTCCAGAAACGAGGAGCAGTACCTCGTCGACTACCTCGGCAAGTCGCTCGACCCTTCCTCCATCTTCCACAACCCGGAGGAAGTCTGCGCGGTGTCCTACTGGCTTCCCACTGAAGTCCTGGAGCGGCACGGTCCCCAGAGGATGCGCGAACTCGTGCTGGAGCTCGCCGCCCCCCTCCCCTTCTCCTCGGGCAACGCGGGGTTCTCGTTCAACTGCCACCTCGACGAGGCAGGGGTGGACCGAGAGGTCCGCAAGCACTGCTTCCGCTACCCCGGAATGGACGTGCTCCATCCGAGCTCAACCGCCATGAGCATCGGCACGCGCGTGCGCGGTCCCGCCTGGCTCACCTTCCTCGGCCAGCCCGTGCTCGGCGAATTGGGCGGAGTCTCTGGCCTGCGCTCCCGCCTCTACACCCCCGGCACCACCGTGCAGGAGCTCGAAGGCGACCGGGCCGTCGTCACCCTCGGCGCCTGGCCCGAAGCCGGGGACACCGAGCAGGGCAAGGACCTCCCCGCGTACCGCGAGCTGGCACGCGTGCTGGAGCCATGGACCCACTGGGGAGACAACATCCTCAACGACCCCGAGGAGACCCGCCGCTGGGAGCGCCGCTTCCTCGACTGACCGAGCGCGCAACACCCTGCGCCTGGTGCGGGCATGCCCGGACGCCGATGGCGCGCTTCGCGGAGCGGTTCGCCAGCTTCATCGGCCGGCGGCGGAAGCAGTGAAGGGCTGCGGGTTCCCCGTATTCAGGTGGGGCGTGCGGGGTTCCTAGAGTCCGCTCCCGGCGCGCTGTGAGTCGGCGCGCGTGGGAGGGGACATGCCGCGGTGGCCGTGGGTCGTGGGTTTCGCTGTGTGGCTCTCAGGGTGCGCGGGCACACCGGAGCGCGGGCGGACGGACCGGTACGGGCTGGACTCGGCGACGGCGTCCTGCCGGCAGACCCCGGCTCTGTGCGCGAGGGTGGCGGGAGAGGAGACGCTCCTGCCCGCGAGCCGGTCCGTGCAGGTGGCGGCTTCCGTGGGCACCGCAGGCAGCGCGGTGCTGCGGGTGCTGACGGAGGTAGAGCGGGACCTGATTGAACAGGCGCTGGTAGAATGCGCCGAAGCGGCGCGCTCCGAGGTGATTCTGGCGCTGCTCGATGGAGTGCCTCCCACCGAGGAGAAGTGCAGGGAGGAGGCCGCGAGGGACAAGAAGAACCAGCCCGTGTCATGGGCTCGGAAGCTCGGCACGGAGATGCACAAGCGTGCGCGTGAATGTGCCCAGCGGAGGTTGAGCGAGCTGCGCCCGGGTGGATTCAGCCTGGAGCCGAGCTATCGCTATGACACGCTCACAGAGCGGTGGGAGTTCATCGACGAGAAAACGGTCAGGTCGCTGCTCGAGCAGGGACGCGGCGGGGAACTGAAGGGCTCCATCGCGCCAGATGTCGTCATCCACACGGGAGATCCCAACCGGGTTTTCGAAGTCTATGACTTCAAGTTCCCGTGTGTGAACAC
Source organism: Pyxidicoccus fallax (assembly GCF_012933655.1). Lineage (GTDB taxonomy): Bacteria > Myxococcota > Myxococcia > Myxococcales > Myxococcaceae > Myxococcus > Myxococcus fallax. Next base: position 23,652 of record NZ_JABBJJ010000027.1, on the reverse strand, counting down.
CGACGAGCCCACCCAATGGCGGGATTACCCTTCCGGTTCACCGCATGAGGGCCGTAATCAGCAAGACCTGTATATGGGTGCTTTAAGGCCGACGCAGCTCCCCGCGGTCATCCAGCCCAGAATCGGGGTCATTCGATGAGCGAGCACTTTCCCGAGATTCGAGTCCGCGCACAGAGCGGATATCTCCTGATTCGTGAAGGCCTGAGCATCTGCTTCTTCATGATGCGCCCGCACTCTGAAGTCGCGTCAGGAGTGATGCATTCCCTTGAAACCTACCTGCGTGCCCTGGGTCCCAATTCGCTCAACTCGTATGCGGACGAAGAAGGGGAATGGCAGCGGCTCGACGAGGCAAGCTGGGAGCACACCCGACAGAAGCTGCTGAATCCACGCTATGCCAACGTGCATCTGGTGGACTCCTCCAGTCGCGAGGTGCGGTACCGGTTCGATTATCGGGGACGCGCATTCGATGACCCGTCCATTCACCGCGGTCCGGACGAAACAGGCTTTGTCCTCTACTGGCTTCCCTCCGAACTCCTGGAAGAGCGCGGGCCTCAATGGGTGCGCGAGCTGATTCTGGAACTTGCGGCCCCCCTGCCCTTCAACTCCGGCAACGCGGGCCTTGCCTTCAATTGCCGGCTGGACGTGGTGGGCGTCAGCCGTGAAGTCCGCAAGCACTGCTTCCGCTATCCCGGGATGGACGTGCTCCATCCGCGCTCAACCGCCATGAACATCGGCACACGCGTGCGCGGTCCCTCCTGGCTTACCTTCCTCGGCCAGCCCGTGCTCGGCGAACTGGGCGGCGTGTCCGGCCTGCGCTCCCGCCTGCACACCCCCGGCACCACCGTGCAGGAGCTCGAAGGCGACCGGGCCGTCGTCACCCTCGGCGCCTGGCCCGAAGCCGGGGACACAGAGCAGGGCAAGGACCTCCCCGCGTACCGCGAGCTGGCACGCGTGCTGGAGCCGTGGACCCACCGGGGAGACAACATCCTCGGCGACCCCGAGGAGACCCGCCGGTGGGAGCGCCGCTTCCTCGACTGAGCGCGCAACATCCTTGTGACACGGCCGCTGCCGAACAGCGCCGTGCCATTCCCGCTGCACCCCGCGGCGTCGCGCCCTACACTCGACACCACGACATGCCCGCTCCGACCCTCCAGCCCGTTCTCGCCGCCATCGACGTGGGTACCAACGCCGTGCGCCTGGAGCTGGCACGCCCGGACGCCGATGGCGCGCTCGAGACGCTGCACCAGGAACGAGACCCCATCCGTCCCGGCGAGGGCGTCTTCGCCACCGGCGCCATGCCCGAGGAGACCGCCGAGCGCCTCCTCTCCACCCTGCGCCGCTACTCCGCCCTCTGCCGCCGTCACAAGGCCCAGGTGCGCGCCGTCGCCACCAGCGCCCTGCGCGAGGCCCGCAACAGCAACGACATCGTCCGCCGCGTCCGCGAGGAGGCCGGCCTCAACCTCGAAGTGGTGAGCGGCAAGGAAGAGGCCCGCCTCATCTGCCTCGGCGTCCTCCACCGAAAGCCCCCCGGCACCCGCTCGCTGCTCATCGACATCGGCGGCGGCAGCACCGAGGTGGCCACCGCCGTGGGCGAGAAGCCCGACAATCTCTGGAGCCTCAACCTCGGCTCCGTCCGCCTCACCGAGGTCTTCGACGCCTCCGGCACCGTGACGGCCAGGCAGCTGCGCCTCATGCGCAGCTTCGTCTACGAAGCGCTGCGCAAGATGCTCCCGGAGCGCCCGCCCAACCTGCCCCGTGTGGCGCTCGGCTCGTCCGGCACCATCAACGCCGTGGTGTCCTTCGCCGCCAGCGAGAACAGCGGCAACGCCACCGTGCGCCAGCTCACCCAGACGGTGGACACGCTCGCGGACATGTCCCCCGAGCGCCGCCGCAAGCGCTTCGACCCCAAGCGCGCCGACATCATCGTCTCCGGCGCCGTCATCCTCGAGGCCGTGGCCCGGCACCTGGGCATCGAGTCCGTCAGCGTCGTCAACCGCGGCCTGCGCGACGGCATCCTCGTGGACCTGCTCTACCGCCAGGACGAGGAGCGCGAGGACCACAGCCTCGCCGACGCCGCCATCGCCATGGGCCAGCGCTTCTTCTTCGACGAGAAGCACGCGCGCCAGGTGGCCCGTCTCTCCCTCACCCTCTTCGACAGCCTCGCCGCCCTCCACCAGCTCCCGCTGTCCGTGCGCCCCCACCTCGAGGTGGCCGCGCTGCTGCACGACATCGGCCACGCCGTCAGCTACGAGCGCCACCACAAGCACACGTACTACCTCATCCGCCACGGGGACATCCCCGGCCTCGCGGACCGGGAGCGCGAGTTGGTCGCCCGCATCGCCCGCTACCACCGGCGCAGCCCGCCGGAGCTGACCCACTCGGGCATGGACGGGCTCAACCCCACCGAGGCCCGCACCGTGCGCAAGCTGGCCACCCTCCTGCGCGTGGCCAACTCGCTCGACCTGAGCCATCACCAGCCCATCAAGGAGTTCAAGGTCTCCAACGGCCGCGAGGGCGTCGCCCTGCACCTGCACGCCCGCCACCCCGTGGACCTGGAGCTGTGGAACGTGGAGCACGAGGTGCTGAACTTCCGCCGCGTCTTCGGCAAGCGGCTGTCGTTCCACGTCCACCAGGGTGCCCCGCGCTAACGCCCGCCCGTCCGCCTGCCCTCCAGAAGAGGAGGCGGCGCGCGCTTTGCCCCCACCCAGGGTGATGCCCAGCCTCCAAGGCGCACGGGTCTGCCCTCACCGCGGGCCCGTCTGCCTGGCACAAAGGCCCCGGTCACGGGGCAGGAGCGCGCGCGATGAAGGCTGTCGTTTTCCATGGGATTGGGGACATCCGGCTCGACGAGGTGGAGGAGCCGAGCATCGAGCAACCAACGGACGCCATCGTCCGGCTGAGCGCGAGCGCCATCTGCGGCACGGACCTCCACATGATTCGCGGCACCATGCCGGGCATGAAGCCGGGCACCATCCTCGGCCACGAGGGCGTGGGCTACGTCGAGGCGCTCGGTGACGACGTGCGCAACTTCACCATCGGCGACCGCGTCGTCATCTGCTCCACCATCGCCTGCGGCAACTGCTCGTACTGCCGCGCCGGGTACTACGCGCAGTGCAACGACGCGAACCCCAACGGCCCCCAGGCGGGCACCGCCTTCTTCGGCGGCCCGGCCATGACCGGCGCCTTCGACGGCATGCAGGCGGAGAAGGTGCGCGTGCCCTTCGCCCACGTGGGCATGGTGAGGGTGCCCGAGGGCGTCACCGACGAGCAGGCCATCCTCGTCTCCGACATCTTCCCCACCGGCTACTTCGGCGCCGAGCTGGCGGAAATCAAGCCCGGTGACACCGTGGCGGTGTTCGGCTGCGGGCCGGTGGGCCTGTTCGCCATCGTCAGCGCGAAGCTGCTGGGCGCCGGCCGTGTGTTCGCCATCGACTGCCACGAGGACCGGCTGGACCTGGCGCGTGCCCAGGGGGCCGAGATCATCAACTTCGACCAGGAGTCCCCCGTCGAGGCGCTGATGCGCCTCACCAAGGGCATCGGCGTGGACCGCGCCATCGACGCGGTGGGCGTGGACTCCATGCACGCGCACCACGGCCCGGCGGCCAAGGCCGCCAAGGCGGAGAAGGCCGAGTTCAAGCGCGAGGTGAAGGAGGTCGCCCCCAAGACGAACCCCGAAGGCGACAACTGGGTGCCCGGCGACGCGCCCGCCCAGGCGGCGATGTGGGCCGTGGAGTCCCTCGCCAAGGCGGGCACGCTGTCCATCATCGGCGTCTACCCACAGCAGATGAAGACGTTCCCCATCGGCATCGCGATGAACAAGAACCTCACGCTGAAGATGGGCAACTGCAACCACCGCAAGTACATCCCCAAGCTGCTGGAACTGGTGCGCACCGGCGTGGTGGACCCCACCGCCATCCTCTCCCACGTGGAGCCGATGACGAGCGCCATCGACGCCTACCGCAACTTCGACCTGCGCAAGCCGGGCTGGGTGAAGGTGGAGCTCGAGCCGTCGCAGATTCAGTAGCCGTCGCCTCACGCGTCCAGCAGGAGGCACGAGTCCCCGAACTCGTGCCCCAGGTAGCCCTGTGCCTCCGCGTGCGCCGCCGCCTCGCGCAACAGCGGCAGCGGCGCGAAGGACTGGAGCAGCGCATGGTGGCTGCTGCCCGGCTCGTGCACTCCGGTGAGCAGCCCGTGCACCACGCGTGGCACGTAGCCCGGCCCCAGCAGCAGGTCCGTCGTCCCCTCTCCCGCCACCAGCCGTCCGCCGTGCCGTGCCGCGCGGCCCTCCAGGGCCCTCACCACCGTGGTGCCCACCGCCACCACGCGCCCGCCTGCCGCCCGGGTGTGCTCCACCGCGTCCACCGTGGCCCGCGGAATGTCCGAGCGCTCCGGCCGGGGCAGCGCCGAGTCCAGTGCCTCGTCGCCCGTGGAGGACAGCCCGGCGGCGTGGGTGAGGGACGCCAGTGCCACGCCTCTCCTTCGTAAACCCAGCAGCAGGCTTCCAGTCAGGGGCAGGCCGGCGGAGGGCGCCTCCACGGCCCACGGACGCGCGCCGTACACCGTCTGCACGTGCCACAGCGCCAGCGGACCGCCGGTGTACGCGTACTGCACCGGACGTCCTCCCCGGTACAGCGCCGCCCACAGCGCCGCGCCCGTCTCCGCGAAGGCCACCCGCAGCAGCCTTGGCGAGGGCGGCAGCACCTCCACCACCCGCGCCGTCAGTCCTCCCACGATGAAGCGCGTCCCCACCGGCAGCACCGGCGGGGGCGGCCGGTCCTCGGTGCGCTTGCGCCAGTCACCCGCGCCGAAGAGCACCGCCGTCCACGTGTCGTCCGGCTCGCGAGACATCAGCCGCAGCTCGATGCGCTCGCCGGACTCGGTGCGCCCGGGCAGGGAGGCGGGCAGCGTGGCCGCGTCGTTCACCACCAGCAGGTCGCCGGCTCGCAACAGCGACGGCAGGTCCGCCACGTGGGCGTCGGAGAAGCGTCCGGCGCGCGGCTCCACGTGCAACAGGCGCCCCGTCTCCGGGTGGGCATTGGGCCAGGTCGCGGGCTTCATGCGGCCTCCAGCTTCGTTGCCTCCAGGCGGCTGCCCGAGGACAGCGACTCCGCCCGCCCCTCCACCCACGCGACGATGCGTGCCGCCACCGCCTCCGGACGCTGGAGCTGGGTGAAGTCCGCGTCCGGCATCGCGTCGCGGTACATCCGCGTGTCCATCTCCCCCGGGTCCACGTTGAGGAAGCGTACACCGGTGCCCTCCAGCTCCGCGGCCCAGATGCGGCTCAGGTGCTCCAGCGCGCCCTTCGACACGCTGTACGCCCCCCAGCGCGGATAGGCGGACACCGCCGCGTCCGAGGTGATGTTCAGCACCAGCCCCCCGCCCCGCACCACCATGCTGCCCGCCACCGCCTTGGTGAGCCGGAAGGGGCCCACCACGTTCACCTCCAGCGCCCGCTGCAGGTCCTCGCACGCGGTGTCCAGCAACAGCTGCAGCGGCGTGGGTCCGAGCGTGCTCGCGTTGTTCACCAGCACGTCCACCGGGCCCACCAGCGCGGTGGCCGCGCCTACCAGCGGGTAGATGGCTTCCTTGTCCCCCACGTCGAACGCCAGCGTGTGCACCTCCAGTCCTTCCGCGCGCAGGGGCGCGGCGGCGGCCTCCAGCTCCGCCGCGTGGCGCGCCACGCCCACCACTCGCGCCCCCCGGCGGGCGAAGGTGGCCATCAGCGCCTGCCCCAGCCCCCGGCTCGCTCCCGTCACCAGTACGGCCTTTCCCACGAGATTCATGCGTCATTCCTCCTCTCCTGGGAGGGATACCCGCCTCGCGCCAAAACATTGGTGCGGAGGCCAAAGCCTTGGCAGATTGCCAATCCATGAACGACGAGGACCTGCCGGACCGGCTGGCACGCAACATCCGAACGCTCCGCGAGACGCGCGGGGCCACGCAGGCGCAGCTCGCGAAGCTGGCGGGCGTGCCTCGCGCCACGTGGGCGCACCTGGAATCCGGCGCGGCCAACCCCACGCTGTCCGTGCTGCACCGCGTGGCCGCGGCGCTCCAGGTGTCGCTGGAGGAGCTGGTGGCGAAGCCGCGGGCGAGCGCCCGGCACTATCCTCGTACCAGCCTGCCCGTGCGCATGCGGGGCGCTGGCATGCTGCGCAAGCTGCTGCCCGACCCGCTGCCCGGCATGGAGTTCGACCGGGTGGAATTGCCGCCCCAGGTGCGCATCACCGGCGTGCCCCACACGCCGGGCACCCGCGAGTACCTCACGTGCGAAGTCGGGGAGCTGCTGCTCGTCGCCAGCGGCGAGCGCTTCCACCTCCAGCCCGGAGACGTGGTCGTCTTCCGGGGAGACCAGAAGCACTCGTACGAAAACCCGGGGACGAAGACGGCCGTGGGCTACTCCGTCGTCCTGCTCACGCCCTCGGTGTGAAGCCGCGTCAGCCCGCGTCGCGCCCGTAGTACCAGGCGGTGAGCGCCAGGCGCGGGGCGAAGGCGGGCAGCACCTCGTGCTCGATGCGCTCGCTGAGGAACACCACCAGCGTGTCCAGCACGGGCGGCACGTCCACCGGCGCGGAGTCCTCGGGGTACAGCCGCAGCACGCCCCCGTGCGCCGGCTCCCATCCCGCGTTGGCGTACCAGATGGCGGTGGCGCGCCGGTTGGACTGCCCGGGGAAGGCGTCTCGGTGGCGCGCGTAGTGGGCCCCTCCGCCAGGGTAGCAGGCGAGCTGAAGGTCGAACCGTCCCAGCCCCAGGTACGCCCCCGTGGACAGCGCTTCTCCCAGCGCGCGGTAGCCCTCCCACAATTCACCCAGAGGCGTGCCTGGCTCCGGCAGCACCCAGTCGATGAGGTCTCCCCTCACCGCCGAGTTGCGCGTCAGGTCCGCGCCTCGACGAATGCCCGCCGGCTTGAGCCCTCCGGCTTCCACGCGGGCCTGGACCGCGTCTCGTACGACGCGGGCCCTTGATTCCCCCAGGAACGTGGAGCGGATGAAATATCCCCACGTCCCCAGGGCTTCGACATCCTGGTCCGTTAATTCCACTGCTTCCTCCTCGACACACCGCGCTTACACCCGCGCACCGTGCCCCAGACGTCCGCTCCAGGGAAGGAGGTACACTGCCCTCATGGCGCACCTCTCGCGAGTCCTGACTGTCCTCCTGGGTGGCGTGCTTGGCGCACTGGGCGCCTGGCTGCTCCTCCGGCCTCCGCCTCCTTCCTTCCCGGACACCCCGTCCGTGGTGCAGCAGATGCGCGACGTGGCCCGGCTGGAGACGCTCGACGTGGCGCTCTACAAGAAGGTGACCTTCACGCCCGAGCCCCAGGCCACGGATGCCCTGTGGAAGGACGTGCTCAACTGGGCGCGCTACGCCATCGAGAACCCGCATGGCCGCGCCATCGTCTTCGCGGACGCGCGCCTGGGGTTCGACTTCCAGCGCTTCGATGCGACGCACCTCCAGGTCTCCGGCACCCGCGTGTACGTGGTGCTGCCGCCAATGGAGGTGAAGGTGGAGCTGCGTCCGGGGGAGACCGAGGTCATCGACTCCAACCTGGACAGCGCGCAGACGGCGCAGTTGCTGGAGAAGGCCCGCGTGGCCTTCGAGCAGGAGGTGCGCGCCGATGCCCGCCTCAAGCAGCGCGCCCGGGACTCCGCGGAGCGCGCGCTACGCTCGCTGCTGCTCACCCTCGGCTACCGCGAGGTGCTCTTCGTGAACAGCCTGCCCACGGCCACCGCGGGCTGACCGGGCTCACGCGGCGGAGAGTCCCTCGGCGGTGAGCCGAAAGACGCCGGCGATTCCGTCCGGCGCGAGCACCAGCCGCTCCAGCGCCTCGCGCGCGGAGGCGTCCGACTCGCGGCACACGAGCGCCAGCTCCCTGCGGCCCAGTGACACGCGCAGTGGCTCGTTACCGGCGACTCGCGCCAGCTCGCTCCACTGCGCCCGGGTGAGCAGGCGCGCGCCGTCATGGCCGTCGCCCTCCGCCACCGCCCACAGGCCGGAGAACGCCTCCGCCAACCGCACCTCGCCCTTGTCGATGAGGACAGGCCGCACCGGCGCGGGATGCGCCTCCAGGTTGCGCCACGCCGCCGCGTCCACCGCCGCCGCCGTCAGCCCCGCCGGAGCGAGCGCGGCCTCCGGCAGGTAGCGCACGAAGTCCGCGTCCTCCAGCACGTAGAAGACCTCCAGGCCCGCGGGCCCCGGCCGGTGCAGCGCGCCCACCGCCCGGGCCGAGAAGTCCGCCGGCCGCAGCACCGGGCGCAGCCGGGACTCCAGCGCCGCGTCCTCCGTGGCCAATCCCGAGGAGAGCCCGCCCAGCCGCGCCGCCAGTGCATCCACGTACGCGGTGAGACTCTCGGTGCCCGGGGACTCACGCCAGGCCGCGTACAGCGAGCCCACGTCCACGCGCCCCACTCCACCGCTGGCGAGCTTCACCAGCAGGTCCTTCCCCTGACGCCGGAAGGCCACCCGGGCACGAGCGAGCGCGGCGGTGAGCGCGGTGGTGAACTCCGGGCGCAGCACCTCCTCGCGGTGCGCGGGTGGCGGTGGCAGGTCGGCGGCTTCCAGCTCCTCCTTCAGCAGCCGCGCCTCGGCGTCGAAGGGGTCCCTGGCCAGCGCATCCTTTATATACGCGCGGGCCTTGTCGGCTTCGCCGCGCCGCAGGCCGAGCACGGCGAGCACCTTGAGGACCTCCGGGTCGTCCGGCTCCTGGGCCTGCAGCTCGCGCAGCAGCGCCTCCGCGTCGCCGTGCCGCTCCAAGCCCAGCAGCGCCCGCGCCAGCCCCAGGCGCACGGGCACGTCGCGGGGGAAGTCGCGCCGGAGGGCCTCCAGCAGCGGCAGGGCCTCGCGCTCCGCGCCCGCGTTGATGAGGGCGTGGGCCACCGCCAACCGCAGCGTGGGGCCCGGGGTGTGCCGGGCCGCCTCGCGCAGCAGCGCCAGCTCCGCGTCGCCGAGGACTTCGCCCGCCTCCACCTTGCGGCGGACGCGCTCCAGTTCATGGGGGGCGCTCACCCGCCCGACTCTAGTGCCGAGCCCCCGTGCGCCCAACTCCCCGGAGTGCTCCGGCTCCACCACCGACAGCCCGGTGGGCCGGCGAGCGGACGCCGCCCCATCGCGGTCCAGAGGCCGGCCCTCCGCGTCCGTCCCCACTACCGCGAGGTGCGCTTCCTGGACCGCCCGCCCACCTCGTTCCTCGGCGGAGGGCCCTCCAGCCCAGCCGAGTCCCGCATGGGGGAGCCCTCCAGCACGCGGGTCAGCGCGCTGGCCAGCGTCTCCACGTGCGGCGCATGCAGCACCGTGTAGTGGTCCCCGGACACCTCCACGATGTCCACCTCGGAGGCGAGCGCCGCCCAGCCACGGTCGGGCACGTGGGCCTCGCCCACCTCCGCCTCCGTGCCTCGCAGCAGGATGACCGGGAGCGCCAGGGGACGCAGCACGTGCTGATGCAGGGCGCGCGCGCAGGAGATGAAGACGCGCTGGAGCGACTGGAGCCGCGCCAGCCCCACCTCGGGTCCGAAGACGCCCGCGCGGCGGCCCCTCTCCAGCAGGTGCTTCAAGAGCGCCGGGCCGTCATCCATCCGCTGCACGTCCTCGGGCGCCACGGGCAGCCCCAGCGTGCGCGCCAGGTTCAGCGCGAACAGGCCCTCCAGCGTCGCGGACTCCTCCACGCGCGTGCCCTGCGCGTACGACGTGGGGCTCGGCTCGATGAGGATGAGCGGCTCCACCACCTCCCCTGCCTCGTGGAGCAGGCGCGCCATCTCGAAGGCGATGACCCCTCCCAGGGACCAGCCCCCCAGCCGGTACGGGCCCTGGGGCTGCACGGTGCGCACGGCCTCCACGTAGAGCGCCGCCATCGCCTCGATGGACTCCAGCGGGGGCTGCTCGCCCTCCAGCCCGCGTGCCTGCACGCCGATGAAGGTGTGCTCGGAGCCCAGGTGGCGGACCAGCTCGGTGTAGTTCGACACGGTGCCGCCCACCGCGTGGACGCAGAAGAGGGGCGGACGCGAGCCCCCGGACTGGAACGGCACGAGCAGGTCTCTCACGTTGGGCGCCAGGTCCAGCCGGGACAGCGGCTCCTCCGGATGCGCCACCGCCCACGCCAGCAGGCCGCGCAGGCGCTCCGCCAGCCGCGCCGCCGTGGTGCGCTCGAACAAGTCACTCGCGTACTCCAGCGAGCCGGAGAACCCCTCCTCCGTCTCCCACAGCGCCAGCGTCAGGTCGAACTTCGCCGAGTGCCGCTCCACGTCCTCGAACCGCATGGACAGCCCCGGCCCCATGGGTTGCGCCCACGGCGCGTTCTGCAGCACGAACATGACCTGGAACAGCGGTGAGCGGTCCGGCCCTCGTTGCGGCTGCACCGCCTCCACCACGCGCTCGAAGGGCACGTCCTGGTGCGCATACGCTCCGAGCGTCACCTCGCGCACGCGGCCCAGCAGCTCGCGGAAGCTCGGGTTGCCGTGCAGCCGCGTGCGCAGCGCCAGCGTGTTGACGAAGAAGCCGATGAGCCCCTCCAGCTCCGGGAGGCCGCGGCCCGCGACGGGCGAGCCCACCAGCACGTCCTGCTGCCCCGACTCGTGCGCCAGCAGCCCCACGAAGCCCGCCAGCAGGGCCATGAACGGCGTGACCCCCACGCGGTGACACAGGGCCTTCAACGCCGTGGAGACCGGCTCGCCCAACCGCACCGGCACGCGGCCGCCTCTCGGCGAGAGCACCTCCGGGCGAGGCTTGTCCGTGGGCAGCTCCAGCAGCGAGGGCGCCCCGGCGAGCTGCTGCTTCCACCAGCCGAGCTGCGACTCCACCACCTCGCCCTTCAGCCACTGGCGCTGCCACACCGCGTAGTCCGCGTACTGCGCGGGCAGGGGTGGCAGGCGGGGCTCCTCTCCGCGCGCGAAGGCCTCGTAGAGCGCGGACAGCTCGCGGATGAGCACCGCCGAGGACCAGCCATCCGAGATGATGTGGTGCATCGACACCACCATCAGGTGGTGCCCCTCGCCCAGCCGCGCCAGCAGGGCGCGCACCAGCGGGCCTCGCGCGAGATCGAACGGCCGCCGGGCCTCGTCCTCCGCGAGCGCGTGCGCCTCGGCCTCACGCTCCGACTCGGGGAGCCCCCGCAGGTCCACCAGCCCCATGTCCGGCGGCCCGGGCGGGAGGATGACCTGCGTCGGCCCCTGCGCGTCCTCGCCGAAGACGGTGCGCAGGCTCTCGTGCCGCGCGAGCAGCGCATGGAAGGCGAGCACCAGCGCGCGCACGTTCAGCGTCCCCTGGAGGCGCAGCGCCGCGAGGATGGTGTACGCGGTGCTTCCCGGCTCCAGCCGGTCCAGCAGCCACAGGCGCTGCTGCGCGAAGGACACCGGCAGCGCGTTCGCCGTCCTCGGCACCGGCAGCAGCGGAGGCACCACGGGCGTGGCCTCGGTGTCACCGCGCGCGGCGTCCACCCGCTCGGCCAATGCCTCCAGCGTGGGCGCCTCGAAGAAGGCCTGCAGGGGCACCTCCGTCCGCAGCGCCGTGCGCAGCCGCGCCACCACCTGCGTGGCCAGCAGCGAGTGGCCGCCCAGCTCGAAGAAGTGGTCCTTCACGCCCACGCGCTCCAGGCCGAGCACCTGACGCCACAGTCCCGACAGCAGCTCCTCGGTGGCCGTGCGCGGGGCCTCGTAGGGACGGAGGCTGGCGCGCTCGACGGCGGGCACGGGCAACGCCTTGCGGTCCACCTTGCCGTTGGCGTTGCGCGGCAGCGCGTCCAGCACCACGAAGGCCGAGGGCACCATGTACCCGGGCAGCGTGGCGCGCAGTCCCTCGCGCAGCGTGTCGGCATCGAGCCCCTGCCCCGCCGCGTACGCCACGAGGCGCTGGCCTCCCGGGCCGTCATCCCGCGCCACCACCACCGCCTCACGGACATCGGGCAGCGCCTGGAGCCGGGCCTCCACCTCGCCCAGCTCGATGCGGAAGCCGCGCACCTTCACCTGGAAGTCGTTGCGGCCCAGGTAGTCCAGCTCGCCCGTTGGCCGGTAGCGCACCCGGTCTCCCGTCCGGTACATGCGCGAGCCCGGCGGGCCGAAGGGGTCCGGCAGGAAGCGCTCGGCGGTGAGCTCTGGACGGTGGAGGTAGCCCCGCGCCAGCCCCTGTCCCGCGAGGTACAGCTCTCCGGGAGCGCCCACGCGCACCGGCCGCAGGTGCTCGTCCAGCACGTAGGCGCGGGTGTTGGAGATGGGCCGGCCGATGTGCGGCGGCTGCCCGGCCTTCACCAGCGAGAAGGTGGAGTAGGTGGTGTCCTCGGACGGGCCATAGAGGTTGTAGAGGCGCCGCACCGTGGGCACCTCGTACACGTCCCGCGCCAGCGGCGCCGGGAGCGGCTCCCCCGCGAGGTTGACGGTGCACACCGAGGCGGGCAGCGCGCCCAGCCGCAGCAACTGCGCCATGGCCGAGGGCACCGTGTTGACCAGGGTGACCTCCGACGCGTGGGGCAGTTCCGCCAGCGCCAGCGCGTCTCGCGCGACGATGACGGCGCCACCTCGGCTCAGCGGGGCGAAGACCTCGAACACGGAGAGGTCGAAGTTGAGCGAGGTGCCCGCCAGCACGCCGCGCAGCTCGTCGTCGGTGAACACACCGTGCGCCCACGAGAGGAACGCGACGGTGGCCCGGTGCGGAATGGCCACGCCCTTGGGACGGCCCGTGCTGCCCGACGTGTAGATGAGGTACGCGATGTTCTCCGGCAGCGTCGGAGCCGGAGGCGGCGTCGCGGGCAGGGACTCCAGCGACTCCGTGTCCAGGCACACCGCCGTGGCCGTGTGCGGCGGCAGCGCCGAGAGCAGGTGCGAGTGCGCGACGAGCGCGGGCCCTTGCGCGTCCTCCAGCAGGAAGGCCAGCCGCTCCCGGGGGTACGTAGGGTCCAGCGGAACGTAGGCGCCGCCCGCCTTGAGGATGCCGAGCATCCCCACCACCATGTCCGCCGTGCGCTCCACGCACAGACCGACGCGCACCTCCGGACCCACGCCCAGCGAGCGCAGGCGCCATGCGAGGCGATTGGCCCGCGCCTCCAGCTCCGCATAGGTGAGGCGCGTGGGGCCCGCCACCACCGCCACCGCATCGGGCGTCTTCCGGGCCTGGGCCTCCACGAGCTGGTGCAGGCACAGCTCTCGGGGGAAGTCCGCGGCCGTGTCGTTCCACTCCACCAGCAGACGGTGACGTTCCTCCTCGGTGAGCGGTGCCTCCAAGGACGCGGGCGTGTCCAGCTCCGGGGGCAGCGCATCGGCGCGCAGGGGAACGACGGGCAGGCGCCGCCGCTGCTCTGGAGTGGCGGCTCGCTCCGGCACGGGCGCCACGCTGGCTCGGGCCTCGTCCACCAGCCGCGCCACCTGCTGAACGGTGGAGTGCTGGAAGAGCGTGCGCAGCGGCAGCTCCACGCCGAAGCGAGCGCGCAGCCGCGCGAGGACCCGCGTGGCCATCAGCGAGTTGCCCCCCAGCTTGAAGAGGTCGTCCCGCGCACCCACGCGCTCCACGCCGAGCAGCTCGCCGAAGAGCGCGGCCACCTCCACCTCGGTGGGCGTCGCGGGGGCCACGTGGCCCTCTCTCGCGCGCTCCAGCTCCGGCGCGGGCAGGGCCTTGCGGTCCACCTTGCCGTTGGGGCTGAGCGGCAGCGCCTCCAGCACCATCAAGGCCGAGGGCACCATGTACTCGGGCAGCTTCGCCTGCATCAGCGCCCGCAGCGCCTCGGGGTCCACGGCCTCGCCCCGTCCCACGACGTAGGCCACCAGCCGCTTGTCGCCGCCTCCGTCCGCGCGCGCCACCACCACCGCCTGCCGCACGGACGGGTGCTGCTCCAGTACGGCCTCGATTTCCCCCAGCTCGATGCGCAGGCCGCGCACCTTCACCTGGAAGTCGGCGCGGCCCAGGTACTCGATGGCGCCGTCCGGCAGCCAGCGCGCCACGTCGCCGGTGCGGTACAACCGCGCGCCCGGCGTGTCGCTGAAGGGGTCCGGGATGAAGCGCTCCGCCGTCAGCTCCGGCCGGCCCAGGTAGCCGCGCCCCACCTGCACGCCGCCGATGAACAGCTCGCCCGAGACGCCTATGGGCACCGGCAGCAGATTCACATCCAGCAGTCGAATCTGGGTGTTCGCCACGGGCCGGCCAATGGGCACCGAGCGGCGCGGCTCGCCGGGCACGCACGCGTAATAGGTGACGTCCACCGCCGCCTCGGTGGGGCCGTAGAGGTTGTGCAGGCCCGCGCCGGGCAGCCGCTTCAGGCAGCGCTCGGCCAGGTCCAGCGGCAGGGCCTCGCCGCTGCACACCACGCGCTTCAGCGACGCGCAGCGCTCCAGCCCCGGCTCCTCCAGGAACACCTGGAGCATGGAGGGCACGAAGTGCAGCGTGGTGACACCCTCTTCCGCGATGAGCCGCGCGAGGTACGCCGGTTCCTGGTGCCCGCCGGGCTTCGCCACCACCAGCCGCGCGCCCACCATCAGCGGCCAGAAGAACTCCCAGACGGACACGTCGAAGCTGAACGGCGTCTTCTGCAGCACCGTGTCCGCCGCCGTCAGCCCGTACTCGCGCTGCATCCACAGCAGCCGGTTGACCACGGGGCCATGCTCGTTCATCGCCCCCTTGGGACGCCCCGTGCTGCCCGAGGTGAAGATGACGTACGCGAGGCCGCCCGGATGCGCCGTGGGCGGCGGCGCGTGCCGCGGGTGCTCGGCCACCGCGTCCCACCGCGAGTCCACGAGCACCACCCGGGCCTCGTGCGGAGGAAGCCGCGGCAACAGCCGCTCCTGCGCGAGCAGCACCGCGGGCCGCGCGTCCTCCAGCATCCACGTCAGTCGCTGGGCGGGGTATGCCGGGTCCAGCGGCACATAGGCACCGCCGGCCTTCAGCGTGGCCAGCAGGGCCACCACCATCTCCAGCGAGCGCTCCAGGCACAGGCCGACACGCACCTCCGGGCCCACGCCCAGCGAGCGCAGGTGCCATGCGAGCTGGTTCGCGCGCGCGTCCAGCTCCGCGTAGGTGAGGCTCGTGCCCTCGAAGGTGAGCGCCACTGCGTCGGGCGTGTGCCGGACCTGGGCCTCGATGAGCGTGTGGATGCAGGCGTCACGCGGGAGGTCGGCCCGAGGGCCGCTCCAATCGCGAAGGAGCTGGTCTCTCTCCGGCGCCGTCAACACCGGCAGCTCGGCGAGGCGCCGGTCCGGGTCCTCGACGGCGCCGGCCAGCAGCGTCTCCAGGTGGCCCAGGAGGCGCGCCATCGTCGGGGCCTCGAACAGGTCCGTGCTGTACTCCGCGCTGAGCCGCAGTCCCTGGGGCAGCTCCAGCGCATACAGCGTCAGGTCGTGCTTCGTCGTCTTCGTGTCGACGGGCAGCGCGTCCATCACCAGCCCCCGCGCCTTCAGCGGCGGCAGGGGCGCGTTCTGCAGGACGAGCATCACCTGGAACACCGGCAGGTGGCTGGAGTCGCGCTGCACCTTGAGCGCCTCCACCACCTTCTCGAAGGGCACGTCCTGGCGCGCGTAGGCCTGGAGCGTCGTCTCGTGCACGGCGCCCAGCAGCTCGCGGAAGGACGTCTCGCCCGTCAGCCGGGTGCGCAGGGCCAGGGCGTTGATGAACAGCCCGATGAGGCCCTCCAGGTCCGCGCGGTTGCGGCCCGCGATGAGCGAGCCGACCGTCAGGTCCATCTGCCCCGTGTAGCGGTACAGGAGCGCCTTGAAGGCGGCCAGCAGCACGACGAAGAGCGTCTTCCCCTCGCGCTGGCCCAGGGCCTTGAGGGACTCGGTGAGCGCCGGGGACAGGAAGCGCACCTGCCGCTCACCGCGCGAGCCGAGCACCGCGGGCCGGGGCTTGTCCGTGGGCAGCTCCAGGCGGGACGTGGGGTCCAGTTGGGAACACCACCAGGACAGCTGCTCCTCCAGCACCGGCCCCCGCAGCCACTCCCGCTGCCACGCCGCGTAGTCCGCGTACTGGAGCGGCAACGGCGTGAGCGGCGAGGGACGCCCCTCGACGAAGGCCTCGTACACGGCGGCCAGCTCGCGAACGAGCACGCCCAGGGACCACGCGTCGGTGACGAGGTGGTGCGTGTTGACGAGGAGCAGGTGCGCGTCCGGAGCCAGCCGCAGCAGCACGTTTCGCGAGAGCGGCCCGTGCTCCACGTCGAACGGCCGCCGCGCCTCGACGGACACGCGCTCCCAGGCCCGCGCCTCCTGTTCCTCCACCACCTCCAGCGGCGCCTCCAGCGCCGGGGCGATGCACTGGACGGGGAGCCCCTCCTCCACCCCGAGCGTGGTGCGCAGCGCCTCGTGCCGGTCCACGAGGTGCTGGAGGCCGCGCTTCAGCGCCTCCAGGTGGAGCTCGCCCGTCAGGCGCACCACCACGGGCATGTTGAAGAGGGCGCTGCCCGGGTTCCACTGCTCCAGGAACCACATGCGCTCCTGGGAGAACGAGGCAGGCGCACGCCGGGGACGGCGGGCCTTCTCGCGCAGCAACCGCGCCAGCCGTGCCCGCTTCTCTTCGGGAGTCATCGCCATCTTCCACCTGCCTCTCGAGGTTCTTGCGAAGAACTCAGCCTCAACCGCCCAGGCGGGACTGGAGGAACTGGCGCGCGGCCTCGAGTGCCGCGGCCACACCCTCGGGGCGGGTGCCTTCGCCCCATGCCAGCTCCGGGCCACCCTCGGCGCGGCCCTCCACGGCGGGCGTCACCTGGGCCAGCAGCCCGCTCGCGTCCACGCCGCGCGGGAGCAGCTCCGGCGCCGTGGCGGCGACAACGAGCACCTTGTGGCCCTGCGTGCCCGTGAGCACCACTGCGGAGGACGCGGCGGCCTCGCGGACCGCGTGGGCGATGGAGCGCAGCTGCTCCGTGGGCGCGCTGCCCAGGTGGCTGAGCACGAGCGTGGTGTCACCCACCTTCACCGCGCTCGCGACGAGCGAGCGGGCCAGCTCCGCCCGGCGCGTGCGCGTGGCCTCCCGGCTCCGGCCGGCCTTCTCCTCGCTCAGCCGCTGAGTCACTCGCCCGAGCTTCTCCCGAAGCTCCGACACGCGCGGCGGCGGAGGCGCGGGCCAGTCCTCCAGCCGCTTCGTGAGCGCGGCGAGACGGCCGCCCTGCTCCCGCTTCGGCAGCCGGGACACCGCCTCCAGCTCGGCCTCCATCGCGTCCAGCTCCTGGCGCAGCAGCGCCACCGACTCCGAGGGACTCGTGAAGGGCGGAGTGAAGCGCTGGGGCACGCCATCGAAGCCCACCACCGTGTCCCCGTCGATGCGGCGCAGGTACGCCCGGGCGGCGGGCAGCAGCGAGTCGTTGGCGAAGCGCTGCAACAGCCTCCACCCCGCCTTGCGGTGCGGGAGCAGGTGGTCGGTGTAGACGACGCAGTAGCGGGGCAGCGGCCTGTCGCCGCGCAGGCTCTTGAACTCGTCCGCGCCGGCGCCCGTCTCGATGACGAGGCCGCGGTCCACCGCCTCCTTCAGCAGCAGGCTGTTGAGGATGCGGTACAGGCCGACCTCTCGCGGAACGCTCAAGTCATAGCCGGCGACGGGGGACCAGAGGACATCCCCCGTCACCGAGAAGCCGTAGAACACGTCGATGCGCCCGTCCTTCACCAGCGCGCGGAGCTGGATGAGCCCACCGCGCAGGGCCGTCTCGAAGTACTCGGGGCGGGCGTCGGGATTGGTGCGGTACTTCTCCCGGTTGAGCATCCGGTACAGCTCGCACAGCCGCGGAGCGCAGCCGGGCAGCTCCCGGGCATCCACGAGCTGGTAGCCGGACCCCTCCAGCAGCTTCGCGTCCCGCCGGCGGTTCTCCCGCACCTTGCGGTGAGGGTCCTCGCCATGAGCGAGGCCCATGCGGCTGTAGGGCGTGTAGAGGGCCGTGTAGCCACACTCGGCCAGCACGTCGAGCAGCGGCGAGTGCGTGGCGGGGCTCAGCGCCGGGAAGGCGATGGCGTGCCCGGGGAAGCGCTCCGTGAGGAAGCGCGTGAGGCGCCGCACCTGCTCGGCGGAGAGGAGCGGCGTGGTGTTGCGCAGCGTGGGCCAGTTGTCCACGAAGACGCACTTGTTGATGCGAGCGGCCTTGAGCACGCCGCCCACGCCCTGGAGGACACGGCTGACGAGCTGCCCCTTCACCCCCGCGAAGGCCTCGTTGTCCGCGAGGGCCGCGCGCTGGTTGGTGATGTAGCGCGCGAAGGGCGAGAAGACCCCCGTGTTGCCGTACTCCGCGTCGTTGATGGACAGGGGCATGAGCAGCCCGTCCACCTCGAGGAGCCGGAAGCGGGTCCGCTCCGAGAAGAACGCCATGGCGCCCTGCTGGAAGAGGGGCACGAGGAAGTCCCGGGCGTCGCGCCCCGCCTCCGTGTCCGGCCACGGGGCGGAGGTGATGTCACGCTCGTCGTAGAGGTTCATGTCAGGCCTTTCCTCCGAGCCGCTCATCCAGGTACCGCCGCGCCGCTTCGAGCGCCGCGTCGATGCCGTCCGGCCGCGAGCCACCGCCCCACGCCACCTCCGGCGCGCCGCCGCCCTTGCCGTCCACGGCCGGCGCGACCCGCGCCATGAGCTGGCCCGCGTCCACGCCGCGCTGGAGCAGCGCCTGCGTCGCCGCGGTGACGAGCACCACCTTCTCGCCCCGCGTGGCGGCGAGCACCACGGCGGCGCTGCCCGCGTGCTGCTTCAGGCACTCCACCACGTCCTTCAGGTGCTTCGACGAGGCGTCCCGCAGGTTGTGGGCGACCAGGGCGGTGTCACCCAGCCGCGCCGCGCCCGCGAGCAGGCGCTGGGCCTCCTCGGTGGCGGAGACGGCCGACGCCGGGGCCTTCGCGCTGACCTTGCGCCGCTGCCGCTGCTCCAGCGCCTCCAGCCGCCCGCGCAGCTCCATCACCCGCCGCGTCGGCTGCGGCCAGTTGTGGAGCTTCTCGGACAGCGGCGTGAGGGCGCGGACGAGGGCCTCGCCTTCGAGCGTGGACGCGTCCTCCAGCGCGCGCTCCAGCGCGGTCAGCTCCTGGCGCAGGGCGTCCGCCGCCTCGCGCGGGCTGGGGCCCGTGGGCGGTGTGAAGACCTCGGGCACGCCGTCGAAGCCCACCACGCCGTCACCGTCGATGCTCCGCAGGTACGAGCGCGAGGACGGCAGCAGCGCCTCATTGGCGAAGCGCTGCAACAGCCGCCACCCCGCGCGCCGCCAGGCCGGCAGGTGGCCGGTGTGAACGGCGGTGTAACGCGGCACCGGCTTGTCGCCGCGGCGGCTCTTGAACTCGTCCGCGCCGGCGCCCAGCTCGATGGTCAGCCCGTGCTCCAGCGCCTCCTGCATGAGCTGATACACGAGCCCGCGATACAGGCCGACTTCCTGGGGCAGGCTCATCTCGTACCCGAACCAGGGCGAGAAGACGACGTCCTCGTTCACCGTGAAGGCGTAGAACCCGTCGATGCGGCCGTCCTTCACCGCCACGCGGAAGCGCATCGTGCGGTCCCTCAGCGCGGACTCGAAGAACGCCTGGGTGATGCGCATGTTCGTCGAGTACTTCTCCTCGTTGAGGGCGCGGTACAGCTCCAGGAGCCGGGGCGCGCAGCCCGGCACGTCCGCGCCATCCAGGAGCTGGTAGCCCGCCGCCTCCAGCAGCCGCGCGTCCCGCCGGTGGTTCTCCCGCACCTGGCGGCTCACCTCGGCCTTGAAGGGCAGCAGCATCCGGGTGTGGAACGCGTAGACGAGGCCGTAGCCCTCCTGCCGCAGGGTGTTGAGCAGGGGCGAGTGCGTGGCCGTATTCACCGACGGGAAGAGGATGGCGTGCCCGGGGAAGCGCTCGGCCAGGAAGGCCGTGAGCCGCCGCACCTGGTCCGCGGTCAGCCTGGCGTTCAGGTTGCGCAGCACCAGCCAGTGGTCCACGTAGACGCACCGGTCGATGCGCGCGGCCTTGAGCGCCAGCCCCAGCCCCTCGAGCACGCGGCGGATGGCGAACCCGGACGCGCCGCCCCACTTGCGCGCGTCCATCATCGCCAGCTGCGCGGTGACGTAGCGGGCGTAGGTGGAGAACAGCGGCGAGTTGTCATGCTCGGCGTCGTTGATGGCCACCGGGATGAGCAACCCATCCATGCCGATGATTCGATACGTCGTCCGGTCCGACACGAGCGCCGTGCTGCCGTCACGCACCAGCGGGCCCAGGTAGTCGCGAGCGAAGCGCCCTTCCGGCGTCTCGGGCCACGGAATCCGGGCGAGCGTGCTCTCGTCGTAGAGAATCATGGTTTCTAAGAATCCAATGTGAAACGGGACAAATCAACGCTCCCCGCGTGCCCGCCTCCACGGGTAGGCACGCGCCGGAAACACGCTGTGTGCGAGCCGACTGGGACTCCCGCACCTCGCGAGTGCTGGGTCCGAGGGCCCTATTGCTTCAGCGCTCGCGGACCACGGCGAGCGGCGCCAGCGAGCCGCCCTGGGTCAGGTTCATCATCGGCTTGGGTGAGACACGCACGAAGTAGCCCTCCTGCCGCGTGTCGGTCCACACGTACGGGTTGAGGTCCGTGTAGCGCTCCGCGAAGTGCAGCCCTGATTCGCCGAGGATGGGATAGGACTCCTGGTCCGTCAGGACGCGCTCCTGGACGACCCACTTCTCCTCCAGGGCCTGCTTCAGCGTGGCGTTCCAGGCCTCCGCGTCGGCCAGCCAGCCCAGCATCACGCCCATGCCGCCGTAGCCGGTGGCGGGCTTGAGGACGAAGCGCTCGCGGTGGGCGGAGACGAAGGAGAGCAGGTCCACGTCCTTGCCGCCGTAGGACGTGGTGCACTCGCGCACCACCCGCGTCCAGGGAATGTGACGGGCCAGCGCCTCGCGGACGTCCGGCTCGAAGAGGTGTGCGTTCGTGGGGGTGCTGAGCGCGGCGAAGAGCACCTTGCTGTTCATCACGCACAGCTGGAACAGGCCGTTCATGAAGTACGCCGCGCCGTCGGTGAGCGCCCGCGTCACCGGGTGCTCGGGGCCGCAGCCGACGAGCATTCCGGCGAACCCCACGGACGAGATGAAGGTGACGACGTCCACGCGGAAGTCGCGCACGTACAGCGCGCCATCCCGGTACGTCCACTCGTCCTCGGAGGTGACGTGCTCGAAGCGCACCCCCTGCTCGAGGAGGTACGACTGGAGGAGCTTCTCCTCGTCCACGTCGTCCGGGCCCGCGGGGCCGAACAGGACCAGCTGCGGCATGCCGGCGCGCCCCATGCGCGCGTGGTTGGCCTTGAGCGCGTCGATGATGTTGGGCGCGGTCCGGGGGAATGTGACGTCATAGCGGCGAGAGAAGGCCTCCAGGACGGGCGTGGCGGTGAAGGCCTCGCCGAGCAGGTGCATCAGGAGATAGCCGCCGGGTGCGGGGTTGTACTCCATGAAGCGCAGGACGCCGTCCGGGCCGACGAAGCCGTCCAGGCGGCCCACGACGGTGGGCATCCGGCTCTCTCCGTCCACGCGCATCAGCAGCTCCTCCCAGTCCTGGACGCCCAGCTCCCGGCGGAAGGACTCGTCGCGGCAGGCGTGCCGGTACACCGCTTCGATTCCCCGCCTCACCACGAGGGTGGCGCGCTGGTGCTCCTCCAGCTGTCGGGGCGTGAGGAAGCGCGGGCGGAGCACCTGGTACAGCGAGCGCCCGCCATACGTCACGCCCGTCGCCTGCGTGTGCTGGAGGAGCAGCTCGTGGGTCCTTCGCAGGACCTCGCCCTGGAGCAACCCGTCGTAGAAGGAGATGGCCTCTTGGAGTTCGTTGCCTGGCATGGTGACGGAGTCTTCCACATCCGTCCCACGTGAGACATTCGAGATGTCTCAGCGAACGGCCCTGCGCAGCCGCCGCACGGCCTCCGGTATCCGCGCCGCGTCCGTGCCGCCGTACCCCAGCACCAGGCCCTGGCGGGTGGCATCCTCCAGGTAGCAGGTGGAGAGCGGCATGGCCCGGAGGCCCTCCTTCGCGGCGCGCTCGGCGATGTGCCTGTCCCGCAGCCGCTCCGGCAGCGCCGCCACCAGGTGCATTCCCGCCTGCGCGCCGAGCACCTCCACCGTGTCGCCCAGCTCCCGCGTGAGCGCGTCCACGAGCGCGGTGCGACGCTCCCGGTAGAGCTGCCGCATCTTGCGCAGGTGACGCGCGAAGTGGCCCTCGGCGAGGAAGTCCGTCAGCACCGCCTGGAAGAGGGTCGGCGGGAAGATGTCCATGGCGTCGCGTACCCGGGCGAAGCGCGGTACCAGGTCCTCGGGCAGCACCAGGTAGCCCACGCGCAGCGCGGGGAAGAGCACCTTGCTGAACGTCCCGATGTAGATGACGCGCGAGTCCCTATCCAACCCCTGCAGCGCGGAGATGGGCTGGCTCTCGTAGCGGTACTCGCTGTCGTAGTCGTCCTCCAATATCCACGCGCCGCTCCGCCGCGCCCAGTCGAGGAGCTGGAGCCGCCGCGACGCGCTCAGCGTCCCGCCGAGCGGGTACTGGTGCGACGGCGTCACGTAGACGGCCCGAGCGTTCGCGCACCGGGCGATGCCGGCGCTCACGTCCAGCCCGTCCTCATCCACCGGCACCGGCACCAGCCGGGCCCTGGCCAGGGTGAGCACGTCCTTCGCCCCCGCGTAGCCCGGCTCCTCGAACCAGACGGGGCTGCCCGTGTCGAGCAGCACGCGGGCCGACAGCTCCAGCGCCTGCTGGGAGCCGCTCACCACCATGAGCTGCTCCGGCTCGCAGCGCACGGCCCGCGACGTGCGCAGGTATTCGGCGAGCGCCTCGCGGAAGGGCCGGTACCCCATGGGGTCGCCATAGGCGAGCTGGTTCCGGGTGGGGTTGCGCGAGTGCCTCGCCATCAGGGACGACCACACCTGGAAGGGGAACTGGTCCAGCGCGGGCTCGCTCAGGCGGAAGGGGCCATGGCCGGCGAACCACGGGTCACCCGTGGGGCTCAGCACCTCCGAGGCCCGCGAGACGACGCGCCTGCCGGGACGCTCCGGCTCCGCCGCGCCGCGAGCCGTCGCGCGTGCCTCCAGCGGCGTTCCCTCGTCGGGCAGCGAGCGGGCCACGAAGGTGCCCGCGCCCACGCGGCTCTCGAAGTAGCCCTCGGCCAGCAGTTGCTCGAACGCGCTCAGGATGGGGATGCGGGAGATGCCCAGCTCGGAGGCCAGGCTCCGCGTCGACGGGAGCCGCTGGCCCGCCCGCAGCCGGCGGTCGACGATGGCCTCGCGGTAGCCCTCGTAGACCTGCCGGTACAACGGCACGGACGAGCGCCGGTCCACCGCGATGATGGGCAGGATTCCCGAGGGAGCCTTCTTCATGCCCGCACCATAATGGTCATACGGAAATGGGCGAAAGCGGTCATGGCGCATGACCACACGGGCGCGGAGATTCCCGCCCATGGACTCCCACGACGCCATCCTCGAGCTCCGCCAGTACACGCTGAAGCCCGGCCAGCGAGACACCCTCTTCGAGCTCTTCGAGCGCGAGTTCCTCGAAAGCCAGGAGGCGGTCGGCATGTCCATCCCGGGTCAGTTCCGCGACCTGGACCGGCCGGACCGCTTCGTCTGGCTGCGAGGCTTCCCCGACCTGCACACCCGGAAGGCACGCCTGGAGGCGTTCTACGGAGGCCCCATCTGGAAGGCGCACCGTCAGGCCGCGAACGAGACGATGCTGGACTCGTCGAACGTGCTGTTCCTCAAGCCCGCCCGCCCCGGCTCCGGCTTCGCGAAGCTCCCCGCCGAGCGCCCGGCC
>NZ_JABBJJ010000279.1 GCF_012933655.1 Pyxidicoccus fallax | reverse complement strand
CGGGAAGGGGGGGCACGGTGCCGCGTTGGCGCGAGAAGTAGGTTATCCAGCCAGTGAAGGTCCCGATAGCGGGGCGTTGCCAGGTGGTGTCACGGTGCAGATCCGAGGTGGCCACGCCGCAGTCCGGTTCCCATGCGAGAGCCATCGCTCGGACCACTTCCGCCAGCACCGAGGAGGTCAGGACTCGTTGCGCCGTGCCTCCTTCGTGAGGAGGCGTGAGAACGCAGGACGGTCTCGCCCAAGGATCTCCCGTGCCGCAGTAGGCATCGACGCCTGATGTTTCTTCAGCAACGTCGCCTGCCCACAGGTGGAAGCTGTAGCCATCACCGGCGCGGTTCCTCTTGCGTTGGAATCGTTTCTCGAAGGCTGCTGCATCCGTGGAGACCTGGAGCTTGCGCGCCTTTTCGAAGGAACTCCCGGGCTCATGCCACCTGCTCCAGGTTGGCTCCAGCGCACCGAGTCTTCGAAAGAATTCACTGGCGCGGCGGGCGCAGGCTTCAGCGAGTTCCTGGCGAGGTCGCCAGTAACAACCCGCGTAGTAGGTGTCGGGCATGGTTCGTGAATTCTGTGTCACGGTACATGGAGGACTTCCACGTCCTGATAGCCACGTTGACTGAATAGCTTCCGTAAAGCGTCGGCCAACTTCTTTTCGGCAACGAGCCAGCGGATGCGCATTCCTGGGGCTGCTTCTTGTTGGCGTCGAGCCTGGTCGAGGAACTTGTCCGCGCCTTTGAAGAACGGTTTCTTGTTCAGAGCGTCGTCGAAGAACTTCGCCAGATTGTAGCCCTTGGCTTCCAGCAGGGCGTTGTCCTCTGGTTCGAAGCCGTCGAAGTCCGCCTGGGCTGCTCCTCTCTTCACCCGGTACGCATAGCCTCTGGGCACTCCCGTCACCCGCTCCTGGTAGGCCCGGGCGCCTTCGGGCATCGACTCATTGACCTGCACCCATTCACCCGGCCCGCCCGAGGGCAGGGCTTTGGCCCCCGCGTTCCCGTCTCCCATCGCCGCCATGGCGACCGCGGTGGGCGCCAGGGTGATGGCGAGCTGCCCGTCCACCACCGCCACGGACGTCACCTCCGCCGCGGCTTCCAGCCTCAACCCCAATTGCCTCGCAGCCAGTGCCGATGCCTCGGCGAAGCGCGGCAACAGGGGCAGTCGGGTTGACAGCGACGAGGCGCTTCCAGCCGTGCCCCGGCTCACCAGCACCGTCGCCATCAGCACGAAGACGCGGGCTCCCTCTGTTCCCATCACCCGGCCGAAGCGGGCACCCGCCGCGTCGAGTTCCTGGAACGTGGTGGCTCTGTCCGCCGCCTGCTTCAGCTCGAAGCACGCCCGCACCACTTCGAGGAAGGCGTCGGCTCCGAGATACGCCACCATCACCACGGCCAGCACCGCCGCCGCCTTGGTGAACACCGGCTCGGGGTTGGCCGCCAGGATGGCCCACGACACCAGCGCCGACACCACGACGGCCTTGAAGAACGTGGGGCTGAAGGTGTCCTCCAGCGCCTCGGCGATGCTCTCGTGCATGGGGTCCAGCGACAGGCCCAGGGCCACTGCCAGCTTGTCCGTGGCCGAGAAGCCCAGGCCGTCTTCCAGCAGGGAGAGGCAGTCGCCCGGAGCCTCGTAGGCCCGGCACCAGCGCCCGTAGTCCCTGCGCAGCGCGAGCTGCCACATCCCGTCCATGGCCGCGCCATGGCCCGAGGACGCGGTCCGTACCAGCAGCCCGGCCTGGGACGCTCGAATGGAGAGAGGCATCTCCAGCACCAGCCGGGCCAGGGCGTCCTCGAACTCTCCTTCGCTCAGGTCGACGGCCCCGCCCCAGGAGGGCGCCGCGTACTCCAGCGGGCGCCCCTGGCCCGTGTCCAACCGCACCATGCGCGTGCTCGCGCAGCCTGTGACGAGCAACAGCAGGAACAGCGACACTGCCCTTGGAAATGTCACCGTACGCTCCGGGTCATGGCCCTCGCTCACCGAGGGTGTCGACGCGTGACGTTACGGCAGGAACGGGCGGGGCTCCGAAGACCCGCGCCGCTCAGCCACGCAACTCCGGCACGGGAAATGAGAAAATGGTGGGTAGGCCCATTTCCCCCATGGGCGGAGGTCCCCCATGAGCACCATCGACCGCAACCGCAACCTCTTCAGCCCCGCGAGCCCCGCTCCGGCTCGGACTCCCGCGGCGCCGAAGAACCTGCTCGGGAACGTGGTGGACGCCGCGAAGCAGGGCCTCGCCGACATCCCCCGCTTCGTGAAGATGGGCGCGGACGTCTTCGAGGCCTCACACCTGCGCGAGGTGCAGCGCCTCTTCGGCGGCGATGCGAAGCCGGACCGGATGAGCGACGGGAAGTTCGTCGGCGCGAAGGGTCAGTCCTTCCCGCCCGGTACGCCGCTGGGCGACATCCCCGCCGTCACGCCGCTCGACAACCCGAACCCGTCCAAGACCATCCTCTACGTCAACGGCATCATGACGCCGCTGGCGGGACAGCTTCACGAGATGCAGTCCATCGCGGACACCGCGGACGCGCGCGTCGTCGGCATCCACAACGCCACCCAGGGGCTGGTGACGGACCTCGCCCAGTGCGTGGGCGACAAGCTGGACAAGGGTCACAACCCCGCCGTGGATACGCTCGCGGACACCGTCTACAGCGAGCTGAAGGCCGGCCGCGAGGTGCACCTCATGGGCTACAGCCAGGGGGGCCTCATCACCGCACGGGCGCTGTTCGACGTGGAGCGCCGGCTGCGCATCGAGGACGGGATGTCCAAGGCGAAGGTCGAGCAACTGATGAGCAAGCTCGACGTGGAGACCTTCGGCGCAGCGTCCACGCGCTACCCGGATGGGCCCAACTACGTGCACTACATCAACGACGCCGACCCCGTGCCCACGCTCACCGGCCTGGGCGGCAGCGTCGACCCGCTCTCCTTCCTCAAGGACGCGGGCAAGGGCGCCGTGGTGCACCGCTTCACCGATGGCAACCTCAACCCCATCAGCAACCACATGCTGGACACCCTCTACATGAAGCACCGGGTGGACTTCGACGAGGCCCGCGCCGGACGGTTCTGACCCCACCCGGGGCTCACCACAGCCCCTGCTCCCGCAGCAGCACCGCCAGCGGACGCGCTCCCAGCCGGTACGCGTCGAAGAGCCGGCCCGCCGCTTCCCGCGTGGGATTGGCCCAGGCACCTTCCCGGCAGAGCAGCAGCGACGCCCGCAGCTCCTCCGCCGAGGAGAAGAGGGTGTGCTCCAGCGGCAGCGGGTTCTGGCTCGTGAGGAACACCTGCCGCGTGCCCAGCTCGCGCATGCACGCCTCCACCCAGCGCGGATGCAGCCCGTTGGCCAGCTCGTCCGTGATGGCGAAGTCCTCGTTCACGTCCAGGTAGTACAGGAACGACAGCAGCCGCTTCTGCCCGAAGCCCAGCTCCGCGTGTGACAGCCCCCGCCCGTCCGGCCGGGTGAAGTGGAAGCCGAACCCGCCGAAGCCCACTCGCCCGCCATTCTCGAACGAGCGCTTCTCCTGCACCTCCACCCGGAACGTCCCCGCCGTGAAGCCCGCCAGCGCCACGAAGCGCGCGAGGAAGCTCCGTTCCAGCGCGTCGTGCCGCAGCTCCAGCACGTCCGGCGGCGCCTCGCGCTCCACCTGCTCCCGCAGCCACCCCGGCATCCACGTGGGCAGCGCCATCAATCCCAGCGGGAACACCTCTCCGTCCCGCGCCTCCATGGCGTAGCGGATGTGGCCCATCCGCTCGAACATCCCCAGCGCCTCGTCGAACCGCTGCGGCGCCAGCAGGAAGGTGCGGCGGAGCAGGTCCTTCAGCCGCTCCTTCATGTCCCGGTCGATGTACTGCGCCGTCATGAACAGCAGCGTCCACACCGAGCGGTCCAGGAGCGACCAGCTCATGGCACGCGACCAGACCTGCTCGCCGTCCACCTTGCAGTCGAGCCCCGCGTTGTCGGCGCGCATCACCATGTGGGTCGAGGGTGACGTGAGCCGCAGGTCCACCTCGATGCGCGGGTGGAGCCCCAGGCCCTCCACGGCCGGGGTGCGCAGGGGCAGCAGCTCCGCACCCCTGCGGGGAGGCTCCTCCGGCGCGTTGGCGGAGGTCTGCTCGTTGCGGACATAGACGTGGAGTTTCATCCCCGGAAACGCCAGGTCGTACTCCAGGGCGAAGGCCTCGTGGATGAGGCCCGAGAAGTCCGAGCCCACCACCGTGGAGATGAGCTCCAGCAGCGTCGTCCTCCCGGTGCCGTTCTCTCCCAGGACCAGGTTCAGCGTTGGGCTGAACACGAGCTCGGTGCCGGGAGTGACATGTCGGTAGTGGTGGACCACGAGCCGCGTGAGCTTCATCGTGCCCACAGCATGGACACCCCGGGCGCCCAGGGGAACACCTCTGTGTCCTGGAGTGTCCACGTCCACGCGTCCGCCCGCGGGGCAGGGGCCGCGCCTGTTGCCCCCGGAGTAGGGTGGGGCTCCTTCCAGGTGTCGCGCGGGGCACTCCCGCCGGAAAGGCTCGGGCCGGACATGGACTACCAGAAGCTGTTCCAGGTGCTGGTGATGGGGGGCGCGCTGATGGGCGGCGCCACGGGCTGTGACCAGGGCAACCGGCAGTCCGATACCCGCTCCCCTCAGACGGAAGGCACGGGTGGCTCCGGCGTCGCGGATGCCGGAACCGCGGGCGGCACCCCGCGCGACGCGGGCGCACCCCCGCCGAGTGGCGGAGGTGTCAAGGGCTGGTGACGCGCGGCGCCGCGCCATGACGCAGTGCGGGCTGAAGCGAAACGTGTGGTGACCCGGGGACTCGTCTATACACTCCGCCCGCTCTTCAACCCCTGGGGTTGAGAAAGGATGAAGTGAGGACGATGAAGAACGTTGCCCTCGGGTGTCTGCTCTCCGCGCTCGTGGCCCTGGTGGCCACGCCCGCGGCCGCCCAGCAGCTCAAGCTCCCCGCCGCGAGCCCCGCCGCGAAGGTGATGCAGGAGGTGGGCGTCACCGAGATTTCCATCGAGTACTCCAGCCCCGGCGTGAAGGGCCGGAAGGTCTGGGGCGACCTGGTGCCCTTCGACAAGGCGTGGCGCACCGGCGCCAACTTGGCCTCGAAGATCACCTTCAGCCGCGATGTCACCTTCGGCGGCAAGCCCGTCCCCGCCGGCACCTACACCATCGTCACCCTGCCCTCGCAGAAGGGCTGGAAGATGATGCTGAACAAGGAGCTGGCGCTGTGGGCGAGCCCCATTCCGTATGACCCGGCCAAGGACGTCGTCACCGTCGACGCCACCACCGCCGAGATTCCCCTCCGCGAGCGGCTGGTGTTCGTCTTCAGCAACACCACCGAGGACTCGACGTCGCTCGACATGGAGTGGGAGAAGCTGCGCGTCTCCGTGCCCATCAAGGTGGACACCGCCGCGCACGCCAAGGCCGCCATCCAGTCCGCGTCCGAGGGCTCGGCGCGCATGCACGCCAGCATGGCCCGCTACGTGGCCGACTCCACCAAGGACTACGCCGCCGCGCTGAAGCACGCGGATGCGTCCGTGGCCATCCAGTCCAACTGGTTCAACCAGTGGATTCGCGCCGACATCCTGGCGCGCATGGGCAACTATGCCGAGGCCCGCAAGGCCGCGCAGATTTCCTGGAACCTCGGCGAGAAGGACAAGGGCTTCTTCTTCCGCGACCAGGTCGCCAAGGCCCTGGCCGAGTGGAAGAACAAGAAGTAGCCGCGCCGTAGCGTCGCGCGGGGGGCCTCAGCGACGAGGCGCCCCCGCCGCGAGCCGGCGGTAGAGCGCCTCGTAGCGGTCGATGGCGGGTCCGAGCTGGAAGCGCTCCAGCACCTGCTCCCGCGCGCGGCGCGAGTAGCCCTTCCAGCGCTCCGGGGTCTCCACCAGGGTGAGCACGTGCCGGGCCATGGCCTGGATGTCTCCCACCGGCGCGAGCAGGCCCGTGACTCCCGGCGTCACCAATTCGGGGATGCCGCCGATGTCGCTGCCCACCACGGGGATGCCGCAGCTCAGCGCCTCCAGCGCCGCGAGGCCGAAGCTCTCCTGCTCGCTGGGGAGGAGGAAGACGTCCGAGGCGGCGAGCAGCTCCTCGAAGCGGTCCTGCTTGCCGAGGAAGGCGACGCGGTCTTCCAGCCCCGCTTCCCGGAGGCGCCGCTCGGCGGGGGAGCGCTCGGGGCCGTCGCCAATCATCACCAGCCGGCATGGCCGCTGCTGGTGGACTTCCATGAAGATGCTCACCACGTCGGTGATGCGCTTCACCGCGCGGAAGTTGGAGACGTGGATGAGGACGGGCTCCGGCTCGCGCAGGTCCGGGAAGAGCACCCGCAGGCACGCGCGGTCCCTCACCGGCGCGTAGCGCTGCGTGTCCACGAAGTTGAAGATGACCTCGATGGGGAAGCTGTCGGGAATGCCGAAGCCCTCCCACGTCGCGCGGCGCAGGAAGTCCGACGGCGTCGTCACCGCGTCGCTGCGCAGGATGGAGAAGCGCGTGATGGGCAGGTAGCTGGGGTCCACGCCCACCAGCGTGGTGTCCGTGCCGTGCAGCGTCGTGACGATGCGCGGCGCCTTGTCTCCGAGCACCTCGCGCGCCATCCAAGCCGCCGTGGCGTGAGGCACCGCGTAGTGGACGTGGAGCACGTCCAGGCGCTCGTAGCTGGCGACCTCGATCATCTTGGAGGCCAGGGCAATCGGGTAGGTGTTGGAGTGCTGGAGCGCCGGGTAGTCGCTCTCCGTCACCTCGTGGAAGTAGACCTTGCGGCTGATGCCGTGGAAGCGCAGCCGCACCGGCAGGTCCTTGGCGATGAAGTGGACGCGGTGTCCCCGGTCCGCCATGGCCAACCCAATCTCGGTGGCGACCATGCCGCTGCCTCCGAAGGTGGGAAAGCAGGTGATGGCCACGTTCAGGGGTTCGGTCATCGGCGTTGGGGGAAGAACAGGGGGCGCGCGAAGCTATTCCGGCGGAAGTGGTCCAGCGGGTCCGTCAGTCCCAGCGTCTCGCGGATGACGTAGGGCTCGCCGTGGGGGACGCCCACCTGCGCGCCATAGAAGGCGTCCCGCGCCTGCAGCGACGTGAGCGACAGGGGCGAACCCACCAGCGTGGGCGGCGCGTCCGGGCGCGGCTGCACCTGGCTGGCGTAGCAGTGCACCGCCGCCAGCTTGCGCTCGTAGACGGAGGACACGTCCACGACGAAGCTCGGCTCGGCCAGGTGGCGCAGCGGGTAGTAGAGCACCTGCCTCGGCGTGAAGGGCGGGCCCTGGGGTTCCGCCTCGAACTTGCGGACCCCCGCGAAGAACAGGGCCCGCGTCACGAGCGTGCTGGCGGCCTCGTGGTCCGGGTGGCGCTCCTCCTCCCACGGGACGACGACCAGTTCCGGACGCAGGCGGCGGAGCACCTCCACCACGCGGGACACTGCGGAGGCGCGGGCGCGCTCGGCCTCGGGGGCCTCGAAGCCGGCCCAGGGGTTGAGCCAGCCATCCGGCAGGTCCAGGTTCTCCCGGAGGGACAGGCCCAGCGCGCGCGAGGCGGCTTCCGTCTCCTGGGCGCGCGTCTCCGGCGTCCCGCGCGAGCTCTTCTCCCCGCGCGTCAGGTCCACGATGCCGGTGCGGTAGCCCAGGGCCGCCATGCGCGCGAGGAGGCCGCCGCAGAACAGCTCCACGTCATCGGGATGGGGGCCGAAGGCGAGGACGTCGATGCCGTAGGACTCGCTCATGGCGTCAGGTCCTGGAGCGCGCCAGAGAAGGGCACGCACGCGTCGAGCACCCGCTGCGTGAAGGCGCGCGTGCCGACGCGGCAGGCGAAGTAGGGCAGCCCGAGGACGCGCTCCTGGGGCTCGCCATTCGGGGTGAGCCAGGTGCGCAGGCGGTCCACGCGCTCGGCGGTGACGGTGTCGCGCCGGGCGAGCGCGCGGCCGTACCTGCCCACGAGGCGGGACACGGCGACGCGGACGGTGCCCCGCGTGCGCTGGAGCGCGTCCTCCAGCGTCGCGTCCAGCGCGAGGAGCGGGCCGTTCGAGCGGTCCAGCTCCGCGGTGATGGCGCCGAGGAGCCGGGCCTCCAGCGCCTCGGGGGGTTCGAGGGGCTGCGTGGCGTCGCGGGCGGCCAGCTGCATCAACAGCTCCTCGCGCGGCGTGTTCAGCGCGTCGGGCTGGAGGCCCAGCTTGCCCAGCCAGCGCCGGGCGCGGTCATCGAGCACGCGGAAGCGGGCGCGCGGCACGACGAGCGGCATCGGGAGTCCCGCGTGCGCATAGAGGGGCGCGAGCTGCGCGAAGTAGGCAATCTCGCCAGGGCCGCCCACGTAGGCCGCCGTGGGCAGCCACGTGTCCTGGAGGAGGGGGCGCAGCAGCGCGGAGGTGGTGAAGCGCAGCGGCTCCCGCTCCAGCGCGGCGAGCAGCGCGTCCGTGGTGACGGTGGCGTCCTCCGGGTGGCCCACGAGGCTCCACCGGCCAGGGCCCGCCGGGTCCAGGCGGTAGCGCGGGCCGTCGATGCCGTCCGGCGAGAAGAAGCCGAGCGGAGCGCCGGGGCGGATGTGGACCTGCTCGGCGAAGCCCGCGTCGGAGAGCGCCCGCACGTGGGCGGCGAGCGCGTCGGAGATGGCCGCCGCTTCCTGGATGGCCCGGCGGTGCACGGGCGCGGCGAGCGGCGCGAGGCGCGCGTCCCTCGGGTCGAGGAAGATGAGGCCCTCCTCGGCGAACACCGCAGAGAGCACCTCGGTGAACGCCTCCGCCAGCGTCGCCTCGGGGCGGTAGGCGCGCTCCAGCAGCGACAGGTGCTCGTGCGCGTGGGGCTCGTCGCCCAGCTCGTTGCGCAGCGTGGCCAGGGCGGCGGTGACGCTCGGGCCCAGGCGGCGGTGCGCGATGGGGGCGCGAGAGGCCGCCGCGTCGGGCAGGTCCAGCGCGACGCGCAGCGGGCCGCCGGAAGCGCTCGGGACGACGCAGTGGTCGATCTCTGGAAGGTCGTGGTCCTCCGTCTGGAGCCAGAAGACGGGCACGCAGGGCCGGCCTGTCTCCTGTGAGAGCGCGCGGGCCGCGACGATGGCGGCGGCGGCCTTGTAGAGCGTGAAGAGCGGCCCGAGGAACAGCCCCATCTGCTGCCCCGTCACCACGGCCACGGTGCCGGGGCGGGAGAGCAGCTCCAGGTGGCGCTCGCGGGCGGGGCTCGGCGCGAGGCGCGCGTTGCGGGCGACGAGCACGTCGAGCAGCGCGGGCGACACGGTGCGCGACGCGGCGGCGGCCACGGCCTCGGCCCGGGCGGCCGGATGGCGATAGCGGTCGGGGAGGAAGGAGAGCGCGCGCGCATCTCCTCGGAGCCACGCGGCGGAGAACGAGGACGTCACGGGTCGAGCTAGATAACAGGTCCGATATGGACGGGCACGTGAAGGGACATTCACGCGCCGTACTTATTCCCTGGCCGTGCGCGTCATGGGCGCTCGAACGTTGGGCCGCGCGAGCGAGGGGGCCTTGTTATAGGGTCCGCCCGGATGCGGAACCTGCTCACCTTGGGAATGGCGTTGGTCATGAGTCTCGGAGTCGGGTCGACGGCACTCGCGCAGGCGCCCCGGCAACCCCACGCGGGGGAAATCGCGGCGGGCCTGAAGCGGCTGGGCGTGACGGGCAGCGTGCTCTACGTGGCCGCCCACCCCGACGACGAGAACACGCGGTTCCTGGCGTGGCTGGTGGGCGAGCGCGGCCTGCGCGCGGGCTACCTCTCCCTCACGCGCGGCGACGGCGGACAGAACCTCATCGGCACCGAGCAGGACGAGCTGCTCGGGCTCATCCGCACGTACGAGCTGCTCGCGGCGCGCCGCGTGGACGGCGCCGAGCAGCTCTTCACCCGCGCGCGCGACTTCGGCTACACGAAGAGCGCCGACGAGGCGCTGCGCATCTGGGGCCATGACGAGGTGCTGGCGGACGTGGTGCTCGCCATCCGCCGCTTCCGGCCGGACGTCATCGTGACGCGCTTCTCCACCCAGCCGCCGAACCATGGCCACCACACCGCGTCCGCGCTCCTCGCCGCGGAGGCCTTCGCCGCCGCAGCCGACCCGAAGCGCTTCCCCGAGCAGCTCGCCGAGGTGAAGCCGTGGAAGGCCGACCGGCTGCTGCACAACACCTCCACCTGGTTCCTCAAGCCCGACGCCGACATGTCCGCCTATCTGAAGGTGGAAGTGGGCGGGTACGACGCGCTGCTCGGGCGCTCGTGGGGCGAGATTTCCGCGGAGAGCCGCAGCCAGCACAAGAGCCAGGGCTTCGGCGTGCCCGCCGAGCGCGGCCCCCAGCCGGAGTACTTCTCGCCGCTGGCCGGGACGCGGCCCAAGGGCGACATCTTCGAGGGGCTGGACCTGTCGTGGAAGCGCTGGAGCGGCACGGAGGCCGTGGCTCGCGCGGTGGACGAGGCCGTGAAGGGCTTCGATGTGCGCGCCCCGCATCGCAGCGTTCCGGCGCTGGTTCGGGTCCATGAAGCACTGTCCGCGCTGCCGGACGACAACCCGTGGAAGGCCTACAAGCTGCGCGAGACGGAGGGCCTCATCGCGGCGTGCGCGGGGCTGTTCCTGGAGGCGCGCGCGACGGAGCCCACGGCGGTGCCGGGCACCCCGGTGGAGCTGAACCTGATGGCGCTCAACCGCTCGCCCGCGGCGCTCCGGCTGGTGAGCGTGACGCTGCCGGGCGGCGAGGCCGTGGCGACGAACACGGAGCTGGCCGGGCATGCGCCGTTCAAGCTCTCGCGCAAGGTATCGCTCCCGCGGGACGCGGCCATCTCCACGCCGTACTGGCTGCGCAGGCCCGTCACCGGTGGCCTCTACACGCTGGAGGGCGCGGACCGCGCGCTCACCGGCCGGCCCGAGGGCGAGCCCCCGCTGGCGGTGACGTTCGTCTACGAGGCGAACGGCCGGCGCTTCAGCGTGACGCGGCCGGTGGTGTTCGTCTGGACGGACCCGGTGCGCGGCGAGCTGTACCGCGCCTTCGAAATCGTCCCCGCCGTCACCGCGACGCTGGAGCGCGACGTGCTGATGTTCCCCAACGGCGGGGGACAGTCCGTGTCCGTCGTCCTGGCCGCGGGCCGCGCGGAGGCCAGCGGCAAGGCCCGGCTGGAGGTGCCCGAGGGCTGGCGCGTGGAGCCCTCGGAGATGCCGTTCCAGCTCGCGGCGCGCGGGGACGAGCGCACCGTCGTCTTCAAGGTGACGCCTCCGAAGGGGGCCACCGCGAAGGGCCGGCTGCGCGCCGTCGTCGAGAGCGGCGGTCGCACGGAGTCCTGGCGGGTCCGCACGGTGTCGTACGAGCACATCCCTCCGCAGGCGGTGCGCCAGCCGTCGGAAGCGACGCTGGTGCCCTTCACGCTGGCCGCGAAGGTGAAGCGGCTGGGCTACATCCCCGGGCCGGGCGACCGCGTGGCGGAGAGCCTGGCGGCGGTGGGGTACGAGGTGACGGTGCTGCCCGAGGAGCGGCTCGCCGGTGAGCGGCTGGAGCGTTTCGAGGCCATCCTCGTCGGCGTGCGTGCCTTCAACGCCAACCCGCGCCTCGCCGTGCACCGCGAGCGGTTGCTGAAGTACGTGGAAGCGGGAGGCCGGCTGGTGGTGCAGTACAACACCAACAGCCGCGTGGGCCCGCTCACCACCTTCGTGGGCCCGTACCCGCTGGAGATTGGCAGAGACCGCGTGACGGACGAGACGGCGGCGATGACGCCCGTCAACCCGAACGAGCCGCTGCTGAAGGCGCCCAACGCGCTGACGGCGGCGGACTTCGAGGGCTGGGTGCAGGAGCGCGGCCTCTACTTCGCCTCCAAGTGGGACTCGCACTACCGGCCCGTGTTCGCCATGAACGACGCGGGCGAGGCACCGCTGCAGGGCTCGCTGCTCGTCGCCCGTCATGGCAAGGGCGCCTTCGTGTACACGGGGCTCGCCTTCTTCCGTCAGCTCCCCGCCGGTGTCCCCGGCGCCTACCGCCTCCTGGCGAACATCCTCGCGCAATGAGCTCACCCGCCCCCTCGCTGGAGAAGCCCGCCGCGCCGCGGCCCGAGATGGATGACGCGCCGCCGTTGCTCGGCTCGTGGCGCAACATCTACCTCGTGGTGCTCGGCACCTTCGTCCTGTTCGTCGCCCTGTTCTGGGCCCTCACCGAGGCATATTCGTGACACTGCTCGACTGGCTGGTCCTCGTCGGGACGACGGTCTCCATCGTCGCGTGGGGTATCTGGAAGAACCGCAAGGCGAGCACCAGCGAGGATTACCTGCGCGGGGGCCGTGAGCTGAACTGGCCCACCATCGGCCTGTCCGTCATGGCCACGCAGGCCAGCGCCATCACCTTCCTCTCCGTCCCCGGGCAGGCCTACGAGGACGGGATGCGCTTCGTGCAGTTCTACTTCGGACTGCCGCTGGCGATGATTCTCATCAGCGCGGTCTTCGTCCCCATCTACTACCGGCTCAACGTCATCACCGCGTACGAGTACCTGGAGTCGCGCTTCGACCTGAAGACGCGGCTGCTGGGCGCGTTCCTGTTCCTCATCCAGCGCGGGCTGGCGGCGGGCATCACCATCTACGCGCCGTCCATCATCCTCTCGGCCATCCTCGGCTGGCCGCTGGAGCCCACCGTGGTGGCCATGGGAGCGCTCGTCATCCTCTACACGGTGACGGGCGGCTCCAAGGCCGTGAGCCAGACGCAGAAGCAGCAGATGGTGGTGATGATGGGCGGCATGGTGGTGGCCGCCATCGTCATCGTGTGGCGCCTGCCCGAGCACATCTCCTTCGGCAAGGCCGTGGACGTCGCGGGCGCCCTGGACCGGATGAACGTGGTGAGCTTCGACCTGGACGTGCAGGACCGCTACAACTTCTGGTCCGGCATCACCGGGGGCTTCTTCCTGTCGCTGTCGTACTTCGGCACGGACCAGTCGCAGGTGGGCCGCTACCTGACGGGGCGCTCCGTCTCCGAGAGCCGGCTGGGGCTGCTGTTCAACGGCGTGCTGAAGATTCCGATGCAGTTCCTCATCCTGTTCGTCGGAGTCCTCGTCTTCGTCTTCTACCAGTTCAACACGCCGCCGCTGCTGTTCAACGAGCCGCTCCGCGCGCGCGTGCAGGGCACGGAGCGGGCGGGCGAGTTCGCCGCCGTCGAGGCGAAGTGGGAGCAGGTGCAGGCGGACAAGCGCGCGGAGGTGGAGCGCTACCTCGCGGCGCGCGAGGCGGGGGATGCGGCCACCGCGTCCGCCTCGCGGGAGGCGCTGCGTGCTTCCTCGAAGGAGGCTGGCGACATCCGCAAGGAGGCCAAGGCGGTGGTGTCCCGCGCGCTGCCGGGCGTGGAGACGAAGGACTCGGACTACATCTTCATCGGCTTCGTGAAGCGCTGGCTGCCCAGCGGGCTGTTCGGGCTGCTCATCGCCGTCATCCTCTCGGCGGCGATGAGCTCCATCGCCAGTGAGCTGACGGCGCTGGGGGCCACGACAACGGTGGACTTCTACCGCCGCGTGTTCCGCCGCGACGCTTCCGACCGGCACGTGCTGGTGGCGTCCAAGCTGTTCACCGTGTTCTGGGGGCTGGTGGCCGTGGGCTTCGCGACCTTCGCGTCGCTGCTCGACAACCTCATCCAGGCGGTGAACATCCTGGGGTCCATCTTCTACGGGACGGTGCTGGGCATCTTCCTGGTGGCCTTCTTCCTCAAGCACGTGCGCGGGCACGCCGTGTTCGGCGCGGCGGTGCTGTCGCAGGGGACGGTGATTGCGCTCTTCATGCTGAGCGACATCGGCTACCTGTGGTTCAACGTCATCGGCTGCGCGCTCGTGGTGGTGCTGGCGCTGGCGCTCCAGGTCGTGCTGCCCCGGCAGCCGGAGCCGGCCACGACGGCGGGGGCGTAGGAACGACTCACGGCAGCAGCGGCAGCCGCAGCGACGGGCCCGCGACGAAGTGGTGCGTATAGAGCGTGGTGTCCAGCTCACCGCCGGGGATGCTCACACTCGCATCCCCGCGCGTGACGCGGTACTCGCCGAAGACGGACAGGCGTGAGGCGAAGGGCCAGGCCAGCCCGCCCAGGAGCTGGAAGGCCGGTCCCGTGAGCTGGTACTCACCCACGGACTCACTGCCCACGGTGGCCTCCACATGGGGAAGCATCAGCCCGGCTCCCGCGCCCACGTAGGGCTGGAGCCGACCGGTGCTTCCTGGCTCCGGGCCACTGTTCCAGCGGTGCAGCACGTTCAGCGTCAGGTAGTTCGTCCCGTGCGACATGTTGAAGCCTTGCACGGTGGTGTTCAGGGGCTCCGTCGTGTCCACGCGCTCGCCGCCGCGCGTGCCCGTCACCGGGACGGGCTGTGCCGCGTCCGAGTAGGCCTTGTCGTGGAAGAAGTCGAGCCGCACGCCCCAGTCCCGCCGCGGCTCGAAGTGATGGGTGAGCTGGAGGCCGTAATAGAAGGGCAGCTCGAAGGAGCGGCTCGCCCAGGAGATGCCCCGGTACTTCAGGTCGGTGCCGTCACGAAGCTGCACCCGCACGTCGCTGTCGTGCGTCAGGGACAGGCCCAGGTAGAAGGTGAGCGTCGTCTCGGCGTGGGCGGCTCCGGACCCGAGGAGCACCGTTCCCACGAGCGACCTGAACATGATGGCTCGCATGTCAGCCTCCGCGCCGCCGCGAAGGTGGGCATGGGCTCATCCGTGTACACCTGCCCTCCGGGACAGGGGCCGGGAACGCTTGCCGGCCATCGGCTGGCCGTCATGTGGCGCGTGAGCCGCGCGGGTGTGCTCGGGTCAAGGGTGGACGCCGACGCGGAGACCGTGCTCCCCTGAAGATGGCGGGTGTTGGCCGCTGGCCCGGGGTTCGCATTGCCCGCGTCCGGGAGGTGTACTTTGGAGCGCGTCCAGCCGGTGATGGGCCAACGTGAGGGGGAAGGGGCGGCGTGCGTGGTCTGCGAGGCACCCCTGGACGCCTCGCGGTGCGGCCACTGTGGCGCGGCCGTGACTCCGGGGGGCTATCGGGTCCGGAGGGTCATCTCCCAGTCGGTCCATGGGCGCGTGTACCTCGCGGAGGACCCGGAGGGCCGCCGCGTGGCGCTCAAGGAGTTGCTCTTCGCGCTGGTGCCTGGCACCGAGCAGTTGGACGCCTTCGAGCGCGAGGCGGAGGTGCTCCGCTCGCTGAGCCACCCGGACATCCCGCGCTTCGTCGCGAGCTTCCGGGAGGGCAGCGGGGTGGGCACGCGGCTCTACCTCGCCCAGGAGTTCCTGGAAGGAGAGTCCCTCCAGCAGCGCATCGAGCGGCAGCGCCTGGACGAGGACGAGGCGTGGACGCTGGCGGAGCAGGTGCTCGGGACGCTCCACGCGCTGCACCTGCGCACGCCCGCGCTCATCCACCGCGACGTCAAGCCGGCCAACCTCATCCTCCGTCCCGACGGGCGCACGGCGCTGGTGGACTTCGGCGCTGCCCGGCACCTGGCCCGCGACGTGACGCACGGCTCCACGCTGGTGGGCACCTTCGGGTACATGCCGCCCGAGCAGCTCGGCGGGACGGTGGAGCCTTCGAGCGACCTGTACGCCCTGGGAGCCACGCTGGTCCATGCGCTCAGCGGGCGCGTGCCGGCGGACCTTCTGGATGACGGGTTGGCGCTCTCCTTCGAGAAGCATGTCCGGGTGTCCGACTCGCTCCGGGCCTTCCTGCGCCGGCTCCTGGCGCCGAGGCGCTCGGAGCGGTTCGGCTCCGCGGCCGAGGCGCTCACCGCCTTGCGCGCCGCCCGGGACGTGGCGCCGACCCTGGGCGAGGTGCCCGCGGAACGGAACGTCCATTCCGCGCCGCTCGCGGGAGGGGTGGGCTCCTGGTGGGCCCGCCTGATGCGTCCGGTTCCGGCGCGAGGGCCCATGCAGCCGGAGGTCTCCGGGCCGCTGGCGGGAGGGCTGGAGGCCCGGGGGCGGAGTTCCGCTGTCGTGCCTCCTGAGGTCGCCAGGCTGACGCGCCTCATGAGGCGGTTCTCCCCCGACCCACGCCTTCGGCGAGATGTAGCGGAGGGGCCCTCCTCGGAGGCTCAGCAAGCCCAGGCCGAGCGTGCCGCCGCCCGACCGCGCCACGAAGAAGGCGGCGCCTCCACGGGGGACGAGGAGGCCCGTCGCGTCCAGGCAACGGCGGCTTCGGAGGGGCAGGGGGCGACGGAGACCACCACCCACGCGGTCTCCCCCGTCTCGAAGCGCCGTACCCTCCGCTGGGCGCTCGTGGGCATGTCCGTGGCGGGGCTCCTCGCGGGCGCGCTGCTGGCGAGCGGGGTCCTGGAGCCGCCTCCCCAGGTCGTGGTGGTGGAGGACGACCCCTCCCGCTGGGGTGCTCCTCCCCAGCCGGTTCCGTCCGCCGCGCCGTCCCGGCCCGCTCCGCCCTCGGGGAACGGTTCGCACCGGCACTTTCGCACGCCCTGGAACGCGTCCGGGTCACGCTGACCCCTCGAGGGCAAGCGGCCGGGCAGCCACGGTGGTCTTCGACCGCGTGGCTCCGCGTGCACAGAACCCGTGGTCCGCCACCCACGGCCCTCTGGTTTCAGTTCGAGTGCCCCGCCGTGGTTTCATCGCCGGAAGCTGGCCCCGCGCTTGCTCTCCGCTGGACAGGCCCTCGCGCCGCACCCCACTCCATGTCCTCGAAC
>NZ_JABBJJ010000278.1 GCF_012933655.1 Pyxidicoccus fallax | reverse complement strand
CGCCCAACCAGACGCCCCCGCCGGAGCAGCCGCAGGCCAAGCCCCCGCCGCTCGTGGTGGGCATGACGATGTCGTCCACCACCAGCGCCGGCACCTTCGCCGCGCCCGTGGGCAACACGGCCTACGGCAGCGTGGACCGCACCGCGAAGGACCCCAAGTCGGTGAAGGGCTACTCGGCGCCGAAGTACACGCCCATCTACCAGGTGGACTCCGAGCCCACCGTCGCCTCCGAGGTGAAGATTCCGTACCCGGAGGAGGCCCGCCGCGCCGGCATCGAAGGCACGGTGACGCTGTCCATCACCATCGACAACGAGGGCAAGGTGGTGGCCGTCAAGGTCATCAACGGCCCGGGCTATGGCCTCAACGAAGCGGCCCGCGACGCCATCCGCCGCTTCCGCTTCAAGCCCGCCATCAAGGGCGGCGAGGCCGTGTCCACGGAGATGAAGTACTCGTACACCTTCCTGCTGGACTGAAAGCGGCCCCGCGCGCACGTCCTCACGGCGCGCGGGCCCCGCGTCACTGCGACTTCAGCGCCCGGCGCATGATGTCGCGCAGGGCCCGCAGGTCCTCATCCCCCAGGCTGGCGATGAGCTCGGGCGGCTCCGCCAGTCGCTCCAGGAGCCGCTCGCGCAGCGCCGCGCCCGCCTCCGTCAGCACCAGCATCTTCACCCGCCGGTCCTGCTCCGAGCTCTTGCGCGCCACCAGCCCCCGCGCCTCCAGCCGGTCCACCAGCCCCGTCACGTTGGACGCGTCGCACGACAGGTAGCCCGCCAGGGTGCTCATCGCCAGCGGCGCCTCGCCCAGCTGCCTCAGCACGTGCGCCTGCACCGGCGACAGGTCGAACTCCGCCGCCAGCGCCGGGAAGTTGCGCATGTGCGCGTGCATCAGCTCGAACAGGAGCGTCCACGCCTGCTTGGGCAGCTCCCGCGTCTCCGGCTCCGTGGCCGCGTCGACCCGTCGTCGCGGGTCCGCCGACTTCGTCTTTCGCTCCAGGTGCTCGCCGCTCATGCCTCCAATGTAATACCCCCGGAGGACCTAAACAATTGACTTCATCAACCTTTGACGATTAATACATTCCGGAGCTTCCAATTTCGGACGTCATGGACTATGGGCGTCCAGCGCTCGGGGAGGACGGACGGGAGATGGTGGGTGGCGGTGGATGAGTCCTATTAGCCCCCGGCGTAACGCACGGCGCCTTTTTCTGTCGTTTCCGGTGCCCCGGGCCAGAAAGCCCGGTCACACGGACTGAAGTGACAACCCGTAGCAAGTCCATCTTGGACGTCGTGGGGCCCCGCGCCGGCGCGGGCCCTTGAGGAGGTAGAGGCGGTATGAGCTCACTTCTGGCGCTGACCCTGGCGGCCACCCTGGCCGCGGCACCGCCGCCCGTACTGACCCTGGAGGACGCGCTCTCCCGGGCCCGCAAGGAGAACCTGGACCTGAAGGCCGCGCAGGCCCGCCTGCGGCAGGCGGACACGGCCTCGCGAAAGGCCTGGGCGGGGTACCTGCCCACCATCACCGCCAGCGGCGCCATCATCCGCAACAACGTCGCGGCGGTCATCCCGCCCGGCCCCCTCGGCCCGGAGCCCGTCACCATCCAGCCGCTGGTGCAGCGTCAGGCGCAGATCGAGGCGCGCCAGGCCATCATCGCCCCGCAGCTGTGGGCCGCCATCCAGGGCGCCTACAAGTCGGAGCGCGTGGCGGAGCTGAACGTGGAGCAGGCGCGGCGCGAAATCCTCTTCGGCGTGGCGCAGGCGTACTACGGCGCCGCGGCGCAGGCCCATGCCGTCACCGTCCAGGAGCGGCTGGTGGAGCTGAACGCGGCCCGCGCCAAGGACACCCGGGCGCGCTTCGAGGCGGGCACGGTGACGCGCGTGGCGCTGCTGCGCGCCGAGCAGGACCTGTCCCGCGCGGAGCAGGACCTCATCCGCGCCCAGAACGCGACGGCCTCCGCCAAGCTGGTGCTGGCCACCCTGCTGAACTTCGACGAGCCCGACTTCGAGGTGGCCCCGCCGCCCGAGCCGGAGGTCTCCCCGAAGGCGGAGACCGAAGCACTCCTGCAGCGCTCGCTCGAGCAGCGGGCGGACGTGGCCGCCGCGCGTGAGACGGTGGAGCTGCAGTACATCAACAAGCGCGGCGTGTTGTTCAGCTACCTGCCCACGCTGGGCGTCACCGCCGCCTGGCGCATCGCCAACGCGGCCGGCTTCGCGGGCCAGGCCGACACCTGGGCCATCACCTTCGGCGCCAGCTGGACGCTGTGGGACGGCGGCCTGCGCGAGGCCAACCTGAGCGAGGCCTCCGCCCGCATCGCGGAGAGCCAGGCC
This sequence comes from Pyxidicoccus fallax, assembly GCF_012933655.1. Taxonomy (GTDB): domain Bacteria; phylum Myxococcota; class Myxococcia; order Myxococcales; family Myxococcaceae; genus Myxococcus; species Myxococcus fallax. The sequence continues at coordinate 14,323 of NZ_JABBJJ010000278.1, read as the reverse complement.
AACTACCGCAAGGCCGAGCTGACGGCGCGCGAGGAAGTGAAGCGCGCGCAGCTGGACCTGGCGAGCGCCCTGGCCAACCGCCTCAAGGCGGAGCAGACGGTGGAGCTGGCACGTGAGTCCCAGCGCCTCACCGACGTGTCCTTCAAGGCCGGCGTGGCCACCTACCTGGAGGTCGCCGACGCCAACACCGCGCTCACCAGCGCGGAGATTGGCCTCGTCAGCGAGCGCCTCCAGGCCGCCGTCGCCGCGCTGCGCCTCCTGCGCTCGGTGGGCGCCTTCGAGGCCCGCCCGCTGGACTCGGACCTGAAGGACGAGAACGTGGTGCCGCCGCACCTGCAGCCCCTGCCGGGCCAGCCCGCTGGCACGCCGGGGAACCCCGCCGGCCTGGAGCAGCCCGCCGGCACGCAGCCGACGGACGCGCCCGTGCAGCAGCAGCCGGCGCCCCAGCAGTAGCGGTCTTCAGCGGACCCGGCGCCGTATTCCCTGGCGCCGGGCCGCCCGCCCTGGAGCGCGGGTGGCGAGCGGCGCTTGTGAGCGCCCACCACCAGCCCCACCCTCGGGGGAAGAGGCACTCACCCCTTTCCCGAGGAGCACGTCATGGCGGACGGACAGTGGGGGAACTGCAAGGGCTGCCGTTACTTCGGCAGCCACCATCCCCAACCCAGCAGCGACGAGAAGAGCCGGTGCATGCAGCCGGAGCTCAGTGACTTCGAGCTCCAGGTGTCCGGAGACAGCGGCTGCAATGCCTGGGAGGCGCGTACCGGCGTGAGCGGCACGGTGACGCCCTACCACGACCCCGCCCCCTCCATTCACTGACGGGGGCGGCGTCACCCGCGGGAGTCAGCCGCCCGCGGCCTCGCGCGTGAGCGGCACCGGGGCCGGCGCGGCCTCGACGCCCACGCGGTAGTAGATGCGCTCCATGAGCCGGCGCTGGTGGACGAGCGGCTTGTCGAACCGGTCCAGGCGCATGCCCTTGTGGCTGTAGGGCGTGTCCGCGACGGTGGGGATGAAGAGCGAGTCGTCGCGCACCTCCCACCACGTCAGCGCGGACGCGGCCTTCGCCGCCAGCGGCAGCAGCGGGCGCATGGCCGGAATGGTGCACCGGAGGAACGAGAAGGCGTGCAGCCGCGTGGTGCGCGCCGTCTCCGGCACGAAGAAGATGTTGGCCTGGGTGATGAACGGGCGCGGCGTCCCATCCGGCGTCTCCCAGCTCACCGTGTACTGGCTGCGCACCGGGTCGAAGCGGGTCACCCAGTCGTTCCGGAAGATGTCGCCGTTGCGCACGCCCAGCACCCGCAGGAAGGGCGCGGGCCGCTGGGGCGCGCGGTAGCTGACCTCGGTGCGGTCCTCCAGGTTGCGTGCCTCGAAAGTCACGTTGGCCGCGTGGTCGTCATCCCAGCCCAGGCGGGTGTGGACGTAGGGCGTGTGCTCGTCCTCGCTGAAGTTGTCGAGCGACACGTGCAGCGGCGCCTTGAACAGCGTGGAGAACGCCCCGCCGAAGACGTACTCGCCGCCACCCATCTCCGGGAAGGCGGACAGCGGCGTGTCCTTCTCGGCCAGCCAGAGGTAGTCGTAGCGCTCCACCACCTGGAAGCTGCGCGTGTTGCAGTGGCGCAGGTCCGGCTGGGCGGGGTTGGCGCCGCGCCCCTCCGCGTCGAAGCGCCAGCCGTGGTACGGGCACTGAAGCCGCCCGTCCGGGCGGACCTTGCCCTTGGACAGCGGCGCGAAGCGGTGGGGACAGGCGTCCGCGAGCGCAGCGGGCTTTCCGGTGGCATCCCGGAAGAGGGCGTAGGCACGGCCGGCCAGCTCCACCCGCACCGGCTGCTTGCCGAGCGAGCGGGAGGGGAGCACGGGATGGAAATGGCGAATGACGTCGGGCGTAGGCTCCATGACGCACTGAGTATAGCCGCCTGCCGGGAAAGCAGCGCCCCGGGTTATGATGGCCCCCCGTGGACGCGCCCTCCTCCACCCGCCGCCGCTATCGGCTGATTGCCGCGCTCCTGGCCGTGGCGGCCCTGGTGCCCGCCGCCGCGCTGCTGCACGTGCGGGGAATGCTGCCGGCGACGGTGCCGTCCGCCTCGGAGCCCTTCCACTACCACGGGTATGCGAAGGTGCTGCGCCATGTGCGGTCCGACGGGAACGTGGACTTCGCCTCGGTGGGCCGCGAGCGGCAGACGCTGGACGCCTTCGTCCAATCCCTCGCGTCCTTCTCGCCGCACAACCGGCCGGATGTCTTCACCTCGCCGGAGGAGCAGCTCGCCTACTGGCTCAACGCCTACAACGCGCTCGTGCTGCAGCAGGTGGTGGACGGCTACCCGTATCTGGAATCCGTCCAGCAACCCTGGCTGGGGCGCTTCTTCTGGGGCCGCGCGTGGCCGGTGGGCGGCGAGCGGCTGACGCTGTGGGCCCTGCGCCACCGCGTGCTGCGCACCGAGTTCGCCGACCCGCGCATCCACTTCGCCCTCTTCGAGGCCGCGCGCGGCGGGGCCCGGCTGGATGGCGCCCCCTACCAGCCGGAGTTCCTGGACGCCCAGCTCAACGAGGCCAGCCGCCGCTTCATGGGCGACGCGCGCAACGTGGAGGTGGACGGGAGCACCGTCCGCCTGTCCCGCCTCCTCGAGACCTACCGCGAGGACTTCCTCGCGGCGCTGCCGGAGGGGCGCCGCGGCAACGTGCTCCAGTTCGTCTGGGCCTTCCTGCCGGACACCTGCGAGGAGCGGCCCGGCTGCGCCACGCGAAGCGACCTGGACCGCGCCTGCGGCCCCCGGCTGGACCGCTGCACCCTCGTCTTCACGGAAGAGGACTGGACGCTCCCGGACGCCGCCGCCCGGAAGCCCCGTCCCTGAAGAAGCCCTCACGCCGGCAACCGCTCGCGGTGTCCGGGCCGCGGCGGCTCCTCCCGGTCGCGGTGCACCTGCGACACCACCTTGTAGCCGCGCCGCTGCAGCAGCCACTTCTCCAGCCCCACCACCGGCAGCACCACCGCGCCAATCAGCACGGACAGGGCGATGGCCCCGGGGGCCAGCGGCGCGGTGCCGAACACGCGCTGCATGAAGGGCAGGTACATGAAGGCCGCCTGCAGCAGCACCAGCGCGCCCACGCCCACGAAGACGGCGCGGTTGCTGAAGAGGCCCACCTTGCGCAGCGAGCCGATGAGGGTGCGGCACATCAGCAGGTAGAAGATTTGAAAGCTGATGACGGTGTTGACGGCCATCGTCTGCGCCTCGGCCAGCGCCATGGCGTGGCCCACGCGCGGCAGCTCGCGCTGGTACTCCCAGAGGAACAGGCCGATGGCGCCCGCCGCCATCAGCAGCGCCACCAGCCCCGTGCGCATCAGCACGAAGCGGTTGAGCACCGGCGCGTCCGGCGCGCGGGGCGCCCGGCGCATGATGTCCGCCTCCCGGGCCTCGAAGGCCAGCGGCAGCGCCAGCGACACCGTGGCCACCAGGTTTATCCAGAGCAGCTGCGTGGGCAGCATGGCCATCAGCGGCACCAGGTTGCCGTCGATGTTCTGGATGGGGAAGAAGGCCACGCCGAACATGAGGATGAGCGCAAGCCCCAGGTTGGTGGGCAGCACGAAGGCCAGCGACTTGATGAGGTTGTCGTAGACGCGCCGCCCCTCCTCCACCGCCGCGGCGATGGAGGCGAAGTTGTCGTCCGTCAGCACGATGTCCGCCGCCTCCTTGGACACCGCCGTGCCGGTGATGCCCATGGCCACGCCGATGTTGGCCTGCTTCAGCGCGGGCGCGTCGTTCACCCCGTCGCCCGTCATCGCCACCACGTGCTGGTGCGTCTGGAGTGCGCGCACCAGCCGCAGCTTGTGCTCGGGCGCCACGCGCGCGAAGACGTTGGTGGTGGTGGCCACCTCCGTCAGCCGCGTGTCGTCCATGGCCGCGAGCTGCGCCCCCGTCACGCCCCGGCTCCCCGCGGGTTGCAGCCCGAGCTGCGCGCCGATGGCCTCCGCCGTCGCGTGGTGGTCGCCGGTAATCATCTTCACGACGATGCCGGCCTCGTGGCACGCCTTCACCGCGGCGATGGCCTCCTCGCGCGGCGGGTCAATCATCCCCTGAAGACCCAGCAGCTCCAGCCCGCCCTCCACGTCCTCCACGCGCAGGCCGGCGTGGGAGGCGGGCACCTCGCGATGCGCCACCGCGAGCACGCGCATGCCCTGCCCCGCCAGCCGCTCCACCTCGGCCAGCACGGCCTCGGCGCTGACGCCGTTGCCCAGGGCGCAGCGCCGCAGCACCACCTCGGGCGCGCCCTTGAGGAAGATGCGCCGCCGTTCCGGCCCGGCCTCGTGCAGGGTGGCCATGAACTGGTGCTCGGACTCGAAGGGGATGGCATCCACGCGCGCGTGGCGCTGGCGCAGTTCCTCCACGCGCAGGCCGGCCTTCTCCGCCGACACCACCAGCGCGCCCTCGGTGGGGTCGCCGGTCATCTCCCACTTCCCGTCCCCGCCGCCCTGGAGCGCGGCGTCGTTGCACAGCGCGCCGGCCAGCAGCAGCTCGCGCACGTCCACGGGCGGCTCGCCCACCACCTGCCCGTCCCGCCGCAGCTCGCCCCGGGGCGCGTAGCCCACGCCGCTGACGGCGTAGCGGCCCGAGGGCGTCCACAGCGCCTGCACCGTCATCTCGTTGCGCGTGAGGGTGCCCGTCTTGTCGGAGCAGATGACGGTGGTGCTCCCCAGCGTCTCCACCGCCGGCAGCTTGCGGATGACGGCGCGGCGGGCCGCCATGCGCTGCACGCCGATGGCCAGGGCGATGGTGACGATGGCGGGCAGGCCCTCGGGGATGGCCGCCACCGCGAGCGTAATCGCCACCAGGACCGCGTCGCTCACCGCGTAGCCGCGCATCAGGCTCACGACCAGCAGCACCGCGGACACCACCAGGATGGCGATGGTGATGTACTTGCCGATGGTGGCCAGCGCCTTCGTCAGCGGCGTCTGCAGGTCCGTGGCCTGGCTCAAGAGCGTGGAGATGCGCCCCAGCTCCGTGGTGCCCCCGGTGGCCACCACCACCGCGGCGCCCGTGCCGGACGTCACCAGCGTGCCGCCGAAGACGAGGCTCGCCCGGTCTCCCAGCTCGGAGTCCTCGGCCACCGCCGCCACGTGCTTCTGCGCGGGGACGGACTCGCCGGTGAGCGCGGCCTCCTCCACCTGGAGGTTGCGCGAGGACAGCAGCCGCATGTCCGCGGGCACCTTGTCGCCGGAGGCCAGGTGCACCACGTCCCCCGGCACCAGCCGCGACGCCGGCACCGACACCTTGTGGCCCCCCCGCATCACCGTGGCGTTCTCCGGCACCATCGCGCTGAGCGCTTCAATCGCCTTGCCCGCGCGGTACTCCTGCACGAAGCCGATGAGCGTGTTGAGCACCACCACCGCCGCCACCACCAGCCCGTCCGTCACCTTGCCCATGGCGATGGCCAGCACCGCGGACGCGATGAGCACCCAGATGAGCGGGCTGTTGATCTGCCGCCAGAGCAGCTTCAGGGGACCTTCCGCCTTCTCGCGCTTGAGCACGTTGGGCCCGTAGCGAGACAGCCGCTCGTCCGCCTCCTCGGCCCGCAGCCCCTCTTCCCTGCTGCCCACGCGCGACAGCACCGCCTCGGGCGGCAGCGCGTGCCAGGGAGGCGCCGCACCGGCGGGCGTACCGGGGAGCGGCGACGCGGTCGCCAGGGATTCACCGGGTGGCTGGGCATTCATGAGGTTCGTCCTCCGCGAGCAATCTGGTGATGGATGCGTCCGCATCCACGTCTCTCAGGAGGGACAACCGACATCCAAAACACGAAAATTACGTCGCACTTCCCAGGGAAAACGGAAGCGTTCCCTCTGGGGAAGGCAGGCCGAGAGCCCTGGCCGTCTGGGGAAGGAGCAGGCAGGCCGAGGGCGTCGGAAGTGGACAATGGATTGCCCTCCCGTGCCGCGCTCCCGGCGTGAAAGGGCAATCCGTGTCGTCCCGCATCGCATCGGATTGCCGAAACCGCGCGCGCTTCCGGTGACTGGCGCACGAAAACCCATGGCACCGCGGGTGCAATCACCACCTCCCGGAGTTCTCGTCCGGAGGTCCGTGTGAGCACGAAGCAGTGGAGGAAGGGGCTGGGAATGCTGCCCGCCCTGGCGTTCCTGGTGGGGTGCGGTGACGGAGTGGGACTGGCGGAGCCGGGGGCGTCGTCCCCGCCCGAGGTGGAGTCGGCGAAGGCCGCCGCGGTGACGGATGCCTGCAAGCCCTTCACCCAGGAAGAACACATCGGCCTGACAGCGACCTATGACACCCACGTGGTGCAGGCGAGCGCGGGCTCGAGCTTCAACAGCGCGACGACGCTGGTCGTGGACGGCTCGCCCCGGCAGGACGTCTACCTGCGCTTCGTCTTCGGGTTGCAGTCGGAGAACGACACCCTCATCCGGGCGCGTCTCCGGCTGTACGCGACGGACGGCTCCTCGAATGGGCCGGCCCTCTACTCCACCACCGGCGGCTGGAATGGAAACACCCTCACCTGGAACAACCGCCCGGCCCCCATCGGCTCGCCGTTGGGGAACGTGGGCGCGGTCAGCTCCGGGAGCTGGGTGGAGTACGACGTGTCGTCCGTGGTGAAGAAGAGCGGCGACCACGCCTTCGTCCTCATTCCGGAAGCCGGTGACGGCGTGGACTTCGTATCCACGGAGGACTCCCGCTACGACCTGCACCCCACGCTCGTGGTGACCCGGGTCCATACGGCCTGCAGCTACCAGGGCGTGGGCGGCGAACTCGACGCGGTCTGGCACAAGGGGGGCACGGGCGACGAGTGGGCGCACGCCATGGCCACCGACAGCACGGGCGCGTGGGTGCTGGCGGGCCGATATACCGGCAGCGGCTCGCTGGGCGGTGACGTCTTCTCCGGGCCCGGCGGAGTGATGCTGGGCCGCTTCCGCCCGGACGGCACCCACGAATGGTCCCGCGCGTACCCGCAGGCGAACGCGAACGTGACTGTCACGGACGTGACGCTCACCCCCCTGGGCAACGTGCTCATGGTGGGCCACTACACCGGCACGCCGGATTTCGGCACCGGGCCGCTGCCCGCGACCTCCGTCTACACGCCCGCCAGCTTCATCGCGAAGTTCTCCCCCAGTGGGCGCATCACCTGGGCGAAGGGCTTCACGGCGAGCAAGCCCGACGACGGCGGGACCCAGCGCGTGCCCATCCTGGCCAGGGCCGTGGCCACCGACGCCAACGGCAGCCTCATCGTCACGGGAGCCTTCTTCGGTGAGACCCACCTGGGGGGCGGCATCCTGGACGCGGGGCCCAACAGCCGTGCCTCGGAGGATGCCGCTCCGGGCCTCTTCCTCGCGAAGTTCTCCTGGGAGGGCAACCACCTCTGGTCCACCGCCCTCCAGGCGGGCTATGCGCCCACGGAGGGCCGCACGCTGGCCACGGACAGCGCGGGCAACGTCCTGCTCGGAGGCCTCGTGAGCCGGCCGCACCCGCTGGCCACCAACGCGGAGAACCCGCTCATCGCCAAGTACTCGCCCACGGGCACGCTGCTCTGGACGCGCGTCCTCCAGGGCGCCATCGGCGACATCTCCGCCCTGGCCGTGCTGCCTGGGGACGCGGTGGCCTTCGCCGGCAACTTCCGCAACAGCTTCACGTTCGGCGGACAGACGCTGACCAGCGCGTCCACGGACCCCTACGACAGCAACCCGGACCTGATGCTGGGCGTCCTCGAGGCGTCGGGCGCGGACCGCCGTGCCTTCCGGCATGGCACCACGGGGACGGAGGAGATGAGCCGGATGGTGGTGGACGCGCAGGGGAACTTCATGGTGATGGGCTCCTTCTTCGGTACCGGGGACGTGGGCGGGGGTCCCCTCGGAGCGCCCGTGTCGGAGTACCACGGCTTCGTGGCGAGCTACTCGCCCACCGGGGCCCACCGCTGGTCCCGCTACCTCGACATCCCGGGGAAGGTGCTGGGCATGCAGCCCGACGGCTCCACCCTGGCGGGCTACTCGTTCAGCGGAACCACGCAGGTGGAGCAGACACGGCATGGCCCGGCCCAGGGCAGGGACATCCTCCTGTTGAGGGTGGCGCCCTGAGCGCCCCCGTTGGCGAAGAGCGCTGAGCCGTGACAGGACGCGGGCCGTGGTGAAGTCAGCCACGGTCCGCGTTTTCGTTTGCGGGGCCACGGCGCCGCGACGCGCAACCCTCGGAGCCCCAGGCGTCCTCACACAGGGCAATCGCGCGGGACACGTCCCTTCGCCACCGACCAACGAGACGAACAAAAGAAACCGGGTTGCAGGACCGCTGGCACGTGAGCATTTGCACCGCGAGTCACACCGGGAGCAGCAATCAATGCAATGGCAAACAGGGGTGAGGCGGGCGGCGCGCGGTATGGCGTTCGCGATGGGGTGGGTCTGGCTGATGGCGGGGTGCGCCTCGGGAGAGGACGCTCCGCGCGACGCGGCGCCGGCTCCCGAAGTGGAACAGCCTTCGGAGGGAAACGAAAACACGACGCGGGGAACGGAGCGGGCCGAGGTGCTTCCGGTGGTCTCGGACTCGGTGGACGACGAGCAGCCGGCGGAGGCGTCCGAGCCTCCGGCGCCGGGCACGCCGAGCCCGGGGATGCCGGACCTGTCCACCGGCACCGGCCCGGGAGGTGAGCGCGGCCAGTACCTGCGCGGCGCGTTCCCGGCGGGCCTGGCGCCCGAGGCGCTCGCGGTGGGTGACTTCAATCGGGACGGCGCGCCGGACGTCGCCGTCCTCTCCTCCGACCGGAGCCAGGAGAACCCCTACCGCGTGTCGCCCGGCAAAGTCTCCGTGCTGCTCAACGATGGCCAGGGCGGCCTGGGTGCGCCCACGCTCCGGGCCTCGCTGCGGAGCGCGCAGGGTGGCCTCGCGGCGGGCGACCTCGACGCGGACGGCGTGCAGGACCTGCTGGTCGGCACGCGGTGGGGTGCGGCGATGCTGCGCGGGCAGCAGGACGGCTGGTTCCAGGTGCAGCCCTTCGGCCTGGGCGGCGGCGTGTCGCGGCACCTGGGCATCCTGCCGGGGAGCGGGAGCACGCCGCCGCTCGGGTGGGCGGCGGGCTCGATTGACGGCAAGGACGTGCCCCAGAACCGCCCCGGGATGAGCTTCGTGCGCCCGGGCCCGGCTGGCACGTTCGACGTGAGCACGCCCACCACGGCGCAGGGCGCGCCGGTGATTGGCCCCTACGAGGAGAACCTCGTGGCCACGGTGGCGGACGTCGACGAGGACGGCGCTCCGGACATCGTGATGTCCGCGTACGAGAAGCCCGTCACCCTCGTGCTGGGCAATGGCTTCGGCCAGTACACGTTCCAGCCGCTGCTCACGACGCAGGCCCGCGAGCTGGAGACCGCGGACTTCGACGGAGACGGCCATGTGGACCTCGCCGTGCTGGACGCGCAGACCCTGCGCATCTACCGGGGCGACGGGGACGCGGGCTTCACGGAGGCGTCGGCGACACAGACGGTGCTGCCCGTGGACGACCTCGCCGTGGCGGACCTGGACGCCGATGGGCACCCGGACGTCGCGGCCGTGCACCGCGCCGCCGCGGCGGTGACGGTGTGGTACGGGCGCGGGGATGGCGGGTTCCACTCCGCCAGCCGGCTCGCGGTGGGCCGCGAGCCCCGGGCCGTCGCCGTGGCGGACCTGGACGCGGACGGACAGCGTGAATTGCTGGTGGTGGAGTCGGCCGAGAACACCGTGTCCGTCTACCGGGTGCCTCCGCGCGCCACCGTCGAGAACCTCACGCCGCCCACCTGCCCCGTGCGCGTGCTCCCCGGCGAGGCTCCGGCATCCCCCGCTCCGCTCGCCGTCTTCAACACCAGCTACACCGGCGGCGCTCGCTCGGCGACGGGCGACTTCGACGGCAATGGCCTCCAGGACATCGTGTCGCAGCTGGGGTACGACAGCGCGCTGCTCATCCTGAACCAGGGCAACGGACAGTTCGTGCAGCGCATCCCGCTGCCGAAGCTCCGGCTGATGGGCTTCGCGGCGGGAGACTTCAACCGCGATGGCCATGACGATCTGGCCACCATCACCCTGCCCTCGGACCTGAACCCGGCCTACAACCCGGAGCAGGTGACGTTCGAGATTCTCTGGGGCAACGGCCAGGGCGAGTTCCCCACCTCGACGAGCTACCCGCAGCTCGCCCCCTACGGCATGGGCCACGTCGTGGCGGAGGACCTGAACCGCGACGGCCACCTGGACCTCGTCGTCAGCGTCCCGGGGGACTGCTCCCCGCGGACCACTCGCCTGCTGAACCAGGGCAATGGGGTGATGATCGTGTTGCCGCCGCCGGACCTCGGCTACAGCCCGTATGACGGCTGCATCACCACGCTGTGGAAGCCCCAGGTGGTGGACTTCAATCGCGACGGCCGGCCGGACCTCCTCCACGACTCGGTGGAGCTCCACCTCGACTTCACCACGCCGAGTGGCGAGGGCACGCCGATGGGAGCCTTGAACCGGGTCTGGTTCCCGGGCACCCCCAGCGTGGGCGACGTGGACGACGACGGGAAGCTGGACCTGGTGGTGGCCGGCCCGGACGGCCTCGCGCTGCAGCTCGGCGATGGGCAGGGCACCCCGCGGGCGCCGCTGCTCTGCGCGGCCAGCACCTTCCCGGGCGTGATGGAGGCCCGGGACGTCGACGGGGATGGCGTCACGGACCTCATCGGCAAGGGCACGAAGTCGCTGGTGCTGTGGCTCGGCGCTGGGGACGGCGCCTTCCTCCCCGCGCGGAGCTACGCGCTGGAGGGTGGGCCAGACTGGGTGAGGTCGATGGACGTGCTCGGTGACGCGAGGCCGGAGCTCGTCATCATGACGGCATACGGGAAGCTGACCGTCTTCCCCATGCCCGAGCATTGAGCCCGGGCGGTCCACCGCGAGGGGTGGAGGTCGGGAGTCCCCGTCACCTCCACCCCGGCGACACGGACTACGGCGAGGTCACCACCACGTCGTCATAGGTGGCGACGCCGTTGGCGTAGAAGCCCGGCTTCCCCGCCGTCAGCGCCGTGTCCGCGCCCTGCACGCGCAACTGCCCATCCACGTAGCCCTGGATGGACGTGCCGCTCACCACCAGGGTGAGCGTGTGGAACGCCGACGTGCTCGCGGTGAACGGCACGGACTGCACGGTCGTCGTGGAGCCGGAGACCTTCTTGCTCAGCACCACGTTCCCGTTGTGGAGCACGAGGAAGTAGAAGTTGTTGTTGTCCACGAACCGCGCGACGAGCCCATTGCGCACGCCCGTGGAGCCCACCTTCACCCGCGCGGACAGGGTGTAGTTGCTCCAGGTCGCCTGACCGGCGGTGACGATGTACGTGGCGGACGTGGCGGACTGCTGCTGGACCGCCCGCGTTCCGTCGGTGACGACCGCCCAGCTCCCGTTGCCGCTGTTGTTCGTCCAGCCCGCCGACGGGAAGCTCGTGGCCGACTCGAAGTTCTCGGACAGCAGCGCCGAGCCGGTGCCGCCCGGGGTCGTCACGCTCACCGCGCTGCTCGCGGGCGAGACGTTGCCGGCCGCGTCGCGGGCCTGGACGGTGTAGCTGTACGTCGTCGCCGGGCTCAGCCCCGTGTCGCCGCACGTCAGCCCCGTCACCGTGCACACGGGCGTCCCCGCGCGGAGCACCGTGTACGACGCCACGCCGACGTTGTCCGAGCTGGCGTTCCAGGACAGCTCCACCTCGGTGCTGGAGGCCGCCGTCGCGGTGAGCCCCGTCGGCGTCGTGGGTGGCGTCGTGTCCGCGCTCGTGGTGGCGGCGACGACGCGCAGGTCGTCGAACGACGCGGCGTCATTGCGGCTGCCGTAGCCCACCTTGCCGGAGGTGAACGTCGAGTCCGTCACCTCGCCAACCAGCACGCCGTCGAGCGACACGCGAAGCGTGGCCCCGCTGCGCTCCACCTGGATGGCGTGGTCCACGCCCGGGGTGATGCCGCCCGTGAAGTCGGCGATCTGCGTCATCGTGCCCGCCTGCACGCGGAAGAGGCCGTGGGTGTTGGCGTCGTTCCCCTCGTTGAAGCTGGCGAAGTAGTGGTTCGCCGTGTCCGTGTAGCCGAACACGATGGAGAAGTCGTCCCAGGCGCTGCTCGTGCCGGGAGACCGCGCGAGGGTGGTGAGCGTGAAGTCCCCGGACACGGCCGTGCCATGCACCGCGAGGTTGCCGTTGCCCATCTCCACCGTACCCGCGGCCGGCGAAGACAGGTCATAGCGTCCGCCGCTGACGGCCCACGTGCCACCCCGGACGGCCGTCATGCCGCCCGCCGAGCTGTCGAAGGACTCGCTGATGAGGGCCGAGCCCGTCTGCGCGGGCGTCGTCACGCTCACCGTGGGGGACGGCGCGGACGCGTTGCCCGCCGCGTCGGTGGCCACCACGCGGTACGCATAGGTGGTGCTCGGCGCCCGGCCGCTGTCGCGGTACGTCAGGCCGCTGACGGTAGCGACGCGCGCGCCATCACGGAACACCGAGTACGACGCCACGCCGACGTTGTCCGTGCTGGCATTCCAGGAGAGGGCCACCGCGCTGCTGGAGACCGCCGTCGCGCTCAGGCCCGACGGAGCGGTGGGCGGCGTCGTGTCCCCGCCGCCGGAGCACGGCGCGGTCGGGTTCCCCACGGAGTTGCCCTGCACGGCCGGCGGCGAGCTGTCGAACGTGTTGCCGCAGACGGTGCCCTGCGGCGCGCTGTTGTCGTTGCGGATGAAGGCGCCCGTCGCCGCGCGGAAGGTGTTGTGGGTGAACGAGTTGCCACCCTTGTCATAGGCGCCCGAGTCGGACTTCAGCTTGAGCGCGTAGCTGCGGCTGTCGGCGATGACGTTGGAGTCCAGGACGTTGGCGTGGCCGCGCAGCTCGATGAGGCTGCCGAGCCACTCCAGCGGCTCGTCGTTGTAGCGGCAGTCGTTCCTGGCGAACGTGTTGTTGTGGGCGTTCTCCTTGACGTTGAAGCACTCCGACCCGTACGTGTGAATCGTGTTGTCGTGGATGTGGTTGTACGCGCTGGAGTCATTCGCATACATCGGCTGGTCGGTCGACTTGGGGCTGGTGCCGATATAAACGCCCTCGCCGTTGTGGTACTTGTAGCGCTCCACGTCGTCGCCCTTGCCGTACATGCCACACCACTGGATGACGGAGTGGGCAATCTCGTTCCCATCCGCGTTGTTGCGCATGCGGATGCACTCGCCGCCGCCGCCGTTGAGGAACATGTCGCGGATGACGACGCCGGTGATGTCGCGCGAGGTCTCCGCCGAGCCGATGTAGATGAGCCGGCCGTCGGAGATGAGGCCCTGGTTGGCGTCCTTGAAGGCACGCGCCTCGGCGAGGCGGGTGGGGAACGTCTTGCCGGCGAGCTTCTCCTGCCCGTCGATGGTGAACCCCTCCAGCACGTAGTGGCTGTGGTCGATGTTGAAGATGCGGCTGGTGCCGTACAGCACCGCCTTGTAGCGCCCGGCGCGGTCCTTGCCGGTCTCCGGGCCCTTGAGGGTGATGGGCGCCGTCGCGGTGCCCGCCCGCTTCGTGACGGGCCGCTCACGGTAGATGCCCGGAGCGAGGTGGATGGTCGTCCCCGCGGTTGCCTTGTCCAGGGCGGCCTGGATGGTCTTCAGCGGAGCCGAGGACGAGGTGCCGGCGTTGGAGTCGGAGCCGCTCGGGCTGACATAGAGAGGCGCGGCCCCAGCGACGGCGGGCAGGACCGCGAGCAACGACAGCAACAGCGGGAAGACGCGGCGCGAGTGGAGTCGGGGGTGGGGTGACAGGTTCAAGAAGGCTCCCGGGGGTGAGGAATCGGAACCGAGGTAAAGCCGCAAAATACGGAATCACCGTATCACTGGTCCGATTCCCATCGGGAGGACTACGCCGCCCCCTTCCCTGTCGAGGTCTCCGCGAGCACGGGAATGGAGCGCCAGAACACCTCGAGGCGCTCGATGTCCCTGTCCTCGGCGAGCGGATGGAGGGCCCGCTTGAGCATGTCGTCCTGCACGACGCTCGTCGTCCCGGGCTTCGGCGCGGCGGGAGCCTCGGGCTGTGCCTCCCCCGCCGCGGCGAGCAGCTTGAGCGCCTCGTTGCGCGCGGCGATGGCGCCCCGGATGAAGTACTGCTCACGCAGCATCAGGGCATTGGTGCGTCCGACGCGCGCGATGAGCAGGGCCTGGTCCTGCCAGTCACAGATGCGGTGCAGGCCATACACCGTGTTGAAGAAGATGCGCGCCGTCGGCGTGAAGGCCAGCGCGTGCACCGAGTCGATACGCTCCTCGGCCAGCCGGGCCGCATCGTCCTCGCGCAGCCCGTCGATGGCGCTCAGGTCCCCTGGCACCATCGGCGACAGCCCCTCCACCCCGAGCATCCCCGCCG
>NZ_JABBJJ010000277.1 GCF_012933655.1 Pyxidicoccus fallax | reverse complement strand
CCCCTCAGAAGGCCCCGCTGCCCCGCCGCGTCCGCCCGGCCACGCCCACGCCCGAGGCCGTGAAGGCCGCCGCGGACGCCCTCGCGGGCCTGCGCGCCCGCCTCGGCTGGCGGAGCTGGGAGGTGACGTCCCGCGCCCGGCGCGCCCGGCGGGCCCTGCTCGCCCTCGGAGGCGTGGACCCCGCCGCCCACCCGGAGCTGGCCGGCACCTTCTCCGCCCTCATGGAGCGCGTGGTGGCCTCTCCCAAGGAAGGCCGCCTGCCGCTACGTCACGCCCTCGCCCTGCTGAGCGCCGTGGACGTCGCCGCCTTCGTCCGCGCCACCGAGCTCTGGCGCCGCGCGTCACGCGCCGTCCCCGCCGCCACCGCCGTGTCCGAGCAGGCCGCGTCACTGGGCGAGCCGGAGCTGGCGCTGCGCCTGGGCACGCTCCTGGCCGAGCGTCCCGGCCTGCGCGGCGGTCCGTCCGAGGAGGGCTGGGCGAAGCGCTGGAAGGCGCTGCGTCCGCACCTGGAGTCGCACCTGTCCGAGTCCGGCGGCTCGCTGGCCGCCTGGGTCAAAGGCGTGGACGCCGGGGGTGATTCACACCTCACCCAGCGGCTGGCCCGCCTGGAGGCGTGAGCCCGCGCCCCGGTGCTACCGTGGGCGCATGACGAGCATCACCCCACGAGTGCTGCTGGCGGCGCTGCTGCTGGCGACGGGCTGCGCCTCCGAGAGCGGCGCGAAGCGCGGCGGCGGTTCATCGGACGCGCGCGTGCAGGAGCTGGAGGCACGCAACGCCGAGCTGCGCGAGGAGCTGCGCCGCAAGGAGGCGGAAATCGAGCAGTCCTTCGCCGCCACCACCCAGGCCGAGGCCGCCGCCGGCCTTCGAAGCCTCGACTGCGCCGGAGTCACGCCGGCCAGCTCGCCCGCGCGAGGCATGCCCCGCTCGGGCGCGGTGCACTCGAAGCTGAAGCTCAACCACCGCGCCCTGCAGCTCGCTCCGAGCTTCTCCGGCGCGCGCACCACCGGAGGCTGGAAGGTGTCTCCGGGCAACTGCCAGGTGAGCTCGCAATGAGCGCGCGAAAGCTGGGCGCCCGTCTGGGCGCGGTGCTGACGGCGGCCCTGTTGCTGGGAGGCTGCGCCGCGGACCCGCGCGTGCGCGCGAAGTCGCTGGAGGACGAGAACAAGCAGCTCGCCCGCTCGGTGCAGGCCGCCGACCAGGCCGTGCAGGGCACCGCTTCCTACCTCGCGGAGATGCAGTCTCCGGCGAAGGCGGGCGGGGCCTTCTCGCTCTACTTCACGCCCGAGACGCTGGAGCGGATGGCCACGCAGGCGGTGCCGTACCGGATGCAGGGCCGCGAGTTCAACAGCAAGCTCAAGGGCGAAATCATCGTCGAGCGGGTGACGGACTTTCAGTTCCTCTCCCGCAACCGGCTGCGCTGCAAGGCGCACCTGCGAGGGGAGAAAATCAAATACACCGGCAGCGTGCCGTCCTTCGCGAAGGGCCAGGTGAAGGACTTCGAGCAGGCCGTCACCAAGGGCGCCATCGCGGACCTGGAGGTGCGGCTGGAGCTGGACGGCCCGCACGTGATTGCCCGCGCGCAGGCCACCGACATCCGCCTGAAGGCGAAGCGCGACTCCAGCGCGGAGAGCCGCCTCCAGGACGAGATGAACAAGAAGGCGCTGCGCCTGCCCCTGGTGTTCGACATGACCATCCAGGGACAGGGCGCCGTGCCGCGCCGGTTGCTGGTGACGGGCAACCACGTCGTCGTCACCTACGCCCCCTGAGTCAGGGGCGGTGTGCCGGCGCTCAGTCCTTGGCGCCGGCCGCCGTGCCCGTGGGCTCGGCCGCCTTCGCGGGGACGAGGTCCGGGTGCCGGTCCATCTCCTCGGGCGGGAAGTTGGCCGCGGCGTCCAGGTAGGCCTTCGGCTGCACGCGCCGGCGCATCGCTCGCGACAGGCCCTCCGGCTCGATGAGCTGGGGCTCGCCTCCCGAGACCTGCTCCACCCGGTGCCCGTCGCAGAAGTGCGCCACGGTGCGGCCGTCCGCGTCCATGCGCACGTAGTAGGCCACGGCCTGTCCCACCTGCGGCTTCTCCGGGCACCAGTTGCCGCGTGCGGAGGCCTCCCTCGCGGGGCCCTCCTCCTTCCACTTGCGCACGGCCTCCTTGCGCTGCGCCGCCGCCAGCGTCCTCGGCGCGTCCGTCAGCCGCGTCCCCGCCGCCTCCACCAGCTCCGCGCCCCGCCGCGCAATCTCCGGGAAGGCCCCGGAGCGGCGGAAGCCACACTCCGGCAGCTTCGCCAGCGTGCCGCGGTGCACCGCCAGCACCGGGGGCAGCGTCTTCATCGCCTCCTGGAGCAGCGCCACGTGCTGCTCGTGTTCCGGCGCCTCGGGGCGAGCCGCGTTCTCCGTCTCGCGCAGGAAGCGTGACAGCAGGCTGTTGACCGCCGTCAGCTCGTCCGACAGCCACCGGGGCTCCGCGTCGCACGGGTTGGCCCTGGCCCCCGCGTAGTCCCGGTAGTCCGCCCGGGACATGCCCAGGGTGTAGCTCTTCACAGGGGGCGCGGGCCTCGACGCGCAGGCGCAGAGCACTGCCCCCAGGCCCGTGTACACGAGCCGCCGAAGGTATGACGTCATGCGCGGATTCTGCCAGCTGGTTTGAGTGCTAACAAATATCACGCCAGGTGCCACCGCCTGGAGAGCGGGCGGCCCCGCGCCGCCGCCTCCCGAAGCGCCGCCACACCTGTGCCTCCGTTGCGTGACGGCTCTGTGACAGGGGTGCAAGAACGAGGTGAGTTAAGGGGTGGGCTCCTTGTGGCGTGGCGTCGGGGCGTTTCACAGTGGCCACCGACGGCGCGTAGGGGAGGACCGGCGATGTGGAAGTTCCATGTGGGATGTCTCGCGCTGGCGCTGCTGGCGGCCTGCAAGTGCGGCGGCCCGGCGGGTGAGGGCGGCGCCGCCCGCACCGGGAGCATCCCCTCGGAGCGGCCCCGGGACGCGGTGGTGCTCACCGTGGCCTACGGCAGCGAGAAGAAGACGTGGCTGGAGGAGCAGGTGCGCGCCTTCGAGGCCACCGGCGCCACCACGAAGTCCGGCCGCCGCATCCGCGTGGAGGCCCGGGCCCTGGGTTCCGGCGAGGCGCAGCAGGAGATTGTCTCCGGCCGGCTGAAGGCCCACGTCTACAGCCCCGCCTCCAGCGCGTACCTGCCGCTGCTCAACAGCGCGTGGACGCAGGCCACCGGGCGCACGCAGCCGCTGGTGGGGCAGGGCGAGCCGGTGCTGCTGTCCCCCATCGTCATCGCCATGTGGAAGCCCATGGCGGAGGCGCTGGGCTGGCCCGGCAAGGCGCTGGGCTGGGCGGACCTGATGGCGGTGGCCGCCAACCCCCAGGGCTGGGCCGCCTACGGCCACCCCGAGTGGGGCCGCTTCAAGCTGGGCCACACCCACCCCGAGTTCTCCAACTCCGGCCTGCTGTCCGTGCTGGCCGAGGCCTACGCGGGCGCGGGCCGCACGCGCGGGCTGCGCGCGGAGGACGTGGAGTCGCCGAAGACGCTGGATTTGCTCCAGCGGATTGAAGGCACGGTGGTGCACTACGGCAAGTCCACCGGCTTCTTCGCGGACAAGATGCTGCAGCGCGGCCCGGGCTACATCTCCGCCGCCGTCCTCTACGAGAACCTCGTCATCGAGTCCTACGCGAAGCCCTCGAGCGCGCCCTTCCCGCTGGTGTCCGTCTACCCGGTGGAGGGCACCTTCTGGTCGGACCACCCGTACGCCACGCTGGAGGCGGAGTGGGTGGGCCCCGAGGAGAAGGAGGCGGCGGAAGCGCTCCTCGGCTTCCTCAAGTCGCGGCCGGCGCAGGAGCGCGCGCTGGCGCTGGGCTTCCGTCCGGCGGACCCCGCCGTGGCCATCACCGCGCCGGTGGACGCCGCGCACGGCGCGGACCCGAAGCAGCCGCAGACGCTGCTGGAGGTCCCCGACGCGGCCGTGCTGGAGAAGCTGCTGGCCGTCTGGCGCCAGACGAAGAAGCCCACCGACGTCATCTTCGTGTTCGACAAGTCCGGCAGCATGCAGGGCCGTCCGCTGGCCGAGGCGAAGGTGGGCGCGAAGCGCTTCCTCGACACGCTGTCCGACCGGGACGAGGTGACGCTGCTCTTCTTCGACAACAACGTGTACTCCCCGGTGGGCCCGAAGCTGCTGGACGCCGCGGGACGGGCGGAGCTGGCCGGCCGCATCGACAGCACCTTCGCCGCGGGTGGCACCGCGCTGTATGGCGCCACCGCCGCCGCGTACCAGGTGGCCCGGGAGCGGGCCCGCCAGCACCCGGGCCGCATCCACGCGGTGATGGTGATGACCGACGGCCGCGACGAGAGCAGCACCCTCACCCTGGCCCAGCTCCAGCAGCGCCTCGGCTCCGCCGACGAGCAGGACGCCGCGGTGCGCATCTTCACCATCGCCTACGGCGACAGCGCGGAAGGGCAGGTGCTGGAGGCCATCGCCGAGGCGGGCAAGGGCTCCAGCGCGCGCGGCGGCGTCGAGGACATCGTCCAGGTGTACCGGGACATGGCCTCCTTCTTCTGACGAGGGGACACGGGACGGGTATGGCCGGCGCGCGAGACGGGGGACACGATGGCCGAGCGTGACGCCACGCTGGCGCGGCACTTCCCCCGGGTGCTGGCGCGCTCGGTGGGGGGCAACCTCAACCTCGCGGTGGCCGGCGCGTCGATGCTGGGCGCGGCGGCGCTCCAGTCCTGGCCCGTGCTCGCGCTGGGCGGCGCGGCCTACGCGGCGCTGGTGGCGTGGGACCTGGCCTCTCCGGCCTTCTGGCGCGAGGTGCTGCGCGGGAAGACGGAAGGTCAGGCCGCCGTCCGCCTGCCGGCGCCGGAGTCGCTGAAGGACACCCGCGTGCGCGACGCGGTGCGGGCCATGACCACCGCCAGGGAGCAGCTGGAGCGCACGCTGAAGGAGTCGCCGGAGGCGGTGCGCTCGCACCTGGGGCTGGCGCTCTCGTCCCTGCACGAGCTGGAGGGCCGGGCGGCGCGGCTGGCGGTGCGCGGGGAGGAGCTGGCGCGCTTCCTGGCCTCGGCGGACGCGGCCTCGGTGCGCGAGGGCATCCGCCAGGCGGCGGAGCAGGCCCGGGCGGCGCGGGACGCGGAGGCGCGCGCGCAGTACGAGCGCGCCCTCGCCGCGCGCGAGGAGCAGCTCGCCGCGCTGGTGGACATCGACGCGGCGCGTGAGCGGGTCCTGGCGAACCTCGCGCGCATCGCCGCGGCGTACCAGGGGCTGCCCGCCCGGGTGATGCGCCTGCGCGCGCTGGATGCGCAGGCGACGGAAACCATGTACGGGGACCTCAACGAGGAGCTGGGCCGGATGAACGGCGAGATTGGCGCCTTCGAGGAGACCCTGAAGTCCATTCACGAGGTTCGAGTCGTCACATGACGCCCAAGGTGCTCATCATCATCGGGTTCCTCGCCGCGGTCGGCGGGGTCTTCTACCTGTCCTCCCACCGCGGCGCGCGGGACGGCGGCGCTCCGCGCGGGGGCGCGCCCGCCACGCCCACGGAGGTGACGGAGATCTCCTTCCTCTACAGCACGGAGAAGAAGGACTGGGTGGAGACCGCCGCGGCGGCCTTCCAGCGAGAGAACCCCCACATCAAGGTCAACCTCGTGGGGCGCGGCTCGCTGGAGTCGGCGCAGGCCATCCTCGACGGCCGTGAGAAGCCCACGGTGTGGAGCCCCGCGGACAGCGCGGTGCTGCGGATGCTGGAGTCGGACTGGGCCACGGAGCCCTCGCGCGGGCCGCTGTTCGCCACCGACGGCGAGGGCGCGCCGCAGCCGCTGGTGATTACGCCCCTGGTCTTCGTGGTGTGGGAGGACCGGGCGGAGGTGCTGCAGAAGGCCAACGAGGGCCGCGCGGTGTCGTGGAAGGCCATCCACAAGGCGGTGGCGAGCGACCAGGGCTGGCCCTCCATCGGCGGCAAGCCGGACTGGGGCTTCGTGAAGCTGGGCCACACGGACCCGACGCGCTCCAACTCGGGGCTGCAGGCGCTGCTCCTGGCGACGCTGGAGTACTACAACAAGCGCAGCGGCCTGACGGTGGGGGACCTGCTGGACCCGAAGTACCAGGAGTGGGTGAAGCAGCTGGAGAAGGGCGTCACCCGCTTCGAGACCTCCACCGGCACCTTCATGACGGACATGGTCCGCTTCGGCCCGTCCCGCTACGACATCGCGGTGGTGTACGAGAACCTGGCCATCTCCCAGATTGCCAACGCGCAGGGCCGCTGGGGCAACCTCAAGGTGTACTACCCGGCGCTCACGCTGTGGAGCGACCACCCGGCGGCGGTGCTGCAGGGCCCCTGGGTGACGCCGAAGCAGAAGGCGGCGGCGCTGGAGTGGCTGCGCTACCTGCGCAGCCGGCCGGTGCAGGAGCGGGCGCTGGCCTTCGGCTTCCGGCCCGCGGACCCGTCGGTGCCGCTGAAGACGCAGGACGCCTCCAATCCCTTCACCCGGCTGGCGCCGCACGGCATCCAGGTGGACGTGCCGCCCGTGGCGGAGGTGCCCGAAGGGCCGGTGGTCCGCAACCTCCTCACCATGTGGTCCCGCGTGGTGGCCGCGGCGCGGTAGGCAGGCAGGCGCGCCGCAGGGTTGAGCCCGCGGCGCCTCGTGACAATTCCTTGCATATGTCACACCCGTCCGGACGCCTCCCCAATTCCGGGGCGGGGAAGGTGTCAGGCAAGGGTCGCTTCGGATGGACCGCGAGGCGACGTTCCGGTCCGCTCGCCACTCCGTGAACCGGGCAGCCAGACGCCATCCTGGGGGGTGTCCCTGGCCACACCCTCCCTACGCCTTCACCTTGCCGGGCGGATGGGAGGGGCTGTCCATGACACGTTGTCTTGAATTGAAAAAGTGGGCCGCGGCGCTGTGTCTGGTGCTGCTGGCGGTGGTGCCGCGCGCGGAGGCCTTCAGCGACGCGGACGCGGTGCGGGTGATTGGCTTCGCGCGCTCTCAGCTCGCGGATACCACGCGCGAGATGCCGGACGAGACGTGGTCGCCGAAGGCGGGGCTGCCGGATGGGACGTGGAGCCGGGAGCCCAACACGGACCTCATCGAATGGACGCAGGGCTTCTTCCCCGGAAGCATGTGGTTCATGTACCAGGTGGGCAGTGAGCCCATCTGGAGGGACCGCGCGGACCGCTGGACGCGCGCCCTGGAACTGCAGAAGACGAACCGCCAGACGCATGACCTGGGCTTCAAGCTCTTCTTGAGCTTCGGCAACGCGTACCGGCTCACCGGTGACAGCTACTACCGCGGCGTCCTGCTCACGGCGGCCGAGTCGCTCGCGTCCCGCTACAACTCGCAGGTGGGCATCATCAGCTGCTGCGACTGGAACTCCGACTGGCAGGTGCCGCTCGTCACCGACACGATGATGAACCTGGAGCTGCTGCTGTGGGCGTCGCAGAACGGCGGGCGCGCGGAGTGGCGGACCATGGCCGTCAACCATGCGCTCCGGACGCTCCAGGACGCGGTGCGGCCCGATGGCAGCTCCTTCCACTACGTGGACTACAGCCGGACCACGGGCGCCATCCGCTCGAAGGGCACGTTCCAGGGCTACTCGGCCAACTCCACGTGGGCGCGTGGCCATGCGTGGCTCATCTACGGCTACACCATGGTGTACCGGTACACGGGCGACGTGCGGATGCTGGAGGCGGCGCGCAGGGTGACGGACTGGTACCTGTCCCGGGTGCCCGCGGACATGGTGCCCAACTGGGACTTCGACGCCCCCTCGCAGCAGAAGGACTCGACGGTGGGCGCCATCGTGGCGTCCGCGCTACAGGAACTCAGCGCCCTGGAGACGGACGCCACCCGCAGGACGCGCTACCGGGACGCGGCGCTGCGCACGCTCGACTCGCTGGTGTCGCCGGCCTACTACGCGGACGGCACCACCAGCCCGGGCCTGCTGCTGCACGGCGTGGGGCACTACCCGGCGGGGCGGGAAATCGACACCGCGCTCGTCTACGGCGACTACTACTTCCTGGAGGCGGTGCTGCGCTTCAACCCGAGGCCGCCGTACCCCTGGTACTCGAAGACGTCCTTCTACCAGAGCCAGCACCTGCTGGGCTCCAGCAACACCGGCGTGCGCACCATCGAGTTCGACATCAACCCGCGCGCCGCCTCGCAGGACGGCACGGTGGGCTACACGGACAGCTCCACGGAGGTGACGGGCTACTCGACCCTGAACCTCACGGTGCGCATGAACACCAGCGGCTACTTCGACGTGCGCAACGGCGGCGGCTACGCGGCGCTCACCCGGGTGAACTTCGTCTCGGGCCAGACGTACCACGTGCGCATCGTCGCGGACCTGAATGCGCAGCGCTACAGCGTCTGGGTCCGTCCGCCGGGGGGAAGCGAAGTCCAGATTGCCCGGGACTACGCCTTCCGCACCGGCGCTCCGGCCATCAATGACATTGGCCGGGTCTCGGTGAGGACGGCCATCGATGACAGCGACTTCCGCGTGCTTCGCCACACCATCGCCTCGGGCGCCGTGGCTTCCGGCACCGTTCCCAAGCCCATCGAGGAGCTGGGGTTGACGGGCGCGTTCCTCGACTCGCTGGGTGCGTTCGAGAACCGGGAGGCGGTGCTGACCGTCGGCGAGGGCGGCGACACCATGGTCTCCGCGGAAGGGGACGGGCCTCCGGGTGTCATCGAGGATGCCACGACCCCGTCGGACCCGCCGGCCTCGGCTCCGCCGGAGGCCACCCCGGAGGAGCCCGAGGCGGTGGTGGATGTGCCGAAGCCGGGAGACCCGGGCTGCGCGAGTGCCGGCGTCGTGCCGCTGCCGCTCGCCGTGCTCGCGCTCGTGGGGCTGGCCCTGCGGCGGCGGCGGACCCGGATGGCCCGGCGCTGAGCACCTGACGAAGTAAGAGGGCCCCGTCCCGCGCATGGCTCGCGCGGTCGGGGCCCTCGTTCATCCGGCGCGAGGCTTCAGCGCGTTTCCTTCTGGTAGGCCTTCACCAGGGTGTTGATGCGCCGCCCGCTGGGGTCCTCCTTGCGCGGGTCGGCGATGACGAGCACCGTCTTCCCGGAGGCCACCGACGAGCCGACGGCGTTGCCCACGAGCTTCCAGCCCGCGTCCTCGGCCTCCTTCGCCTTCTCCTTGCTGTCGAAGACGCACACGGTGGCGTCGAGGCCGCTCACCTTGCCCGCGTGGCACTTGCCGCCGGGCAGCTTCTCGCCCACGTCGCTGAAGGCGGAGGGCGACTCACCGGCGGCCTTCCACGCGTCGAGCACGTCATCCGGGCCGCTGGAGCAGCCCGCCGCGAGGAGCGCGGTCAGCGCGCAGAGCGTGCGACGCATGCTCAGTGCCGCTCCTTGAACTTCTTGTGCTTGTGCTTCTTGTGCTTGTGTTTGTGCTTGTGTCCCGGGTGGTCGCAGTCGTCGTCGTCGTGCTCGTGGACGATGATGACGTCATGCCGTGCCGGCACCGCGCCCACGTTCACCTCGACCTTCGGCGCCGAGACGTTGACATTCACCTGGAAGATGGGGCCGCGGTAGTGGGACGGCGGGGCCACCGTCACCACCGGGCGGGGGACATTCCACGTGCGATACACCGTGTTGACGCGGACGAGCTGCGGGCTCTCGCGCTTGTACTCCTCGGGGTACTCGCCCGTGTAGTAGTGGACGTCCTCCTGCTCCTCGAAGTCGTGGCGCGGCGGCGGCTCGTAGGCGTGGTAGTGCGGCCCGTCGTGGTAGCAGTACTCCACCACGTCGACGTCCACCTCGATGTTGATGAGCACGTTGAGCACCACCGGATGGTGCCCGTAGTACGCGTGCCGGGTGCCCTCGTAGCCGAAGGGCGTGGGGTCGCCGATGAAGACGTAGGCGCCATCATGCGTGCGGTAGAGCACGTCGGCCTGGATCGGCGCCGCGGTGTGCACGTGCGTGGCCTCGATGTGGCAGAGCCCGTCCGACGGCTGCCCACCGCGCGGGTGCATGCCCGCGTACTTCCACTGCTTCGCCTCGGCGGTGCCCGCGGCGAGCAGCAGCACCGCGCCCACGAGGCCCATCCGGTTCATCCGTGACATCCATCCCTCCGTCATGGAGGCGCACCGTATGCGACAGGCCATGTCGGAGAGGAGGCGCACTTCTCGCAGCCTGAGAAAAGTGTCTGCTCGGCTGCTTGCTGGGGACGTCCTCCACCGAGGGTGTGAAGGAGTTCCACCAGGCTTCATCGCGCATGCAGCCACGTAGCCGGATTCCGCTGTTTCTGCCCTCGCTTCCTACTCACCTCCACCGAGGAGCCGGACACCTGCGGTGGCACTCAGCCGGCGCGATCGCCGACCCCGGACCGGTGAGGAACGGGCAGACGCACGTGGGATGGGGGTGGGGTTCTCCGGCGAGGAAACGGGCAGGCCCTCGCGGAATGGAGATTCCGTTCCGGATGGGCGCGGCCCGGGAGCTGGCGGTTCTACGCGGCATGTGAGGTTCCGTTCCGGCGGGAGCGGCTCCGGGGGCGGCAGGCCCACGCGGACCGGCGAGGAACGGGAAGGCCCACGCGGAGTGGGGGTGCGATTCCGTACCGGATGGGCACGGCCCGGGTGAGTCGCAGCCCACGCGGAATGGACATTCCGTTCCGGGCGGGAAGGGCCCTGTGGCGACAGGCTCACGCGGAATGGAGATTCCGTTCCGGAGGAGAGGGGGCCGGGGGCGCCGCGGGCCCGCGCGGAATGGAGATTCCGTTCCGGAGGAGAGGGGCCCTGTGGCGACAGGCCCATGCGGAATGGAGATTCCGTTCCGGAGGAGAGGGGCCCGGGGGCGCCGCGGGCCCGGGCGGAATGGAGATTCCGTTCCGCGGCATGGCTGGGAACTGGCCCCGCCTCCTTGCTGTTCAGGCGGGTGGAGGTGGCTGTGCGGCGGGGCTCAACCGCGTTCCGGATGAGGTACGTTCCCGCCTCGTCGATGTTCCTCCCTTCCCCCCAGACACTGCGCCGCGGACTGCTCGGGGTCGCGGGTGTACTGACGCTCCTGGGAGTGGGAGTGGAGGTGGCCCACTACGCCGGTGGCGCCCGGTGGGTCGAGCCGCTCGTCGCCTTCCTCTCGCTCAGCTACGAGCGGAACCTTCCCACCTGGTACGCGTCGGGACTGTTGCTGTGCTGCGCGCTGGCGCTCGCGCTCATCGCTCGCACCGCCGTGCTCGCGAAGCAGGCCGGTCGGCACCACTGGACGGCGCTGGCCTGCCTCTTCGCGTACATCTCCCTGGATGAATCCGTGGGGCTGCACGAGCACCTGGGTGGGCTGCTGGAGCTGGGTGGGGTGCTGTTCTTCAGCTGGGTGGTGCCGGCGGCTGTCGTGGTGACGCTCGTGGGGCTCGCCTTCCTTCCGTTCCTCTGGCGACTTCCTCCTCGGCGGCGGACGCAGTTCCTCGTGGCCGGAGTGCTGTACGTGGGCGGCGCGCTGGTGATGGAGCTGCCGCTGGGGTGGTGGACGGAGCGGCACGGCAACGACAACCTCGTGTATGCGCTCATCGACCACGTGGAGGAAGGGCTGGAGCTGGTTGGAGTGAGCCTGTTCCTCTGCGCGCTGATGGAGGAGCTGGGCGAGCGGGTGACGCTCACGGCGCGGGCAACGGCCTTGCCCGAGGTGGAGGAGGCACCGCATGGCCGGGTCGCTGGCGGCGCGCGCTGAGACCGAGGCGCCTCCGGATGCGAGCCCCGTGGCGCCGGTGCACGAGGTGCCCCGAGCGCGTTCGCCGTACATCGTGAGCCCGGTCTACGACTGGGCCTTCTTCCTGCTGCCGCCGCTGCTGGCGCTCGGGCTGGGCATCGCCATCTCGGGCACGGCCTTCAGCAACGCGTCGTTCCGCTTCTTCGGGCAGGAGAAGACGGGGGCCGGGCTGCTGGTGGGCAGCATCATCCACGCGCACCTGGTGGCGGTGTTCTTCCGCAGCCATGGTAACCCGGCCATCTTCCGCCTCTACCCGCTGCGCTTCGTCCTCGTCCCGGTGCTGGCGTGGGCCGCCATCCGGGGCTCGGTGGTGATGGCCGCCGCGGCGACGGTGCTGGCCACGTTCTGGGATGTCTGGCACTCGGGGCTCCAGACGTTCGGCTTCGCGCGCATCTACGACCGAAACCGGGGCAACCCTCCCGAGTCCGCGCGGCGGCTCGACTACTGGCTCAACCACCTGCTGTACGCGGGCCCCATCCTCGCGGGCGCCACGATGCTGGACCACTTCCAGAGCTTCGAGGCCTTCGGCGACGTGGGCCTGCCGTGGCTTGCGTCCGTGCCCGCGCGGATGACGGCCACGCACCGGGCCTGGACGCTGGGCGTGTTGGGCGTGGGGACGGCCTTTCTCGCCTTCTACGTCGTGGCCTCCCTCCGACTGGCGAGGCGCCGCCACCCGCCGTCCTTCCACAAGGTCTTCCTGCTCGTCACCACGGGCGCCTGCTCCATCTACACGTGGGGCTTCAACAGCTGGGGCGAGGCCTTCTTCATCATGAACCTCACCCACGCCGTGCAGTACCTCGCGCTGGTGTGGGCGCAGGAGCGGGGCCGCATCCTGGAGCGCGTGCGGCACCGGAGCGTGGTCCTGGCGCTCGCGCTCTTCCTGGTGCCGGTGCTCGCCTACGGCGTGGGCGCGGAGTTGCTGGACCCGGACCTGGAGAGCCTCTACGCGCTCACGCTCGTCGTGTCGCTGATGCACTTCTGGTACGACGGCTTCATCTGGTCGGTGGCGCGCAAGCAGGTGTGAGGCCGCCGCTCAAATCATCCCGTCCCAGCCGTGGTCGTTCCGGCGGAAGGCCTCGCGGATGGACTCGACGACGTCGGCGGGCAGCGGTCCCTGCTCCAGTGCCCGCAGGTTGCGCCGCAGGTTGTCCAGCCGCCCGGTGCCGACGATGCACGTGGACACGCCGGGCACATGGGCGGCGAAGCGCAGCGCGAGCTCGCTCCAGTCCAGGCCGCGCGAGTCGAGCGCCATGGTGCGCATCCGGTGCCAGTACTCGCCGATGTCGTGCGCGCCGGGGCGCTCGTGGAAGCGCCAGGGCGCGTTGCCGATGGGGCGCTTGGCGATGACGCCCACGCCGCGCTCCCGGGCCCAGGCCACGCCCCGGCCGATGGCGCGCTGGTCGAACAGGTTGACGGACGTCTGCACCACACCGAAGACGCCCGTGCCCAGCGCGAACTCCAGCGCGGCGTTGTCTCCGGAGTAGGCGGCGGCGCGCACCTTGCCCGCCTCCACGGCGCGCACGAGGGCATCCATCAACCCCGGTCGCTGGAGCACCTCCGTGGGACACGAGTGGAAGTGCACCACGTCGAGCACGTCCGTGCGCAGCCGCTGGAGCGCCTGGTCCACGCCGCGGGTGATGCACTCGGGCGTCCAGTCCTCCACGCCGGGCACGCCATAGCCGCACTTGGTGGAGAGGACGAACTCGGAGCGGCGGCCGTGCAGGTGCCGGCCGATGCGCTCCTCGGACAGGCCGTACCCGGGCGCGGTGTCGATGAGGTGGATGCCCGCGTCCAGCACGCCATGCAGCAGCGCGGCGGCGTCCGCCTCCGGCAGGTCCGGACTGCCCACGTGCCCGGCGCCGAAGCCGAGCACGGACACGTGCAGTCCCGTCTTCCCCAGGGGGCGGCGCTCCATCACCGTGAACCTCCTCGCGCGACAGTCGAGGCGCACAGCATGGCACGCCGGCGACCTCTTCGCGTCACCGGCCGCCGCGCGCGGCCAGGTCGATGAAGCCGCGAATCCAGGTGAGGTTCACCGCGTGGCACTTCGCCAGCGGCGTGGGCGTGGTCGTCTCCAGCGCCGCCGCGTAGGGCACGCCCTGGCGCATGTACCAGTCGGTGATGCTGCCGTCGTGGTACTCGATGAGGCCGTCCGCGTCCGTGAAGTTGACCTCGTCCACCTTCTGGTTGCGCACCACGGTGACGTGCTGGGCGCTCGCGTCCGCGAGGGGGCGGTAGGCCGCCTTGTCCCCGAAGGTGTACGCGTACGTGGCCTGGCCGCCCAGGTAGTTGTCCTGGTGGATGTCGAGCGCGGCGTGGGGCGGCGGGAAGCGCGCCAGGTCCGAGCGCACGGCGCGCGTCTCCTTGGGCCCGCCGTCGAACATCACCCAGCGGAGGATGGGCTGCGGGCGGTTGAGCTCGCCCTTCCACTCGCCCGGCGCCACCTCGTAGCGGAGGAAGTCGTTGTTGGGTTTCTCACCGCTGCGGTTGTAGCGGGTGCCGTCCTCGAAGCCGGAGGGGTTGATGCACGGGTAGACGCGCAGGCCCACGCCGCGCTCGCGGGCATGGGCCACCACTTCGGGGAAGTGCTCGGCCAGCGTCAGCGGGCCGGCGGGCTCCTCACCGTGGAAGCCGGAGGTGATGACCAGCCAACGCTCGCCGGGGACGATGAGTCGGAAGAGGGGATATTCCCGGCCACCCTCGGAGACGCGGCCGTACTCGGCCACCTCCGCGAGGGTCACGAACGAACGGATGCGCTGAGCGTAGTCGGTGTAATTCACGCACTTAAACTAGCCGCCGCCTCCGCTGCCGCCCACCCTTTCCCACCTGGGTACAGGGAGGGGGCGTTCAGTGCCCCACGCCCTCGGGCCCGTCTATCGGGACGGGCCCGAGGCGAGGGCTCACTTCACGCCAGTGCGCTCGCGGTACTCGGTGGCCAGCTCCTTGCGCTGCTCCGGCGTCAGCGTGCGGTGCACCTCCAGCACGGCATCCGTCAGCTTGTGGGCGAAGGCACGCATGGCGTCGATGCGCACGTCCACCAGCGAGTGGAGCTTCTGGGCATCCGGGTTGTCGGACGCGAGCTGCGTGAAGGCCTCCGCGCGCGCCGAGTGCTGCTCCTCCATGAGCTGCTTGCCTTCATCGAAGAGGCGGTCCTTCACGGCGTTGATGGACTGGC
This sequence comes from Pyxidicoccus fallax, assembly GCF_012933655.1. GTDB lineage: Bacteria > Myxococcota > Myxococcia > Myxococcales > Myxococcaceae > Myxococcus > Myxococcus fallax. The sequence goes on along the minus strand of NZ_JABBJJ010000277.1, from coordinate 1,816 downwards.
GCTGAGCGTCGGTGGCGTCCAGGTCGTCCAGCTTGTCGTCGAGCTTCCACGTAATCATCTGACGGATGCGCTCGGGGTCGTGTCCCCAGCGATGACCTCCGCGGAACGCGAAGCCGCTGAGGAGCACGATGGCGAGGACGGCGGAACCGGCGACGGCGAGCTTCTTCTTCATGGCACCTTCTCCTGGGTGGGGCCCCGGGTGGATTCGCCACGGGGCGACGGTGCTCAATGTGCCGGCCGCCCATTGGGGGCGCCTGTACCGGACGTGAAGAAGTATGAAGCCCGCGCGTGCGTGCGCGTCAGCGCCGGCCCCGCGTCCGCGAGGCATGGAACGCCGGCCGCTCGCGGGCGAGCACCTCGCGCAGGGCGCGCACCACGTCCGGGTGCTCGCCGCTGACGTCGTGCGCCTCCTTCGGGTCCGCCACCACGTCGTACAGCTCCACCTTCACGCCGCCGGGCGTGGGCAGCTCCAGGAGCTTCCAGCGGCCCAGGTACACGCCGCGGTGCTTGGCGTTCTGCACGGGCCTCTCCCACTCGGGCTTGAGGGCGATGTCCCCCGTGTCCGGCTCCACCGTGGCCGTCTCGTAGACCCAGGGGTAGGGGATGCGCACGCGCTGGTAGGGCTGGCCGTCCCGGTCGCTGAACCACAGGTCCGTCTCCACGAGCGCGGGTGCGTCTGGCAGCGTCACGCCCTGAGCGCCCGGGCGGACCAGCGGCGCCAGCGAGCGGCCATGGAACGACTCCGGCGCGGGCACGCCGAGCAGCTCCAGCAGCGTGGGCGCCACGTCCACCGCGCGGGCGCGCTGGCGCACCGTGCGTCCCTCGGCCACCTGTCCCGGCATCCGCAGGACGAAGGGGATGCGCAGCGCGGCGCCGCCCCACAGGTGGTCTCCATGGCCCACGCCGCGTCCCTCGTCCGCGAGGTGCTCGCCGTGGTCCGCCAGCACCACCACCAGCGTGGAGTCCCACAGCCCGCGCCGCTCCAGGTCCGCGCGCACCTCGCCGACGAGCTTGTCGAACGCGAGCACCCCCGCGTCGTAGTTGGCCACCAGGGCCCGTACGTCCTCGGGCGTGGGCGGCGCCTCGCCCGGGACTTCCTCCATGCGCGGCGTGGTGCCGAAGCGCCAGGGCCCCGTGTAGCCGGGCTCCACGAAGCGGCCCTCCTCGGGCCAGGGCGCGGCGTAGGGGAAGTGCGGCGTGGAGCCGAAGACGACGAGCGCGAAGGGCTTGTCCTGGGGCAAGCCGTCCAGCGTGCGCCGCACCCCCTTCAGCAGCGGGGCCGGGTCGGTCAGCTCGGGGAACTGGCCCCGCTCCGGGAAGAGGCCGGGCGCGAGCGCCGTCCACGGCAGCAGCGCCACGTGGGTGATGAGCATCCGCTGGCGGATGAGGTCCGGGAAGTGGAAGTCCGGCGCCGTCACGTGTTGGAAGCCGTAGTCCAGGCGGGAGAAGTGGTCCCCCGCGTAGTCCGCCACCACCGCCGTGCTCCAGCCGGCGTCGTTGAGCACCGTGGCCAGCGTGGTGAGCGGCTGCTCGCGCGCCTCGCGTCCCACCAGCGTGTGACGGATGGGGTGCTCACCGGCCCACTGCGAGGTGAGCAGCGTGGTCCACGACGGCGCGGTGCGCGGCACCTGCACCACCGTCTCCTCGAACTGGGTGCCCTCGCGCAGCAGCCGGTCGATGTTGGGCGTGGTGGGGCGCGGGTAGCCGTTGCCGGAGAAGTGGTCCGGCCGCAGCCCGTCCGCGGAGAGGATGAGCAGGTGGGGGCGCTGCTTCGCCTCCGAGGCCGGCGTGCCGGCCCCGCACATCGCCCCCGTGC
>NZ_JABBJJ010000276.1 GCF_012933655.1 Pyxidicoccus fallax | reverse complement strand
CCGCCCGTTACATCCCGCCCATGAGCTTCTCGCCGCCCGTCACGCCGCCTCTCGAAGTCCTCCCCGTCCTGCGCGCCCGTGGCTACGCCGTTCTCAGCCGCGCGGGCCTGTGCGAGCTGGTGGATGCTCCCGCGCACTCGCTCGACTCGCTGCTGCCCACCTGGAACGACCTGCCGCCCGACGGGTACCTGCGCGACGGGGGGCGCTACCGCTCGCGGCGTCACTCGTGCTTCGTCGTCGACGGCGCCAGCGTCACCCAGGTGCCGCACCGCGCGCACTGGCAGCCCGTGGAGTACAACGCGCTGCACGGCGGCCTGGAGCGCTGGTTCGAGCCCATCACCCCCGCCGTCATCTCACAGGCCGTCTGGTCGAAGCTCCTGAGCGGGCTCGCGCGGTGCTGCTCGGAGTTGAAGGGCGCGCAGCCGTGGTACGTCGAGGCGCACCAGTTCCGCATCGACACGACGGACGGCATCGGCCGCCCGACGCCCGAGGGCGCGCACCGTGACGGCGTGGACTTCGTCGCCGTGCTGCTCATGGGGCGCCAGGACATCAAGGGCGGAGAGACGCGCGTCTTCGAGGCGGCCGGTCCCCAGGGCATCCGCTTCACGCTCACCGAGCCCTGGTCCGCGCTGCTGCTGGACGACGAGCGCGTGATTCACGAGAGCACGCCCATCCAGCCGCTGGGCGAGAAGGGGCACCGCGACACGCTGGTGCTGACGTTCCGCGCGAAGGGCTTCCAGGGGCCCTGACGCGGGCTACGCCGTGGCGCCCCGGCGCACGCGCCGCCAGGCCGTGGGGCTCACCCCCAGCACGCGCGAGAAGGCCCGGGCGAACGAAGACTCACTGTCGTAGCCCACGCGCGCGGCGATGGTCTTCACGGGCGTGTCCGTGGAGCCCAGCAGCGCCGCGGCGCGCTCGATGCGCAGCCGCCGCAGGTAGTGGCCCAGGGGCTCGCCCAGCAGCGCCGTCGTCCGCTCCGCGAGCACCGAGCGGGAGACACCCACGCGCGCCGCCAGCTCCCCCAACTCCCAGTCCTCCTCGGGCCGCGCGCGGGCCTGCACCAGCGCGGCCACCACGCGCTCGTCCCGCGCCACGTCCGCCCCCGGCAGGGCCGCCGTCGCGTCGCGGAGCGCGTGTGCGAAGAGGGCCCGTGCCCAGGCCGTGGAGATTTCCTGGCGCAGCGACGGAGACAGCTCGTACGAGCCCGCCAGCAGGGAGAGCGTCTCCCGGAGCCAGCGCCCCAGCCCGCTCTCCTCGCGGGGAATCACCACCAGCGGCGCCAGCAGGCCCACCCACGGCGCGTCGCGCGCGTCGAGTTCGAGGTCCACGATGACGAGCCGGGAGGACGGATCGCTGGTGTTCGCCCAGGCGCTCGCGGACACCTGGCGCATGCCCTCGCAGGCGCTGCCGTCCCGGGCGACGAACGTCGTCAGCGCGTCGCGAATGACGTGCTCGGCGTGGTGGGGCAGGAAGGCGAGCTCCCCCGCGCGCAATTGCACGCGCTGCTGGGGAAGCTCCAGCGTCCACTCTCCGTGAACCGTCGCGTACAGGCGTGCCTTCCCGGGCGCCGAGCGGCGGTGCTTGCCCCACTTCCCCGACAGCTCCAGGTGCGTGATTTCACTGCCACGGACGTCCAGGGAACGGGACAGCTCGTCGAACGCGGAACCCATGGCCCCAAGCTAACACCCGGCCCGCCGGCAGGCTTGGTCCGGACGCGCTGCACGGCACTCCGGACACTCTGCACAGCCCCCTTCCCTACTGTCTCCCTCGTGAACGGCGCCGACAGCGCGCCACCACGACCCAGGAGACCGACATGCCTCACGACATCCGCCCCACCAACGCCCTCGAAGCCCTCGACGCCCACATCGCGCTGATTGGTACCGACATCCAGCGGTGGCTCACCCTCTTCGCCGAGGACGCCACCGTGGAGTTCCCCTACGCCCCCGGCACCCACCTGCCCCCGCGGCTGGTGGGCAAGCAGGCCATCCGCGAGTACTTCGCCCACGCCCCGGAGGTGTTCAAGAACCTCACCTTCCGCGACATCCAGCGGTACCCCACCCAGGACCCGAACGTCGCCATCGGCGAGGCCCACGGCTCGGCGACCATCGCCACGACGGGGAAGCCCTACGAGCAGGACTACGTCTTCCTCGTCGAGTTCCGCGACGGGGCCATCGTCCGCTACCGCGAATACTGGAACCCCAACGCCGCGCGGGACTCCTTCGACGGCCTGGACAACGTCGCCGGCGCGATGGGGGCGAACTGATGCGCGCGCTCATCATCGGAGGAACGGGGCAGACGGGCTCGCTCGTGGTCCAGGGGCTGCGGCAGGCCGGCATCGACGTGCGGACCGCGAGCCGCAACCCGCGCGACGGCGAGCAGGTGCGCTTCGACTGGGAGCGCGCCGAGACGCACGACGAGGCGCTCCAGGGCGTGGACGCCGTGTACATGGTGGCCCCGGCGTTCGTGGACAATCCGGCCGGGGTGATGGTGCCGTTCGTTGACCGGGCCATCTCCCGGGGCGTTCGGAACTTCGTCCTGCTCAGCGCGTCGCCAGTGGAGGAAGGAACGAAGGGCCTGGGCACGGTCCACGCCGCGCTCCGGGCCCGGGCCCCGGGGTGGACGGTGCTGCGCCCCTCGTGGTTCATGCAGAACTTCTTCGAGTCGCGGCACCACCTGGCGCAGTCGCTGGCCACGACGGGACGGATGGTCACCGCCACCGGCCGCGGCCGGGTCGGCTTCATCGACGCGGCCGACATCGCCGCGGTCGCCGTCCAGACGCTGCGAAAGCCCACGAACTCGGACCTCATCCTCACGGGCCCGGAGGCCCTCTCGTACGACGACGTCGCGGCCATCCTGTCCAGGCTCACGGGTCGGAGGCTCGAACACCGGGCAGTGTCCTTCGAGGAGACCCGCGCGCACATGGTCGCCTCGGGCATCCCCGACGCGTACGCGGCGCTCCTGGCCGGAATGGAGGAGTCCATCTCGCGGGGCACGGAGGACCGCACGACGGACGCCGTCCTCCGCGTCACCGGCCGGCCGCCGACGCCCTTCCGCGAGGTCGCCGCGCGCCTCGTGAAGCCAGGTGACGCGGCGGCGTGACCCCTCCCCTTCACCGGACAACCCGGCGCATCCGTCCCTGGACGGCGCCGGGGTCCGCCGGTACGACACAGGGCCATGCGAGCAGCCTCCGAGCCCTCACGTCCCGGCCTGCTGGAGAGCCTCCTGCGCTGGGGCAAAGCGTGCGCCGTGGCGCCTCCCCTCCTCGGGCCCGCGCTGATGCTGGGGCCAATGAGCCACCGGGTCTCCGCCGCGCTCACGAAGGCGTGGAGCGCCTGGGTGCTCCGGTCGTTCGGCGTGCGCGTGGAGGTGAAGGACCACAACCACGGCCGGTACGACGCGCCGCCGTACCTGTTCGTGCAGCTGAACCAGACGAGCCTGAGCGAGACCTTCCTGACGTACCAGGCGCTGCCCCTTCCGGTGCTCATCTTCATGAACATCGAGTACGCCGCGCTGCCCTTCGCCGGGTGGATTCCCCTGTCACAGGGCTCCGTGGTGGTGGTGCGCCAGTGGAGCGCCCAGGCCCGCCGCGCGGTGGACCGGGCGGTGCGCGCGCTCCGGCGGGGCGAGAGCTTCTACATGTCCGTCGAGGGCCGGCGCAGTCCCGACGGCACGCTCGGCCCGTACAAGAAGGGCGCGGCCGTGCTCGCCATCCAGTCCGGCGCGACGGTGATTCCCATGGTGTTCCGCGGCGCCCGCGAGGTGCTGCCCCCGGGCGAGTGGCGCATGCGCCCCGGCGACGTCACCATCGAACTGCTGCCCGCCATCAGCACGCGAGGGATGACGTACGAGGACCGTGACGCGCTCATCGAGCAACTGCGCGCGCTCGCCGAGGCCCATGGGCTGGGAAGCCCTCCACGCGCTGACGCGCGCGTCCACCAAGGCTCATGACCCGGGAAGCCCTCCACGCGCTGACGCGCGCGCCCACCAAGGCTCATGACCCGGAAGCCCTTCACGCGCTGAAGCGCACCCTCCGAGGCTCATGACCTGGGGAGCCCGCCGCGCGGTGGGGCGCCCGCCCGCCCGTGAGCCCACACGGGACGCATGGGGTCGCGGTATGACGCGGGCGTGACGACCGCCGGACGAGTCCCCCTCTTCGAGAACACGCGTGCCGTGCTCATCATCCTCGTGGTGATGGGACACTCGCTGGAGCCGCTCCTCTCCCGCGAGCCGCTGGCGCGGGCGCTCTACACGGCGCTCTACCTGTTCCACATCCCCGCGTTCGCGTTCCTCTCCGGGCACCTCTCGCGCGCGGCGCTGGACCGCAAGTCCCTCGCCAGCATCGCGTGGTCGCTGCTCGCGCCGCTCGTCATCTTCCAGGTGCTGTACGTCGCCTTCGACGCCTGGGTGCTGGGACGGGGCCTGAGCCGTCATTGGCTCTTCCAGCCCTACTGGCTGCTCTGGTTCCTGTGGAGCCTCGCGTGCTGGCGACTCATGCTGCCGCTGCTCCGGCGTCTGCCCATGCCGCTGGGCGTGTCCGTCGCCATCGCGCTCGGCGCGGGCCTGCTGCCATGGATTGGCTATCTTTTCGGGCTCTCACGGACCTTCGTGTTCCTCCCATGTTTCATCGCGGGCCACCTGGCCCGGAGGGAGTGGTTGCTGGCCAACGCGCCTCACCGCCGCGCGCTCGCCGTGGCCCTGTTCGCCGCGCTGGGCGGCTGCGTCTGGGCCATGGCCACGGGCCGGGTCGCCACGCCGGACCCGGCGTGGCTCTACGGTAGCGCCAGTTACGCGGCGCTCGGTGTGAAGCCGTTCACAGGCATTGCGACACGATTCGCGCTTCTCTGCGGTGCGCTTGTTTTCACCTGGGCCGTTTTCATCCTGTGCCCACGGAATGAAAGCGCACTCACGCGGTTGGGTGGACGCAGTCTCGCGCCGTTTCTGTTGCATGGCTTCGTGGTGCGCAGTGTCGAGAAGTGGGGTGGCTATTCGGTGCCACACGGCGCCACGGGTGTGCTGTTCGTGCTGCTGGGTGGTGGAATTCTCGCGGTGCTGCTCGGCCACCCGCTCATCGTGCGCGCCACACGTCCACTGTGGGAGCCGAGACGACTCTTACAGCGAACATGACGTGTCGCCACCACGCAAGGAGTTGGGTCTTACGCGTGTATAAGAATGCGGGGTCTCGTTCCGCTTCTCCTGCGTGAGGTGTCGCCATGAGTCCTTCCTCCCTCCTGCTTGCGTCTCCTCGGCATGCCGTGGTGTGCGGCGGCAGCATGGCCGGCCTGCTCACCGCGGGACTCCTCGCGCGTCACTTCGAGCGTGTCACCCTGGTGGAGCGGGATGGGCTGGTGGACTCGGCGCAGCCGCGCAAGGGCGTGCCCCAGGGGCCGCATACGCACGTGCTGCTGCAGCGCGGGTTGGACATCGCGGCGGGCATCTTCCCCGGGCTCCGTGAGGACCTGCGGGCCGCGGGCGCGCAGGTGATGGACATGTCCGCGGACTGCGCGTGGCACACGGCTGGCGTGTGGCGCAAGCGCATCACCAGCGGCGTCACCCTGTATTCGCAGACGCGGCCCCTGCTGGAGTTGCGCGTCCGCGCGCGGGTGGCGGCGCTCCCCAACGTGCGCATCCTCGACCGTCAGGAGGTCGCGGGCTTCCTGCATGACGAGGCCCGCACCCGCGTCACGGGCCTGAGGTTGCGCGCCCCCGGAAGCACGGAGGAGACGTCCCTCGTGGCGGACCTGGTGGTGGACGCCAGCGGCCGGGGGAGCCGGACGCCGCAGTGGCTGGAGGAGCTGGGCCTGCCGCGCGTGGAGGAGACGCGAATGGAGGTCGACGTGGGCTATGCCACGCGCCTGTACCGCCGGCCCGCGGGCTTCAATCCCGGCTGGGAGATGCTCATGGTGTCGCCCGAGCTGCCGCGCCTGCGGCGCTTCGGCGCCATCCTCCCCATCGAGGGCAACCGCTGGACGGTGACGCTGTGCGGCTGGCTCAAGGACCACCCGCCCACGGACGACGCGGGCTTCCTCGCGTACGCGCGCGGCCTCGCCCAGCCCCACCTGTACGAGGCGCTGAAGAACGCCGAGCCGCTCGGCCCCATCTCCAGCCACCGCCTCCCCCACAGCCAGTGGCGCCACTACGAGCGGATGTCCCGGATGCCCGAGGGGTTCATCGTGGTGGGTGACGCGTTCTGCTCGTTCAACCCCATCTACGGCCAGGGAATGACCTCCGCCGCGCTGCAGGTGGAGCTGCTCGGCCAGTGCCTGCGCCGGGGCCTGGGCGGACTGACGCGCCGCTACTTCGCGCGCGCCGGCGGGGTGCTGAAGATGCCCTGGCTGGTGTCCACCACCGAGGACCTCCGGCTGCCGGAGCTCGGCGACGCGCGCTTCCCCGGCAGCGGCTTCCTGCAGTGGTACGGGGAACGGTTCCAGCAGCTCACCACCGCGGACTCCGAGGCCGTGCAGACCTGCATGGAGGTGATGCACATGCTCAAGCCGCCCGAGTCCATCCTGTCGCCCCGGCTGCTGTGGAAGGTGATGACCGGGCGCCACGAGACGGCCGAGCGGGCCCGGGGACCCGAGCCGCTCTCCGTGCGCGCCTCCTCCTCTCGGGCGGCGTGAGGCCGGGGTCCATCAGGCGCGCAGCGCGTCGAGGATGGACAGGCGCGCGGCGCGCAGCGCGGGCAGCAGCCCGCCGATGAGCCCCATCATCGTGCCGAACAGCAGCGCGCCCAGGAGGATGCCGGGGGTGGGCGTGAAGCCGAAGCTCACCTCGGAGAAGGTCTGGAAGTTCAGCGTGCGGACGTGAAGCCACCGCGTGGTGAGTGCCCCCAATGCGCCGAGCAGCCCGCCCGCCGCGCCCAGCATGAGGGACTCCGCCACCACGCTGGCCAGCACGCTGCGTCGCCGGAAGCCCACCGCGCGCAGCATGCCCAGCTCGGCGATGCGCGTCGCCACCTGGGCGTACATCGTAATCATCGCCCCCAGCACCGCGCCGAGGCTGAAGACGAAGGACACGAAGAGGCCCAGCACGCGGATGAAGGTGGCCAGCCCGCTGGCCTGTTCCGCCCAGTACGTGGGCTCCGGCTTCGCCTCCAGCGTGAAGCGCGGGTCCGCCTCCACGCGCTTCTCGAATGCCGCCATGTCCTCCGCCGAGCGCAGGCGGACGAGGGCGGAGCTGTAGCCCGGCCGGTTGAAGGCCCCGCCCAGCCGCGTGGCGTCCGCCCACAGCTCCGACTCGAAGGCACCCGCGCCCGCCTCGAAGACGCCCACCACCGGCCAGCGCTGCTGGGCGAAGCGCAGCTCCCCGCCCAGGGTGGCGTCCGGTGACGAGCCCACCAGCGCCCGGCCCAGCGCCACCTCGTTGGTGCCCGGCCGGGGCCTGCGCCCCGAGATGAGCCGCACCTCGGGCCGGGCAGTGAAGCTCTCCGGCTCCACGCCGCGCGCGGTGGTGTTCATCGCCTGCTCGCCGCGCGGCAGCGCCACCAGCACCACCAGCTCGCCGGCCACCAGCGGCTCGCCCTGCTGGCCGGAGGCCACCGCCGGGTCCGTGGCGAGGATGCGCACCGCGTCCCGCTCCACGCCGCTGACCAGCTCGCTGGTGGCGCCCTTGCGGAGGATGACGGCGTTGGCCGGGTCTCCTCCCGCCGCGAGCGCCGACTCGATGCCATTGGCGAGCATCAGCACCGCGGAGAAGACGAAGACGACGAGCCCCAGGCCCAGCACCGTCAGGCCCGTGGACAGCCTGCGCGCCCAGAGGCTGCGCGCGTTGTAGAAGAGCGGCACCATGGCTCAGGCCACCTTCCTCAGGCCCTCCGCCACGGACATGCGCACCGCGCGGAAGGCGGGCCCCGCTCCCGCCAGGAGCGACACCAGCACCGCGGCCAGCGCGGACACCCCCAGCGTGCGCCCCCGCATCACGTTGTCCGGAATCTGGCCGAACTGCGAGGCGATGGCCCGGGCGAAGCCGTTGACCAACGTCGGCGCCGCCAGGACTCCCAGGGCCGCCGCCATCAGGCCGATGACGGAGGACTCGGCCAGCACCAGCATCACCACCGTCCTGGGACGGAAGCCCATGGCGCGCAGGGTGGCGATGTCGCGCGTGCGCTCGCGCACGCCCATGGCCAGCGTGTTGCCGATGACCAGCAGGATGATGAGCAGGATGACGGCGGACACCACCTTCACCGCCGTGAGGATGGCGGACGACATGGCCACGAAACCGAGCTGGAAGGCCTTCTCGCTCTCCGCCTTCGTGGGGTACGGGCTGTTGTCGAACATCCCGTCGATGGCCGCCGCCACCTGGCCCGAGCGCGCCGGGTCGTCCACGCGCACCGCGTAGATGCCCACCATGTCCTTCAAGCCCTCGGGCAGCTGCTCGCTCTCGTTGAGGCAGCGGTAGCCGAACACCAGGGCCGTGGTGTCCACGCCGGGACGCGTGCCGGTGTAGATGCCGCGCACGTTGAAGGTCCAGTCGCCGGGGTATATCTGCCCCTTGAGCGTCACCCGGTCTCCCGGCTTCCAGCCGAAGCGCCGGGCGAGCTTCTCGCCTATCAGCGCGCCGCACGGGTCGTTCCGGAAGTCGGCCAGCTCCGCGGGCGAGGTGGTGAACTCGGGGAAGACGTCGAGGAAGGTGACGGGGTCGATGGCGAAGTTGGCGAAGAAGTCCTTCTGCGTCTCACCGAGCGTGCCGCCGAACCACTCCTGGTGGGTGACGGCCGTCACCCCGGGCAGCGCGGCGATGCGCGCGTAGTAGGACAGCGGCAGCGGCTCGGTGATGGACACCTTGTTGCGGACGATGAGCCTGTCCACCTGCGCCGCCTGCGCGCCGAAGTAGAAGATGTCGATGACGGTGCGCAGGAAGATGAAGGCCGTCACCCCCACCGCGCCCGCGAGGATGGTGAGGCTCAGCCGCAGCGGGTTGCGCAGCAGGTCGCGAGCCGCCAACCGGACGTAGTTCACTGGAGGACCCCCTTCTCCAGGTGGTGCACGCGCTCGGCGCGCTCGGCCGCGTGCGGGTCATGCGTCACCATGACGAGGGTCTTGTGCAGGTCGTGATGGAGGACGCCAAAGAGGTCCAGCACGGCCTCGGCCGCCTTGCGGTCCAGGTCGCCGGTGGGCTCGTCGGCGATGATGAGGTCCGGGTCGGTGACGATGGCGCGGGCGATGGCCACGCGCTGCTGCTCGCCTCCGGACATCTGCGGCGGGCGGTGGCCCACCCGGTGGGACAGGCCGACGACGTCCAGGGCGGCGGCCACGTGCTTGCGTCGCTCGGCGCGGGACAGCGGGGTGAGCAGCAGCGGCAGCTCCACGTTCTCCGCCGCGGTGAGCACGGGGATGAGGTTGTAGAGCTGGAAGACGAAGCCCACGTGGGCGGCGCGCCAGTCGCTCAGCTCGCGGTCGTTCAGCTCCGCGAGGTTGCGCCCGGCCACCTCCACGATGCCCGTGGTGGGCTGGTCCAGCCCGGAGATGAGGTTGAGCAACGTGGACTTGCCGGAGCCGGACGGGCCCATGAAGGCCACGAAGGCGCCCGGGTCGATGGCGAGGTCCACCGCCTCCAGCACGGGCACCTCCACGGTGCCGCGCCGGTACGTCTTGGAGACGCCCTCCAGGCGGACCATGGGGGGCGGGGCTGGCACGGCTTCGAGGCTCATCCGCTTCCCGCCTCCACCTTCACGCGCCGGCCCTCGCGCAGCTTCTTCACGTCCGGGGCCACCACCACCTGCGTCCCCGCCGGAGGGCCCTGCTCCAGCGCGACTTCTTCCCCCACGCGCTGCCCCACGACCACGGGCTGCTGGTCCAGCAGCCCGTCCTTCACCACCCAGACGGTGGGGCCGTTCTCCGCCTGCACCACGGCGTCGGCGGGCACGCGCGGGGGGCGGGCCTTCGGGTCCAGTGCGTCCGGAGGCAGGGCCTCGCGGAGGAAGGAGACCTTGGCGCCCATGTCCGGCAGGGCGCCCCGGGGCACGGACTGGAAGCGGACCATCACGGTGGCGGTGGCCTTCGAGCGGTCGATGGCGGGGCGCACCGTGCCAACGCGGGCGGGGAAGGCCTGGTCCGGGAAGGCGTCCAGGAAGATGAGCGCGTGCTGCCCGGGCTGGATGAGGGAGAGCTGCTCCTCGCTGACCTCGGCCTCCACCTCCAGGGCGTCCAGGTCGACCAGCTCGATGATGCCGCCGAGGTTGGTGCCCTCGAGCGCGGCGGGCGCGAGCACTGCGCCCTCGTCCGCGAGCTTGCGCGCCACGGTGCCATCGAAGGGCGCGCGCACCACGGTGTGCGAGAGCTGGAGGCGGGCGGCCTCGCGGGCGCGGACGGCGACGACGACCTGGGCGTTGGCCGCGTTGAGCTCCTCCATGGCGGCGCTGCCGGCGGTCTCCACGTCGAGCAACTGCGCGCGGGGGATGACGCCCTGTTTCGCGAGGTTCCGGGTGCGGAGCGTGGTGCGCTGGGCGTTGGCGGCCTGGGCGCGAGCGGCGGCGAGCCCTGCCTCGGCGGCTCGGACCTCTGCTTCGGCGCGCTCCAGGAGGACGCGGGCGTCGCGGTCATCCAGGCGGGCAATCACCTGGCCCGCCTTCACGGGCTCGCCCTCCTCCACGGTGACGTCGACCAGGCGGCCGGGGATCTGCGGCGCGATGACGGAGCGGCGGCGCGAGTCGACGTAGCCGGCGGCGGACAGCTCGGTCTGCTGCTCTCCCGGGAGTGGCTCTCGGACCTCCACCACGCGCACGGTGGGGGCGCGGCGGGAGAGCGGAATGGCGATGAGGATGACGAGGGCGAGCAGGAGCAGCGCGGGGACGAGCCAGCGCAAGCGGCGGCGGCGCTTCAGCGGTGCGGCCGAGCGGTCGATGCGGAGCGCGCTCAGCGGTTTCTGCGGCTGGGCTTCAGCCACGGCTGCCTCCCGGTGGGAAGACGGGGTCCCCCGGGAGGAAGAGTAGGAAGGCGCCAGCTGTGATGCCGGAGAGGAAGAGTGGCTCCCCGAGCCGGCGGGAGAGGACGGGGCGCTTCCATGGTGAGTCGCCCGTGGCTCAGCGCACGGGCAGCTCGCGGAGGGTCAGGCCGTCCAGCCCATGGCGCTCCACGGCGGCCTTGAATCGCTCGGTGACGATGAGGAGGGTCGCGAAGTTGCGCAGGCGGAAGAGGTCCAGGTCGTCGGGAAGAGAGGCCGCGTCGAGGATGGGCTCGTCCGGGAGGCGGAAGCCGTGACGACCACACTTCGGGCAGGGCGGAGGTGTCCCTCGGGGGATGCAGTCGGAATGCAGGAGACCGCTTGGCTCGATATGCAGGTTGAGCATCTCCGGGATGCCCTTCGGGCTGAAGCGCATCTCCGTGCGGCATCCGCGAAGGCCGCGCAGCCCCTCGCGCTGCAACAACTCCAAGGCATCCGGCTGGATGAGCAACGTGCCTGGGCTCTGGTGGATGAGCGCGGAGAATGGCCCGCGCGCTTTTCCTACCAGCGGACCGAAAGTGGTCCCGGGCAGGAGCGGGTGACCTGGAGGTAACAACGCGCGGACCTGCTCACGAAGGCGTTCGAACTCCTCGAAGTCTTCTTCCAAGTATGCCTTCGACAACTTCTTGGCCACCGAATGACCCGAGAGGTCTACAGCGGGATAGTCGAGCCCTGATCCAGCCCATGTCGCCTTGCAGTCGGGACAGCTCACCCCTGGCAGGCCCCACTTGTGCGCGGCGTTGTAGCCGCCTTTCTGGGACCTGTAGTCTCCGAGGAGGACGTCGAAGAATCGCGGCATCGTGTCAATACTCGATGGGAGGGCCCATCAGCAGATGGTAGGGCAGAATGGGTCCGACCAGGTCAAATCGAACGATCAACTCCCGCGCGTATCGATACATGTCCTCCTTCGTGGCACCTGGATGGGCATTCCGGAAGTTTTGCCACGCCTGATTCCATGGCCCGCCTCGTGGCCCCCTATGGATTCGGTGGTGGGTCTCCAGGTCGAGCAGCATCGTCTCCTTGTGAATGTTGACGCCCTGGCGCTCGAACCACTCCCTGAGATCTTCCTGCCGCGGAAAGATGTGGTGCTTCTCCCGAGGCTGCGATGCCAAGGCCCGCGCCATCTCCAAGAGCCGCCTCTGACTCGGCAGCAGCTCCCGCCCATGCCAGTGGATGACGAAGACCGGCTCCGGCTGCCCCGCCACCTGCCATGGATAGCCCCAGTACCGCTGCGGTGAGCGCACGGCGCTCGGCGGGAGGACGAACGTCCCCCGCGCCCGCACGAGCCTTCCCGGCTCCAAATCCTCACAGCGGAACAGCCCGCACGCGTCCTCCGCGCAGAGGAACGTGACGCACGCACCCTCGGGAAGCCGGGTGTACGCCTCCGGGTACTCCTCGACGTCCCCTTCATCCAGGGACGGAGAAGTCGACGCGCACGAGCCCAGCAGCAGGCCCAGCCACAGCCACTTCATGTTTCCCCCCAGCCGGCCCCGCAGTACGGAGCCGGCCGGAGGTCATATCAACACCGCGCCTACTTCTTCCCGTACTCCAGCGCCGTGCCCTTGCGCTTCGCGTAGATGTACGCCTCCATGGCGCGCATCCGCGGGTCGTCATCCGCCATCGGCTTGCCGCGCACCGGGTTCTCGATGCACCAGTTGATCATGTCCCGCAGCAGCGCCACGCGGCCCAGCTGCACCTGGTACTTCGGATACGTCTCCGGGTGCGTGTTGGACGCGTCCGGGTGGCACATGTCACACGACATGGCCACCGTGCTGCCCAGCAGGTCGCCGTCGTGGAACACCCGGTTGCCCTCCTCCACGAACGCCTGCGTGGACGCCGCCCAGATGGCCTCGTCCCGCTCGGAGAACGCGCCATAGGTGTGGCCGTCCTGGATGGGCGCGCCCGCCTGCTTCTTCACGTCCTTGCCACCGCTCTCCGGCCGCACGCCGCCCTGGACCACCGAGCCGCCCGCCGTGGGCTTCTCGGGCGTGCGCGGCACCCCGGGCGGGCTGCGCGGCGCCTCCGGGTTCTTCGGCGGCGGAGGCGTGGCTGCCTGCGCCACGGCCGGCAGCGGCACCGGGTCCCAGTTCGCGTCCGGGTTCTTCTTCAGCCACTCGGCCATCAGGGCGCCCGACACGCGCTGCGCCTGCTCGCGCGTCATCTTCTGCCCGTCCTTGACGCCGTCCACCTCCATCGTGGTCTCGCCGTCGCACAGCCCCAGCACGATGTCGCCGTCCTTCGACACCGGCACCTGGTGCTTCTTCACCTCGGGCGCCGCGGTGCGCGCGGCAGGGCCGGAGGCCAGCGCCACGCCGCCCGCGAAGGACAGCAGCGCGCCCGTTCCCACAAGCAGCTTCATCTTGAAGGTCATGGATGTGTGTCCTCGCGCTCAGTAGCTCGGCAGCTTCGTTCGGGGCGGCACGTCCTGCTTCCCACCCGACGTCAGATAGCTCGCGCGCACGGTGATGGGGTTGCGCTCCCAGAGGTTGTACAGCTTGTTCACCAGCCCCGCTTCCAGCACGTCCATCCGCCCGTTGCCGCAGCCGTCGAACTGGCTGAACGGGTCCGGCCGGTTCATCTGCACCGTCAGCTTCGGCAGCCCCTCCGGCGCGTACGGCCACGGCCACGCCGTGGACAGCATTCCGTGGAAGCTGATGTTCGCAATCTGGTTGCTGAGCAGCTGGTGCGTGTGCCCGTGGATGACGGTGACCTTGTCGAACGGCTTGAGGATGGCCTGCACCTCGTCCGCGTCGTCCGTCCAGAAGTTCCAGGGCTTGTAGTACTTGTAGAGCGGCGAGTGGCTGAACACGATGACCGGCGTCTTCTTGTCCACCTTCGCCAGGTCCTTCTTCAGCCACTCGCGCTGCTCGCTGCCCACCTCGAAGCGGGACTGGAGCGCGTTGTCCAGGCCCGCGACGATCTTCATGCGCTCCATGGGCGTGAGCTTCTTCTCCGTCCAGAAGTCCTTCTCCAGGATGGAGTTGAGCACCACGAAGTGAACGCCCTTGTGGTCGAACGAGTAGTTCGGCGCACCGAACAGCTCGCGCCACAGCTCGCCCATGTCGAGGAACCAGTCGTGCTCGCCCACCATCATCTTCACGGGCGCCTTGATGCTCTTGAGAATCTGCGCGCCCAGCTTCAGCTCGCTGGCCTGACCGAGCTGCGCCAGATCTCCGCCGAACAGCACGAAGTCCGGCTGCGGGTCCAGCGCGTTGACGTCGTCCACCGCCTTGAGGATGGCGCGGACGAAGCGGTCATTGAGCTTCTGCTCGTACAGGTGCGTGTCGGAGATGTACGCGAAGGAGAAGCGCGGCTTCGTCTCCTGCGCATCCGCCACGTTGACCAGCTGGAAGCTGTGCGGCGACCTCAGCCCCATGCCGGCCACGATGCCGGCGGAGATGCCGGCCACGCGCATGAAGGCCCGGCGGTCCAGCTTCTTCAGGTCCTCGAAGAAGGCGTCGCGCTCGGCGTAGTGCTTCGTCTCGATGCTGCGGAACTTGTTCGCCATGGGCAGCGCCTCCTAGGGCTTCTTCGCCGGTGCGGGCTTCACGGACAGCTCGGTGCCATACACGCCGAGCTCCGCGGGGTTCTTCACGTTCAGGTCCGGGTTGGGGGCCAGGTCGCCCAGGTTCCCCTTCTTCCCCATGGCCACGGCGGTGTCCCGCTCGGGGCGCTGGTTCTTCCGAGCGCGCTGCTGCGTGAGGAACTTCTGGTTCAGCTTCGTGAAGCGCTCGTCCGTGAGGGTGTAGAGGAAGGCCACCAGGTCGTCGATTTCGGGCTCCGTCAGCCCCAGCCGCTGCATCCCGCCGTCGAGGTACGGGTTGGACACGCCACCCTTGTTGTAGTGGTCCATCACGTCCCACAGCGTGGCCAGCGAGCCGTCGTGCATGTACGGGCCGGTGATGCCGATGTTGCGCAGGGTGGGCGTCTTGAAGGCGCCAATGTCGTTCTCCTGCTTCGTCACCAGGAAGCGGCCCAGCTCGGAGAAGTCCGTCTCCAGCGCCAGCTCGTCAATCTGCTTCTCGTCGCCGGTGCGCACGATTTTCAGCGCCTCGCGCGCCATCTTCACGAAGTCCTGCTTGTGCGCGGCGATGCCGATGTTGTGGAACTTCTGGTCGCTGAACAGCGGGTTCACCGCGTTGCCCGCGTGGCAGGTGTTGCACCGGCCCTTGCCGTTGAAGAGGGCCCAGCCGCGGCGCTCGGAGTCGGTGAGGGCCTTCGAGTCGCCCTGGATGAAGCGGTCGAAGCGCGCGTTGCCGGAGTAGAGCGTGCGCTCGAAGGCGCCAATGGCCGCCGCCAGGTCGTCGTAGTTCACGTCCCGGTTGAAGACCTTGCGGAACTCCGCCTGGTACTCGGGGATGGCCTTCACCTTGGCCACCACCGCCGCCTCGTCGGGCATGCCCATCTCGCGCGGGTTGAGGATGGGCAGCTTCGCCTGGTCCTCCAGCGTGCTCGCGCGCCCGTCCCAGAACTGCGAGGCGTTGAACATCGCGTTGAGGACGGTGGGGCTGTTGCGCGTCACCTTCTGCCCCTTGACGCCCTCCGACACCGGCTTGCCGTCCGAGAACCCGAAGTTCTCGTCATGGCAGGTGGCGCACGACACGGTGTCGTCCACCGAGAGGCGTTTGTCATTGAATAGCTTCTGCCCTAGCGCCACCTTCTCCGGTGTGGGGGCGGCGCTGGCCGGGACCACCAACTTCCAAAGCGCGGGCGACACCCCGGGAGGCAGGTCTGCGGGTGGCTGCGCGGGTTGGCGTGGCGGTGGTTCGGCGTACCCGGTGAGTGCGTACAGCAGGGCAACGAGCGGCAGGGCGGCGCCGGAAGACAGGCGCATGGGCTCCCCTTCCTACCGGCCACATCAGCGCCGGGAGGAAGTCTCGGAGCCGGGGCCGGAACCTGATTGTCCGAGAAAACAGCACCGACCCCGGTCGCAGGTCCAGTTGGACGGAGAACAAGTGTCCTGCACTGGAGGGTTATCCTGGCGTGTCAGCGGGCCCGTACGCTCAGGCCTGATGCCCGGCGAGGTGCACGTCGCGGGAGCGGAAGAGGAGCGCGGAGGCGGTGGCGGGTGCCAGCACCGCGGCGGTGATGACGGCCCAGTCCAGCACGCCCCGGGCCCGCGCGCTGTTGTAGGTGACGGCCTGAAGGAAGGTGAGACACGCGTCCGCGGCGGTGAGCGCACCGAGCACCTCGGCCAGCCCGTCGCGCCAGCGGCGCACCAGGGAGAAGAGGCCCACCGTCAGTCCCACGTCGAAGAGCACCCACCCCCACTGCACGCCCGCGGAGGGGAACCAGCGCCGGGTGGCGGGGAGCGCCAGCAGCGCCGTCCAGGGCACCAGCAGCGCGGCCAGCGCGTGCACCAGCAGCCGGGGGCGGCGCAGCACCGTGGCCACGCCAAAGCGCACCAGGCTGCCCCGGGCGAAGGCTCGCAGCGCGTCATACAGCGCGACCAGGCCGGCGCCCGGGTTGGGGTACGCCAGATGGATGGGCACCCAGTCATCCGGGCGGAACTTGGCCTTGAAGGCGCGCAGCCCCTCGAAGTCGAACAGCGGCCGGCCGCACACCCGCGCCAGCCGCAGCCACGGCCGCACCGGCCCGGCCAGCGGCGCCAGCCCCAGCGTCACGTAGCGCCGCCCCTCCGCCGCCGCGGCGCGCATGGCCGCGTCCACCAGCGCCTCCGCCGTGCCGTTGGGGGCGTGTGGGTCTCGCAAGAGGTCCTGCAGGAACCAGCCCTCGCGCGCGTACACCGGGGACACCTGTCTCTTATACACATCTGACGCTGCCGACGAA
>NZ_JABBJJ010000275.1 GCF_012933655.1 Pyxidicoccus fallax | reverse complement strand
CAGATGTGTATAAGCGACAGGAGCTGGAGGGCCCGGGTGGGGCCACGCACCTGACGGCCCTCTTCGTGCCGCGCGGCGACTGGGTGTACCGGCTCGTCTTCACGTGGCCCGCGGCGTACCCGGCCTACGAGGCGGTGGTGGACCGGATGGTGGCGGAACTGCGCTTCGGCGAGCCGGCGGTGCTGCGCGAGGCGCGGGCGCGGGCGCTGCTGGTGCCGGGCGCGCCGGGGCCGCTGCGCGCGCTGGGCGGGGTGCTGCGGCGCTGGGGCCTGCCGGAGGAGGCGGTGGCGCCGCTGGCGGACGCGGTGCGGCGGGCGCCCTCGCAGGTGGAGACGCGCGTGGAATTGGCGCGCGCCCTCTTCGAGGCGGGGCGGGTGGACGACGGGTGCCACGCGGCGGCGGAGGCCCAGGTCTACGGCCCCTCGGACACGGGGGCGCTGGAGGCCGGCGTGCGCTGTGAGCTGGCGCGGGGCGACGTGGCGCGCGCGCTGGCGCGGCTGGAGGAGGCGCGCAGGGTGGACCCGCGCGACGCGCGGCTGCGGGCCGCGGAGCTGGCGCTGCGGGCGGTGATGGAGGCGCCGGCCCCCACGGTGCTGGAGCCCGGGCGCTCCGAACCAGCAGGGCCCGGGCGCTCCGCGCCACCGGAGCGCCCGGAAACCCTCAGTCCTCGTCCTTGAGCAGGAAGTCGTTGTTGATGACCTTGAACGACAGCCTGCTGCCCGCGAGCGTGGGCGACAGCCGCTCGACGAGCGGCCTCACGACGATGCCCTCCTTGCGGTTCTTCGTGCCCGTGTAGAAGCCCTGGGCGAGCTTCAGGTAGTGCTCCAGGCCGTGGTCGAACGTCCGCGCCGCCTCGCCGGTGACGACATGCTCCACCGGCACGGTGCGCAGCCCGTGCTCCGCGCAGAAGGCGATGAACTCCGCGTGCCCCAGGAAGCGGCCCGCGCGGGTGTCATGGACGCTGAAGATGAACAGGTCCGGCTGCGTGAGGCCCAGGCGGTTCTTCTGGATGCCGGGGCCGCACAGCTCCCCCTGCACCGCGAAGCCCGGGGGCAGCACGGTGTCGAGCCTGTACCGCTCGGCCATGGCCCACAGCGGGTTCGTCCCGCGCTTCACCGCCCAGTTGCGCGAGCACGCCACCAGCTCGCCCTCCAGCGGCCGGAAGAAGGTCGCCGACGTCCCGTCCAGCTTCGTCGTCACGAAGAAGTCGAGCCCGCGAATCTCCTCGAGGACGCCCAGGGCCGACTGCAGGCGGATTTCATCCGTCCTCGGCACCTGGCCCGGGAAGGGCCCGGCGACACCGCTCCCGTCGGGCAGCGGCGGCTCGTACTTCACGACGCCGAGCGCGTCTCGCACGTCCGTCCCATGCGACGGCACCTCGCCGGGGAGGATGGACGTGGGCAGCGCGAGCCCCTGCGACAGCACGCCCCTCAGGCGCGCCGTCTTCACGCGGAAGCCCCTCGGCCGGAGGAACTCCGCCCACTCGCGGCCCTCGGGCAGCACGCTGTCGATTTCGAAGAAGACGCACGGGTCCCCGGCGGTGAACTCGCCCTTCTTCACCACCACGTCCCAGCCCATCACCCGGGCCTTGAGGATGTTGTCCGCTCCGGGAATGGGCTCCAGGTGGTCGATGCGCTGAATCGAGACGAGCTTTCTCTCCATGATGCCCTCCTTCCCGCCGGCGGCGTGCCGGGGCTCCCAGGAGACGGCGCTCCGCACCCGGACTGACAGGAGGCTACGCGAACGCTCCGACCAGGTGGAGCCGCCTCACCACCGCGCGCTGAAGGCGCGCACCGCGAGTCCCGCGCTCGCGGTCCACTCGCTGCGGCGGGCGAGCCCCGCGTCCCGGTGCGCGTAGGCGCCGGAGAGCTGGAGCACCACCGGCTGGTCGGCCACCGCGAGCAGCACGCGCTCCAGTCCCGCCTCGGCCCGCGCGCGGAAGAACGTCCCGTTATCGAGGCCGAGGCTCCACCCGGCCAGCCCCGACGCGCGCAGGGCCCACAGCCCGTCCCCGGACTCCAGGCCCGCGTCGAGCATCAGCGTCGTGAAGGGAGACACCGTGTGCTCGGCGCCGTCCCGCGAGCGCCGCAGCGTGTGGCTGGCCACGGGCCCCACGCCCAGCCACACGTGCTCCGTCTCGGAGCGAATCGGGTCCAGCAGCAGCCCCACGCGTCCGGTCTCCAGCGTCCAGCCGGGGCCTTCCCACACGCGCCGCTCCAGGTGCCCCAGGCGTGGCGCCAGCGTCACGTCGAAGGGGAAGGGGAGGCGCAGCGGGCGCGCGGTGGGCACGAGGATGAAGCCCTCCTCCAGGTGCCGGCGCAGCGTGGCGTCGTACGCGGTGAAGGTGAGGCCACGCCGCGCGCCGCCCCAGGCGTCCAGGCCGAGCAGGCGGTGGCTGTTGAACCAGGGCGTGCCCTTGCTCCTGCTCGTGCGCCCGGTGCGGAGGTGCACGCCCGCGCGCAGCGAGGTCGCCCCGGTTCCGTCCCGGACACGGAGGCCCGTGCCCAGCACCAGTCCGTCCCCCGGGTCGAAGCAGATGGGATAGGGCTCACCGCGCGCGTCCAGTGGGAGGCACGGAGTGGTATCCGGCTCCCGGGGGGCGTGCGCCTTGCGCATTGAAGGAGCCGCGCGCACTGGAGGCTCCGCGTGCGCGTCACGCTCCGGTGCCTCCGTCGCGGTGAGCAGCAACGCCAGTCCGAGCGCGAGCACGCGGCTACTCCCCCACGTCCGGGGCCTTCGGCGCCGAGCGGCGCGCCGGAGCCCACAGCGAGTAGCGCAGCCCCGCGGCGGCGGACCACTCCCACCGCGCCGGCACGTTCGCCAGGTCCTCGCGCCACGCGCCGCGCCCGTCCACCACGAGGCTCAGCGGCTGGTCATTGATGGCCAGGAGGATGAACTCGTAGCCGGCGCTCACGCGCAGCCGCTCCGGACGCAGCGGGCGGCCCTCCACCCTCTGGGCCAGCAGCACCTTCTCCGCCTCCACGCCCAGGCGCAGGTGGTGGAACCCATCCCGGTCCAGCGTCAGGTCACCCTCCAGCACCGCGCCCGGCACCAGCGTGGTGAACCCATTCTTGTAGTCGCGCTCCACGGACGGACCGGCGCGCACGCGCACGTAGGACACCAGGTCCTTCGAGTGCCACAGGTCCAGCGTCGCGTGCACCGCGCCCCAGGTGAGGAACCCCGCCTCCGTGGCACCGCGCTCCAGTTCCTCCGCGTGCAGCACCTCCATCCACAGGCCCAGGTTGATGTCGATGTCGTACCGCCGGGGCTTGCCGAAGAACGTCGTCACCCGGAACAACGGCTCCTTGCGCTCCACGCTGAAGTCGTAGCGCATCAGCGTGCTGTCGAAGCCGGCCAGGTCCCCCAGGTACAGCTCCGTCTCGATGAAGCGGAGCCGGTGCAGGCGCCGCCCCTCGCCGGGAATCTCCACCGCGATGCCGAAGTCCGCGCGCATCCGCCCCGCTGCATCGCCCTCGCGCCACAGCGGTGCCCACGCGCCGCCCAGCCAGAGGCGCCGGTTCAGGTCGAAGTTGAACTGCATCACCCGTCCGCGCTCGTCGCGGTACCAGCCGGGGGGCGCCTCGGCGACCGCGGGCTCCAGCCGGTACGTCTTCAGCAGCGCCGCGTCCGGGGTATGGAACTCCTCTGTACATGCCCTCACCCGCTCCAGCGGGCGCTCCGTTTCCTGGCCCTCGGCGTCCCTCTCGTACCTCGGTGCCACCAGGCACCGCCGCGCCTTGGCGTCACACTGGGCCCGCCACTGGCCGGAGGGCACCTCCTTCGTCGGGGGCAACCTCAGGCAGACCTTGGGGGCGTACCAGTCCTGCCGGGGCAGGGGAGAGGCGGGTGGCTGTATGACGGGCGGCTCCGCGGGCTCCACCCGGAGCACGGGCAGGACATCCGCCACCCGAGCCTCCTCGCCTTCCGTCTGTGCGAGCAGGAGGGCACAACCCAGGGCCACCGCTGGAACGAGCATGAGGTCTCCTCGACGTCACGGCCCGGGGCGAAAGAAGTCGGGAAGGGCCGGCGGTGGCGGCCGTTACAAGGCCCGTGCCCCCGGCGGCCGGGCGTGCTTTCGCGGGGTTGGACTCTCCCCCTGTGCAACCTCCTGCACAATGGCGCGCAACCGGGCACACGGCGGTCGCATTGGCGGTGGTCGACCGGCGGGGGCGAGGGGGATATAAGTCCGCGGCCCGTCCCCATGGCGCGGGCCAACCGCCCGAAACGACTCAAGGAGCTTCAGCCCGTGGCGAGCGAAGGCGAACAGCAGCGCGAGCAGACCTTCACCGAGGCCATCCTCGGGAAGGAGACCCTCTCGGCGAAGTGGATGTCGCGGTGGCACGCGCTGCCGTTCAGCGCGCGCGTCGTGCTGGCCACGGCCGGCTTCGCGGCCCTCATCTTCCTGCCCTACCTCGGGGCGGTGGGCCTCTGGGACTGCTGGGAGACGCACTACGGCGAGGTGGCGCGGATGATGATCGTCCGCCGCGACTATGTGTACCCGTACTGGGAAGGCTCCTGGTTCTTCTCCAAGCCGCCCCTCACCATGTGGATGCAGGCGCTGGGGATGCAGGTGGCGGGCACGGTGAACACCGACGGGGCGCTGGCCCTGTTCACCGAGTGGGGCATGCGAATGCCCTTCGCCCTCCTGAGCATCACCGCGGTGGCGCTGCTGTCGCTGGCGGTGGCGCGGGTGGTGAGCCGGCGCGCGGGTCTGGCCACCGGCTTCATCCTGGCCACCATGCCGCTGTACTTCCTGCTCACGCGGCAGACGGTGACGGACACGCCCTTCGTCACCACGTTCATCTGCGCCATGGCGTGCGCGCTCATCGGTCAGCTGGATGAGACGACGAAGCACCGCTCCGCGTGGTGGTACGGCTTCTACTTCTTCGCCGGCCTGTCCACGCTGGCCAAGGGCCTGCTCGGCGTGGGCCTGCCCGCCGTCATCCTCGTGCTGTACGCGGCGCTGGCCGTCATCCCCTGGGACGGCGCCAGCATCGACGCGCACCTCAAGTGGCTGATGGACCGCGGCTTCCGCAAGGACGTGCGCGAGGGCCGCCGGCCCATGCCGGTGCTGTGGGGCCAGATGTTCCGGATGCACCTGGGCACCGGCATCCTCGTCTTCCTCGCGGTGGCGGCGCCCTGGTACCTCACGATGTCCCTCTTCGAGAGCGTGGACGACGAGGGCAAGCTCTTCTGGTACCGCTTCTTCGTCCACGACCACCTGAACCGCCTCACCGCGGGCGTGCACACCACGACGCCGGGCGGCACCTTCATCTACTTCATCGAGCAGGGTGGCTACGCCATCTTCCCCTGGGTGGCCCTGCTGCCCGGCGCCTTCGCGGTGGTGGCGCGCCTCAAGCTGCGCTCGGAGAAGAAGGCGGACCACCTGGCCATCATCGCGGTGCTGTGGGTGGCCTTCTCCTTCTGGCTGCTGGCCTCCAGCGCCACCAAGTTCCACCACTACGTCTTCCCGGTGCTGCCGGGCATGGCCATCCTGCTGGCCCTCTTCGCGGACCGGCTCTGGGAGGAGGGCATCTCCGCGCACGCGGTGAGCCTCATCTTCGGCCTCGTCCTCTTCGTGCTGGTGGGCAAGGACCTGTCGGAGAACCCGAAGCACTTCACCGACCTGTTCGTCTACAACTACGACCGGCCCTATCCGCAGGAACTGGTGTCCAAGCCCATCGCCTTCTTCGCCTCGCGCCCGCTGTGGACGGGGGACCTGGTGACGCTGGTGCTGCTGGCCTTCGGCGTGTACCTGTCCTTCGACGCCTTCGCGCCGAGCGCGAAGAACAAGGCGACGCCGGGCTCTCGCGCGGTGGCGCTGCTGCTGCTGCTGTTGGGTGTGGCCTCGCTGGGCGCGGTGGCGTCGCAGGCGCAGGTGTCCATGACGGCGCTGGTGGGCGTGGCGCTGGTGGGCGTGGCCGGCTTCCTGGGCTGGCAGTCCACGCGGCCGGGGACGGAGGGCCGCTCCAGCCTGCAGACGGTGGCGGGCCTGCTGGCGGTGGCGGGCGTGGCGCTCGCGGCGCGCGGCTTCCGCAACCCGGTGGCGGAGGACTCGCTGCTCAACGCGCTGAAGGAGCCCGTCAACATCAAGTCGTCCCTGGGCTTCACCTTCGCGGTGGCCGGCGCCATGGCGGTGGTGGCGTCGCTGATGCGCGCGCGGGTGATGCTGTTCGGCACCTTCTGGGCGCTCGCGGCGGGCGTGGCCCTCTGGTTCAACTGGAGCCACTGGGTGGACCTGTCCCACCACTGGACGCAGCGCGACCTCTTCTGGCGCTACTACGCGCAGCGCAAGGCGGACGAGCCCATCGTCGCGTACATGATGAACTGGCGCGGTGAGACGCTCTACTCGAGCAACACGGTGGAGCAGTACCGCACCAGCGACGCCAACACCCGGATGCGCAACCTGGCCGCGCGGCCCGGCCGCGAGTGGGTGCTGGTGGAGCACACCCGCCTCAACCTGCTGCGCAACGCGGTGGGCTCCGACAAGGTCGTCACCCCCATCGACCGGGACATCAACAACAAGTTCGTCCTGGTGACCGTCGATTGAGCGGCATCCTCGTCGAAGGTCTTGGCAAGCGCTTCGGCGAGCGCACCGCCGTGGAGGGGCTCACCTTCCACGTGCGGCCCGGCGAGGTGTTCGGCCTGCTCGGGCCCAACGGCGCCGGGAAGACCACCACGGTGCGCATGCTCACCGGCCTCCTTCGTCCCAGCGAGGGCGAGGCCAGCGTGTGGGGCCACCGGGTGGACCGGGACGGTGAGGCGCTGCGCAAGGTGGTGGGCCTGCTCACGGAGCAGCCCGGCCTCTACGACAGGCTCACCGCGCGGGAGAACCTGCGCTTCTTCATGAAGCTGCACGAACTGGACGAGGCCCAGGCGTGGCCCCGCGCCATGCACTACCTGGAGCGCTTCGGGCTGGGCGGGCGCGAGGCGGAGCCGGTGGGCGGCTTCTCCAAGGGCATGCGCCAGAAGCTGGCCATCGTCCGCACGCTGGTGCACGACCCGCGCGTCATCTTCCTGGACGAGCCCACCAGCGGGTTGGACCCCGAGTCCGCGCGCACGGTGCGCGACTCGGTGGCGGAGCTGGCGTCGGAGGGGCGCACCATCGTCCTGTGCTCGCACAACCTGGCGGAGGTGGAGCGCCTGTGCGAGCGCGTGGCCGTGGTGAAGCGGCGCCTGCTGGCCATGGGGCCGGTGAAGGAGCTGCGGCGGGCGGGGCACGCGCTGGACGTGCGCGTGGAGGGGGAGGCGGAGCGCTTCCGCAACGTGCTGGTGTCGCTGCCCTTCGCGCCCAACGTGCTGGCGGAAGGGGCGCGGCTGCGCGTCATGCTGGCGGACGAGGCGCACGCCCCGGAGGTGGTGGCGTGCCTGGTGGGCGCGGGCGCGCGGGTGCACAGCGCGGTGCCGGCCCAGCGGCCGCTGGAAGAGGTCTACCTGGAGCTGTTGCGCGAGGGGAGGGGGTAGTCCATGGCGTTTCGTCCCCGGCGGGCCCTGGCGGTGTTCTGGAAGGACTTCCTGGACCTGCGCAAGAACGTGGGCCTCCTGGTGTCCATGGCGGTGCTGCCCACCGTCATGGTGCTGGTGCCCATTGGCGTCGTCTGGTCCTACGTGCGCACGCCCAACCACGCGGACCTGCGCAGCGTGGCGCTGTTCTATGACCCCACGCTGCCTTTGGGCGCGAGCGCGGCGCGCTTCCTCATCGACAAGACGCTCACCGACTGGTTCGGCATGTTCCTGGTGATGCCGGTGTTCGTCCCCATCCTCGTCGCGTCGCAGAGCGTGGCGGGCGAGAAGGAGCGGCGCACGCTGGAGCCGCTCCTGGCCTCGCCGGTGACGGCCGCGGAGTTGGTGACGGGCAAGAGCCTGGCGGCGCTGGTGCCCGCGGTGGCGATTACGTGGGTGGCCTTCGTCTTCTTCTGCGTGGGCGTGGACATCGTCGCGTGGCCGCTGGTGAAGATGCCGCTGATGCCGGACGCGCTGTGGACGTTCGGCGTGTTCGTCATCGCCCCCCTGTTCGCCTTCTTCGGCAACGGCGTGGCGGTGCTCATCTCCGCGCGGGTGAGCGAGGCGCGCATGGCGCAGCAGCTGGCCGCGCTGGTGGTGCTGCCCATCGTCGGAATGGTGGGAGGGCAGGTGGCCGGCTTCCTCAAGGCGGGGCTCGGCTACTACGCCCTCCAGGGCGCGGTGGTGCTGGTGCTGGACGCCATCCTCCTGTGGGCCAGCATCCGCCTGCTGGACCGCGAGCGATTGGTGAGCCGCTGGGGCTGACGTCCGTTACCCTGTGTTTTCAAGCCGCCCGGCTGGCGTGCGGCTAGGCAAAGGCCAGTGAAACTGGCATCTTACGAGCAGGCAGGCGGGCGAAAGCGGGCGTGTTTTCGTCCGGCGTGCCACGTTCTTAAGAGGATTGGGTGGCGGTGCGGGTTGACCGGCTGCCGACGCGGCCACGGAGGCGCTGACTAGCAATGGGTATCTTCGATTCCATCAAGGGCGAGGCGAAGCGCAACTTCATTGCCCGTGCGGACACGGCGAAGGGCGAGATCATCTACAAGTATCCGGAGAACAACGTCCGGATGATGACTCAGCTCACCGTCGACGCGGACGAGGTCGCCCTCTTCGTGAAGGACGGCAAGGTGGAGGGCAAGCTCGGGCCCGGCCGCCACTCGCTGGACACCAACAACATCCCGTTCCTGTCGCGGCTGCTGGAGAAGTTCACCGGCGGCAACCTCTTCGTCTCGGAGGTCTTCTTCGTCTCGGTGCGCGAGTTCGCCGGGGTGAAGTTCGGCGGTCCCATCGGTGACGTGAGGGATCCGGAGACGGGCCTGGGCATCGGCACCATGGTGTACGGCGACTTCTCCATCCGCGTGACGGACCCGGAGAAGCTGGTGGTGGGCCTCGTCGGCATGGGCCGCACCGGCAACGACGAGCTGCTCCAGTGGTTCAAGAGCCAGGTGCTCAAGGTGACGAAGGACCGCATCGCCGAGCTGCTGGTGAAGAAGCGCTGGCCGCTGCTGGACGTGACGAGCGGCGCGTACACGGAGGAAATCGAGACCGAGGTCATCGGCGGGCTGAAGCCGCACGTGGACACCTACGGCCTCACCGTGGTGCGGATGGGCAACTTCCACATCAGCATCAAGCCGGAGGACGAGGCGACGCTGAAGAAGCTGTCCAAGGACGTGGCGTACTCGCGCCTGGCCGGTGGCTTCCAGCAGTACGCGCAGGGGCAGGCGATGCTGGGTGCCGCCGAGGGCATGGCCAAGGGCGGCGAGGGCTCCGGCAACGCGCTGGGTGGCATGGGCATGGGCATGGGCTTCGGCATGGCCCAGCAGTTCATGAACATGAACAACCAGCAGCACCAGCAGCAGCCCCCGCCCCAGGCGGCGCCTCCCGCCGACACGCGCAGCCCCGCGCAGCGCCTGAAGGAGATCAAGGAGCTGAAGGACGCGGGCGTGCTCTCCGACGAGGAGTACAACGCCAAGCGCGCGGAGCTGATGAAGCTGCTGTAACGCAGGGCTCACTGCGCGGCTGATGCGAAGGCCTCCGTCTCCGAAGGGGACGGAGGTTTTTTCGTGCCCGGAGCCCGGGGGCGCGGCCGCGTGCGTGTCTCGCCGGGAGCTTCGCGGGCCGGGCAGGCGCCCCGGTGAGCCTCCCCTCGCGGCTCAGCGGCCGTCGCCGCTGCCCGACTGCGGTACCGGGCCCTTCTGCTCGGGCTGGGGCGTGAACTCCTCCAGACCTGGAGGAGGCGGCGGCTGGGTGAAGTCCTCCAGGCCCGGGGCGGCCGGGAGGATGGCGTCCTCCACGCCCTCCAGGTTGAGCTTCATGGGCACCTGCAGCGTGGTGCCCAGGCGCAACAGCAGCACGTCCGGCTCGATGCCCTTCTCGCCGATGGCCTCGGCCACCTCGCGCGCGGACAGCGCGTTGCCCCTGGCCCACAGCTCCTTGAGGAACGCGCCGGACTGCGGCGAGCGCCACCACGCCGGGCCGAAGCGCGCCTTGAGCTGGGCCTGCAGCTGGCCCGCGAGGAACCACGCGCGGAAGTTGTCCGCGGACTGGAAGAAGTCCTCCTGGTCCACGAGGTAGCGCACGACGTCCTCGTTCGTCATCGGGATGTCGTCCGTGCGCGACATGATTTCGCGGTACAGCTCCTGCGGGTCCGCGTCCGCGCGCCGGTGCAGCTCCAGCTGGTACAAGAGCCGCCCCGCCGCATGCCGGATGAGGTACAGCTTGTGCGCGCTGGAGGCCGCCAGGTACTTCGCGCGTTGCTCGCCCGCCACGCCCGCGTGCTCCTCCAGCCACACCGGGTCCTCCACCAGGTCCGCGAAGAGCGCCGAGTACGCCTTGCCCACCGTGGGGTTGCCCAGCCGCGACAGCTCGAAGCGCGGCTCCTTCGTGAAGGCCACGTGCAGCACGTGGCCGAACTCGTGCAGCACCCGTCCCTGGTGCAGCACGCCCGTGCCCGGCTTGAAGGACAGCCGCACGTCGTCCGGCACCCGCACCGCCAGCGCCAGCGGGCGCGAGTTCTTCCCCTGGATGTCACGTGAATCAATCTTCACGTTGGGCATCTCGGAGAGGTCGATACCCATGCCCGACAGCGTGCCGTGCGCCTTGAGCAGCGACTCGCCCTTGGGAAAGGCGTCCTCCACCTCGCGCGAGCGGAACAGCCGGGGCATGTCCGCGCGGGTGATGTCCTTGAAGGGCATGCCCAGCTCGCGCTGGCTCAGCCGCTCCATGACGACGCGGTACGGCCCCTGCGTGGCCTCGAGGATTTCCTCCGCCAGCACGCTCAGCCGCCCCAGGTCCGCCTGCCGCAGCTCGCTGCCGAAGGCCTCGTACGAGGCGAAGCCCAGCTCGCGCACCAGCTCCTCGGCGCGCTCCTCGCGGCGCCGCAGCGTCTGGTTGAGCCGCTCAATCGCCGGCGTGGCCGCGGCGTACATGGCCCGCCGCTTCGTCACCGAGCGCTCGTTGGCGAGCAGCTTCTCCAGATTCCGGTAGCGCAGCTCCTTGCCCTCCACCGTGAAGGTGAGGGACGCCTCCAGGTTGGCCGCCGCGTCGTTGAACTCGGCCAGCGCGCGCGAGAGGTACTCGCCCGCGAAGTGCGAGTGCAGCGCGGTGAGGGCGCGCACCTCGCGCGGGTCCTGCGTGAGCTGCCGCAGCCGGTCGATTTTGCGGATGTTCTCGATGCTGAAGAGCGTCTCCTTGCCCACGTACGTCCCGGCGACGTCCACGTGGCGGCCCTCCGTCCAGAACACCCAGACGAGCCGGTGCTGCGCCTCCAGGAGCGCCTCCGCCTGCGTGGACAAATCCTTCACGTCGGCGGCGAGCTGCTGCTGCTCGGAGAGCGCCCGCCGGGCATCGGCTGGCGGACCTTTGGGACAGGCGCTGATGCAGAAGGCAACAGCGAGCAGCAGGGGAATCCTTGGGTGCATGTGGTGCCTCATGTTACTTCCGCGCCGCCCATGCCCAACCTTTCTCAATGGCGGGCCGCCCGGGGCCGACAGGCCCTCTACTCCGCCCTGCGACGTTTCTTCGCCGCCCATGGCTACCTGGAGGTGGAGACGCCACTGCTCGTCCCTGCTCCCGGCATGGAGCCGCACATCAACGCCTTCGAGGCCGGCTTCATCCCGGAAACCGACGTCGGTCGCGCTCGCACCCTCTACCTCCACACCAGCCCCGAGTACGCGATGAAGCGCCTGCTCGCCGACGGGGCCGGGCCCCTCTTCCAAATCTGCAAGGTGTTCCGGAACGGCGAGGTGTCCCCCACGCACAACCCGGAATTCACGATGCTGGAGTTCTACCGCCCCCAGGCGGACTACCACGGCATCATGGCGGACCTGGAGGGCGCGCTCGCGGAGGCCGGGCGCTCGGCCACCGAGGGTGAGCCCGGCGCGGACCCCGCCTTCTTCACGCGTACTCCCTACGAGCGGCTCACCGTGCGTGACGCCGTGCTGCGCGCCACCGGCGTGGACATCCGCGAGCACGCGGACGGGCCCTCGCTCAAGCGCGCCGCCGAGGCCGTGGGCGTGCGCACCGGCGACGCGGAGGCCTTCGACGACGTCTTCTTCCACCTCTTCCTGCAGAAGGTGGAGACCGGGCTGGGGCACGAGCGCCCGACCTTCCTCATCGAGTACCCGGCGTCCATGGCGGCGCTATCCCGCCTGAAGCCCGGAGACCCGGCCGTGGCCGAGCGCGTGGAGCTGTACGCCAAGGGGCTGGAATTGGCGAATGGGTTCTCAGAGCTGACAGACCCGACAGAGCAGCGAACTCGGTTGGTGGAAGAACAGGAACTCAGGCGGCGGCTGGGGCGGTCCGTGTATCCACTGGACGAGCGGTTCCTTGACGCGGTAGGCCGAATGCCGCCCTCGGCGGGTATCGCCGTGGGGCTCGACCGAATCCTGATGTTGCTGCTCGGGGTCCAGCGCATCTCGGACGTCCTCCTGTTCCCCGCTCACGAGTTCGTGTGATTCGAAAGCTCCTGCAGACGGCATTCGCCGGGACGGCGGCGGTGGGGCTCACGGGGACGTTCTCCGCCGTGGTGTCCGCGCTGTCGCTGCGGGAGGACCCGGACGCCGCGGACCAGGCGCTGCACACGTGGGCCCAGCTGGTGCTGGCGTCGGCGGGCGTGCGGCACGAGGCGGTGGGGCTGGAGAACATCCCCCAGGACGGCCATGTCGTCTTCGTGTGCAACCACCAGTCGCACTACGACGCGATGGTGAACTTCGCGCACATCCGCAAGCACACGCGGTACGTGGCCAAGGCGGAGCTCTTCAAGATACCGGTGTTCGGCGCGGCGCTCCGGCGCTCGGGCAACATCCCCGTGGAGCGCACGGGGGGCGGGGGAGACAGGGCCCGCCTGTCCGAGGCGGCGCGGGCGGTGCGCGAGCGGGTGAGCGTGCTCTTCTTCGCCGAGGGCACGCGCAGCGAGGACGGCCTGTTGCGGCCGTTCAAGAAGGGGGCGGCGGCGCTCGCCATCCAGGCGGGCGTGCCAGTGGTGCCCATGGCCGTGTCAGGGACACGGCTCATTCTTCCCAAGGGGGGTAGGGCGGTGCGGTGGGGCCAGCGCGTGACGCTGGTGGTGGGCAAGCCCATCTCCACCGAGGGCCTGACGATTCAGGACCGCGAGGCGCTCACGCGCCAACTGGAAGACGCGGTCGCCGGACTCTATGCCGAGGCGTGTAGGCGCTCGGGAGACGTACCATCATGATGAAGAAGCCCGTACAGACCACGTCGCAGGCGCATCCCTGGCACGGCATCACGCCGGGCGATGACGCCCCATCCATCGTCACTGCGTACATCGAGATCGTCCCCACGGATGCCGTGAAGTACGAGCTGGACAAGGAGTCCGGCATCCTGAAGCTGGACCGTCCGCAGCGCTTCAGCAGCCAGTGCCCCACGCTCTACGGGTTCATCCCGCAGACGTACTGCGACGAGATGGTGGCGAAGCGCTGCGCCGAGCGCACGGGCATGAGGGACATCCGCGGCGACGGCGACCCGATTGATATCTGCGTGCTGACGGAGAAGGTCATCTCCAGCGGCAACCTGCTGGTGCGCGCGGTGCCCATCGGCGGCTTCCGGATGGTCGACGGCAACGAGGCGGACGACAAAATCATCGCGGTGCTGGAGTCGGACCTGGTGTACGGCGAGCTGCAGCACATCGCGCAGCTGCCGCGCGCGCTGCTGGACCGGCTCAAGCACTACTTCCTCACGTACAAGCAGATTCCGGGCGAGGGGAAGCGCAGCGTGGAGATCGCCGAGGTCTACGACCAGCCCGAGGCCATCGAGGTCATCAAGCGCAGCATGAAGGACTACGAGCGGCTCTACGGCCCCAAGCCCACGATGACGATGAGCCGCGCGCGGCCTGCGCGTCCTGCCGGGAAGACCGTCAGCGGCAGCGGCAAGAGCAAGGCGCGCACCCGCGCCAACTCCTGAAGCCCGCGTGCCGCGTGGGCGGTGCCAGCGCACCTGGCACCGCCTCGCCGCGAGCTCAGGTGCCGTCGATGAGGCGAATCGCCAGGTCGGGGCTGAACGTCCCGGCCGGCGTCCCCGGGGCGATGCCGCACTGGCCATCCGAATCACCCGGGACCTTCACCCACAGGAGCAGCTCCGCGCCGCCGCCAATCTGCGAGGGCGTGCCGAGCTTGCGGCCCGCGGGGTTGCACCACTCCCCGTTGGAGCCGTTGCCATTGCGGCTGGTGTCCACCACGAAGGGCCGCGTGTAGCCGTAGCGGTTGTTGAGCGCGGTGTTGACGGCCGACGCGTACGCGGCGGACTCCGAGACGCTGTAGAAGTTCGACACGTTGAGGGCGAAGCCCCGGATGTTGCGCACGCCGGCGGACTCCAGCCGCTGCGCCATGGTGTCCGCGGCAATCCACCGGGCGTTGCCGCCGTCGAGATAGGCCCACGTGTTCGGCGCGAGGTCGCGGATCCGCTCGGTGGCGTAGCGCAGCAGGCCGAGCCGCGTCTGCCGCTCGGCGTCGTTCGGCAGGCAGTCCAGCTGGGCCACGGCGTCCGGCTCGATGATGACGATGGCGGGACGGGCGCCGAGGCCGGCGGCGAACCCGTTGATCCACGCGCGGTAGGCCTCCGGGCTGCCCGCGCCGCCACCGGAGTGGCTGCCGCAGTCGCGTCCCGGGATGTTGTAGGTCACGAGCACCGGCAGCTTGTCGGCGGCGTCCGCGGCGGCGACGAAGCTGGAGACGGCGCTGGTGATGTCGCCGCTCCAGTTGCCGAACCAGCGCGCCCCGGGCTTGCTGGCGATGGCGGACTGGATGCGGGACGCGCGCGAGTCACCGCTGTTGGCGCGCACCCAGCTGGCGGGGTTGGAGTTCGGGTCGACGTAGAAGCCATTGGTCATCGCCAGCGGCCCGGTGCCGGGGTTGGGGTTGTTCCCCGTGCTGAGCGAGATGTCGTCCAGGAACACCGAGAAGGCTCCGGCGCGGCCGCCGAGCTGGAAGGTGACCTGACCCGCGGCGGTGGCCAGTGACGAGGTGAACGGGAACGAGAAGCGCCGGGGCGTGGCGTCCAGCGTGATGCGCTGGTCCAGCGGCGCGGTGTACGGCGCGCTTCCCAGCTGCACCGTGGCGCGGACGGTGGCGCTCGCCGAGGCCGAGGCGGTGAACGACAGCGTATAGGCCTGTCCGTTCACCAGGGCGATGCCGTCCTGGCCGATGGGCGCGTCCCACGGGTTGACGGTGCCGCCGGCCACGTCCACGCGCAGCCTGCCCGCGTCCACGCGCGACGACGTGTTGGGCCCGCTCCACCAGGGAGCCGTCGTCGTTCCATTGAAGTTGCCGTTGACGACCAGCTCGGTCAGCGCAGAGGCCTGGGAGCCCACGGGCTCGGGCGAGGAGTCGGTGGGCGCCGGACCACAGGCGGACGCCGCGAGCGTCAGCAGGGCCAGGGTGAGGCGAGAGAGGGATTGAGGACTGTCATTGCGATGGATTGACACGAGCCGGACCTCCGCCCGCTGCCGGACGCCGGAGTGACGTCCAGGGGTGGCGCGGGCCTGTCACGACGGGCGCGGGGGCACACCGTCGGTCGCAGCATGGTGGCAGGAGTTACTGGATATACAAGCATTGCAGCGAGCCCGGACTCTTACCGCCAGCTTCAATCCTTTCTCAGGAAAGTCGGGTAGGGGCCTGGCGTGTGACGTCTTGGATGGAGGGCTGCAACAGCGGGGTGAAAGTCGCGTTGCGCAACATCACGCCCGACTCATCCAGGACGCCGTAAGGCCCTGCACGGAGCAGGGCGCCGCCTGGCGAAGCTCGGACCGGAGCGGCGCACGCAGCAAGGGGCGCGAGCACGCTCTCGCGCTGGAGGGCGTGTCCCGCTCCCGTCGCTTCGAGCGCTGCAGTCCCGGAGTCGCGGGCCGTTGATGCCTCCCCAAGCCCCAGACCCGAGAGCGGAGTCCCCACGCTGCTCGCACCCGAGTCTTCGGTTCCGGGCGCTTCCAGCGTTGCTGCGCCTGGCGGCGACGCGCCCGGCCCACCAGGCACCGAGCCTTCTGTCGCAGCCTCCTCCTCCAGAGGAATCGACGCGCCTGGCTCATCTGTCGCCGAGCCTTCCGTCGCAGCTTCCTCCAGCGAAGGAGTCCCCGCGCCTTCCGCGTCGGTGCCTTCGGTGCCATCGCGCTCCGACGGAGGCGTTCGCCCACTTCCGGCACCGCGGTTCTCCTCCGCCGCCAGCGCCTTCCAGAGCACTCGCCCCATGGGCTTGACGTTCTCCAGCGCGTCCTGCTCGTCCCCCCGCGCCACCGCCCGCACCAGCTCTGCCAGCGCGCCCCAGATGAGCCCCTCACCTACCCGCACGCTTCCGGGCGCCAGCGCTCCCACGCGCTCACCGTGCGCCAGCACCTCCCGCACCAGCTCCCGTGCCTGATTGCCCAAGGCCTCCGGCTCCAGCGAATCCGGATGCCAGTGCATGAAGGTGAAATGGAACAGCTCCGGCTTTCTCGTCGCGCACCACGCCAGCTCCTCCCAGAAGACATCGAAGGCCTCGCGGAAGCTGCCTTCCGGTCGCTCCAGCACCATCTCGAAGCCTCCACGCGCGATGCGGCAGACGTCGCCCTCGGCCCACTGGCGCACCTCCTGCGCGAAGCCCGCCTTGCTGCCATGGCGCCGGTAGAAGCTGCCCACCGACATACCTCCCGCCCTCGCCAGCTCCTCAGCGCGCACGTGGCCGTAGCCACGCTCGGCCAGCGCCGTCGCCGACTCGCGCAGCGCCACCTCGTACAGATGCTCCGGGCCCCACCACATCCCCATCGAAGTCCACGTCCCCATCC
>NZ_JABBJJ010000274.1 GCF_012933655.1 Pyxidicoccus fallax | reverse complement strand
GGCGGGAGGGCCTTTTGCGCGGGAGGCGACGTGCGCGCGGTCGCCGCCTCGCTGGGCACGGCGACGGGCAACGAGCGTGAGCGGCTGTCGCGCGAGTTCTTCCGCGCCGAGTACGCGCTCAACCACCGCATCCACCACTTCCCCAAGCCGTTCATCGCGCTGGTGGACGGCGTGTGCATGGGCGGCGGGCTGGGGCTGTCCATCCACGGGGCGTACCGCGTCGTCACCGAGAAGCTGGTGCTGGCCATGCCGGAGACGGCGATTGGCCTGTTCCCCGACGTGGGCGGAGGCTGGTTCCTGCCGCGCTTCCCGGGCGAGTCCGGCACGTACCTGGGGCTGACGGGCGCGCGGTGCAACGCGGCGGACGCGCTGTGGCTCGGCTACGCCACGCACCACGTGGAGTCGGCGCGGCTGGACGCGGTGCTGGAGGCGCTCGTCGGCGCGGACTGGGGAAGCGAGGCCGCGCGCGCCGTGGTGGAGCGGGTGCTCGCGGGCTTCCACGCGGACGCGGGCACGTCGACGCTCGCGGTGCAGCACCCGGCCATCGACCGGTGCTTCGCGGCCGAGCGCGTGGACGACATCCTCCAGGCGCTGGAGGCGGAGGGCACGCCGTGGGCCCAGGAGACGTGGGCCACGCTGATGCGCATGTGCCCCACGAGCCTCAAGGTGTCCCTGCACCAGCTGCGCATGGGACGCACGCGCGACTACGACGAGATGGCCGCCGTCGAGTACCGGCTGAGCCAGAGCATGACGGCGCGCCCGGACTTCCGAGAGGGCATCCGCGCCGTGCTGGTGGACAAGGACCAGAAGCCGCGTTGGCACCCCGCCACCCTGTCCGACGTCACGGATGCGGAGGTCGAGGCCTGCTTCGCCCCGCGCGAAGGCGACGAGCTGGAACTCCCGGACCTTGAAAGCAGAAAGGCCTGAAAGCCGGGCCCGCCTTCCTGGAATCTCCCGGGCTGACGCGCAGGGTCTTCACTTACCCCTGGACAAGTGATGACCCTGCAATAATACAGCGCGGCGAAAGGGTCCTCCCATGTCGCGCGTCCAGTGGCTCCTGGTTCTCCTCCTGTGTGGACTGGTGTTGATTCCACCCCGGCCGTCGCGGGGCGCCGAGGTGGTGGAGTTCGTGGTCATCACGCACCCGCTGACGGGTGTGGAGAGCATCACCCGCGAGCGCCTGTCGCACTACTTCCTGAAGAAGGAGACGCGCTGGACCTCCGGAGTGGAGGTGCAGCCGGTGGACCTCCCCGAGGAGTCCGCGGTGCGCGCGTCCTTCAGTGAGGAGGTGCTCCAGCGCTCCGTGCAGGCGGTCCGCGCGTGGTGGCAGCAGCGCATCTTCTCCGGCCGGGGGCTGCCTCCCGAGACGAGGGCCTCCGACGCGGAGGTGGTGCAGTTCGTGCGCGATACGCCGGGCGCGGTGGGCTACGTCTCCGCGGGAACGGACGTGCGAGGCGTGCAGGTGCTCGTGGTGGAAGACCCGTGAGGGGCTCGGGCATGCGCTTCCAGCACAAGGTGCTGTTGCTGCCCGCGCTGGCCGCCGTCTTCCTGCTGGTCATCGTGACGATGTCGGAGCTGCTCGGGCGCAGCACCGAGCGGCACCTGACGGCCATCGAGCGGGGCCACGTCCCGGCCGTGCTCCTCGGGCGCGACGTGGAGCAGCTGCTGGCCGAGGTGCAGCGGGACCTCCAGGACGCGGTGGCCGCCGAGGACCTGGAGCTGCTCGGGCAGGTGGACGAGAAGGCGGAGCGGCTCTACGCGCGGCTCGCGGAGGCGCGCGGCATGCCGACGGCGGACACGGCGCGGCTCCAGTCGTTGGAGACGCTGCTGCGCGAGTACCTGACGCACGCCCGCGCCACCAGCGAGGGCATGATTCGCAAGGACACGCAGGCGACGGCGCGCCTCGCGGAGATGGGCGCGCGCTACACCCGGTTGCGTGACTCGCTGGCCCAGGCCTCTCAGGAGGAGCAGCGGAAGATGGGCGCCGCCTTCGCCGAGACGCGGCAGGAGCACGTGAGCGCCCTGCGGTGGCTCCTGGCGGTGGGGCTGGTGATGCTGGCGGTGCTCGGGGTGCTCTCCGTGTGGCTGGTGGCGCAGGTGACCCGGCCCGTCACGAAGCTGACGCAGGTGGCCTCGCGCATCGCCACCGAGGGAGACCTCACGCAGCAGATCGACGTCCGGTCCGACGACGACATCGGCGAGCTGGCCCGCGGCATCGGCGCGCTGGTGGCGCGGCTGCGCACGATTCCTCTCACGCTGCGCGAGGCGCTCGCGGAGCTGTCGCAGAGCGTGCAGGGCATCAGCCAGCTCGGCCGTGAGCAGCTCTCCGTCCTCGAGCACCAGATGGCGAGCCTGGAAGAAGCGCGCGTGGCAATGGCGGAAATCTCGCAGACGTCGCGCGAGACGGCGGAGCAGGCGGGACGGGTGCTGGAGGTGGCCACCAACGCGGAGGCGCTGAGCAGCTCCAGCCATGCCTCCGCCGAGCAGAACGTGAAGTTCCTGGGCGAGCTGCGCGAGCAGGTGTCGGAGCTGATGGCGAGCATCAACACGCTGTCGGAGGGCTCGCTGAAGGCGGCCTCCATCCTGGTGTCGGTGAAGGACCTGACGGACCAGTCCAACGTGCTCGCCATCAACGCGGCCATCGAGGCGGCGCGGGCGGGCGAGGAGGGGCGCGGCTTCGCGGTGGTGGCGCGCGAGATGCGCTCCCTGTCGCAGCAGTCCTCGCGCAGCACGGAGAACATCGGGCGGATTCTCGCGGAGATGAAGCAGACGGTGGGCACGGCCAACTGGGCCGCGGAGGTGAACCGTCAGCGGATGGAGGCCGGCATCTCCGAGGCGCTCGCGTCGGGAAAGGGCCTGCGCGACATCACCGAGGTGGTGCGGCAGAGCAGCGCCGCGGCGCGCTCCATCGTGGGCGCCGTCACCATGCAGAACGCGGGCGTCGACCAGATGGCCACGGTGGTGAACCAGCTCACGGAGAAGATGCAGCAGAGCATGGCCGCCACGCGCGGCACGGACGCGGCGGTGCAGCGGCTCAACGCGGCCTTCGCCCGCATCGACAAGCTGGTGAGCGGCTTCCGCGTCTGAGGCACGGAGGTGGGGGCGAGGACTCCGGGAGGATTCGTCACCCGGGAGCGATGACCTGGAGCGCCGCGACCGCGCTGGAGCGCGAAGGGATTACGGCAGGTCCTCGTCGCCGAGGACGGTGATTCCCTCCGCGCGCAGCAGGGCGGTGGTGATGCCCTCGCCGGCGCGCAGCTTGCCGGCCTCGTACACGTGCCGGGAGCCGCAGGAGGGGCTCTTCTCCTTGAGCAGGGCCACCGTCGCGCCGAACGTCCGGGCCGCCTCCAGCGCCAGTCGCGCGCCTCGTCGGAAGTCCTCCGTCCGGTCCACGCCCGCCTCGCGCTCCAGGGCCCGCGCCCGGCCCGTCCACACGTCCACGCCCGTGCCGCCGCTCAGCTCCACGGGAGGCCGCGGCACCGGCAGACCCGAGCCCACCTCCGGGCACACCGGGACGACTTCCTTGCCCTCCAGCGCCGCCAGCACTTTCTCGGAGCCCTTGGAGCACCCGTCATACCGGCACGCCTCGCCCAGCAGGCACGCGCTCACCAGCACCACCTGCGCCTCGCTCAGGGCCGCCGTGCGCGCCTCGCGAGGAGCCTCGGGCACTCCGTCTCGAATCGCCGTGGTGCTCTCGCGCGTTCCGTCGCCACCAGGCTCGGACGCCGCCGGAGCCCCCGTGCCGCTCGGCCCCGTGCCACCCATCAGCGCGGGGCTCCCGGGCTGCGCAGGGACAGCTCACCCACCGTGGCCTGCGCGTCCACGCGCGTGCGCGTCCCGTCCAGCGTCACCTTGCCGGACACCGCCAGCCGCACGGCCAGCGGGTAGAGCCGGTGCTCCTCGGTGAGGATGCGCGCGCTCAGGCTCTTCTCGTCGTCGTCCGGAAGCACCGGCACGGCCGCCTGCGCGATGATGGGGCCCGTGTCCGTGCCCGCGTCCACGAAGTGCACCGTGCACCCGGCCACCTTCACCCCGCGCTCCAGCGCCTGCCGCTGCGCATGGAGCCCCGGGAAGGCCGGCAGCAGCGACGGGTGGATGTTCAGCACCCGCCCCGTGTAGTGCGCCAGGAAGTCCGCGCTCAACAGGCGCATGAACCCCGCCAGGCACACCCACTCCACGCCCGCGGCGCGCAGCGCCTCCAGCAGCGCCTTCTCGAAGTCCGCCTTGGACGCGTACGCCTTGTGGTCCACCACCACCGCGGGCACGCCGGCCTTGCGCGCCCGCTCCAGCGCGAAGGCCGTGGGCACGTTGGACACCACGCAGGCGACCTCGGCCGGGAAGCCCTCCTGCCCGGACGCATCCAGCAGCGCCTGCAGGTTGCTCCCGCTGCCGGAGACCAGCACTCCCAGCCGCGCCCGCTGCCCGCTCATGGCTCGATGACCGCCGTCGCCTCGCCCTGGCCCGCCTCCACGCGGCCCACCTCGGTCGCGTCGATGCCGCGCCCGCGCAGCACGTTCAGCGCCGCCGCCACGTCCTCCTTCGCCACCACGAGGACGAGGCCCAGGCCCATGTTGAACGTGTTGAACATCTCGTCCCGGGCCACGTTCCCCAGCTTCGCGATGAGGTCGAAGATGGGCGGCTTCGTCCAGGTCTTCTCGCTCAGCACCGCGCGCGTGCCGTCCGGCAGGCACCGGGGCAGGTTGCCGGGGATGCCGCTGCCGGTGATGTGGGCCATGCCCTTCACCTTCACCGACTGGAGCAGCGCCAGCACGTCCTTCACGTAGATGCGCGTGGGCTCCAGCAGCGCGTCCCCGAGCGGACGGCCCAGGCCCTCCGGCGTGGCGTCCAGCGCCAGCTTCGCGTCATCCAGCAGCACCTTGCGCGCCAGCGAGTAGCCGTTGCTGTGCAGGCCGGAGGAGGGCAGGCCGATGAGCGCGTCACCGGGCTTCACCGTCTTCCCGTCGATGATGGCCGAGCGCTCCACCACGCCCACGCAGAAGCCCGCCAGGTCGTACTCGCCCCGCGCGTAGAAGCCCGGCATCTCCGCCGTCTCGCCGCCCAAAAGCGCGCACCCGGACTGCTCGCAGCCCAGGGCGATGCCCTTGACCACCTCGGCGGCCGCGTCCACCTCCAGGCGGCCGGTGGCGAAGTAGTCGAGGAAGAAGAGGGGCTCGGCGCCGCAGGTGAGGATGTCGTTCACCGACATGGCGACGAGGTCGATGCCCACCGTGCCGTGGCGCCCCGCGGAGAAGGCCACCTTCAGCTTGGTGCCCACCCCGTCCGTGCCGGCCACCAGCACCGGCTCCTTGTACTTGCCGGGCGGCAGGGCGAACAGGCCGCCGAAACCACCCACCCCGGCCACCACCTCGGGGCGCATGGTGCGCGCGGCAAAGGGCTTGATGCGCTCGACGAACGCGTCGCCGGCCTCGATATCCACTCCGGACTGCTTGTAGGTCGTTCCCACGGGCGGCCTTCTACCCGGCCGGGGCCCGCGTGTCTCGGGCCGTGGCGGGTGGGTGTCGCCTTTGAGGCCCTCCGGCCCATGCCCGGGAGCGGCCGCCACCGGCCCGAGGACGGTCCGGGACAGGTCGGAGACTCGCGCTCGAGAGAGGCAAACCCACCACCGTGGGCCCCGGATGGATGACTTCGCCGGGAGACGATGGGCCGTTTAAACTTGGATTGCAGGAAATTATTGTTTCGTGCCTTCGTGCGGCGTTCTTTCGCGCCCAGGATGGAGGCGCCCTCATGTCGTACTTCGACGCTCCCTGGCCCTGCTCACACGGTGGGAGGGCTCCTCAAGGCGTGGTTCGCACCTGCGCGTGGGCGTGCCTGCTGCTGTTCTCCATGCTGGTGTCCGCTGGCTGTGCCACTGCCGCGTCCGACAGGGCTGGCTTGGACCTGTCATTCGCGGCAGGGGAGTGGGGCGTGGGCGGCGCTTCCGACGGGGACTCTCCGGACACCCTCGCGGCCTGGGAGGAGGGCGCGTCGCAGCGTCTGCACCGCCGTCAGCCCGCGCGCGAGCACGGCACCTCCGCGGGGGCGACGAGCTCCTCGGGGGCTGCCCATGGCGAGTCCTCCTGTCGTGGCGGCGTGCCCCCTGGCTGGCCGCGCCTGGACTCCGGCGAGGAGGTGCTGGCGCCCTTCCTGAGGTGTGCCTCGCCCGCCGACTTCGTGGCGCTGCGGCGCGCCGTGGACATGCCCCGGTTGGTGGAGTCCCTCTCGGACTGGGACGCCGTGCGGCTGGGCGCGCTGGGCCCGCTGGACGCGAAGTCCTCCGAGGTGCTGAGCCGCAAGCGCGCCGCCTTCCTCGTCGCGGCCACGCGCAGGTATGGCCACCCCCGGGCGGAGGTCTTCGCCCTGTTCGTCCTTCACTCCGCCTTCGACGACGAGGTGCGACCGCTGCTGCGGCTGTTGGCTGGGGACAAACAGCTGCGGGCCACCCTGGGGTCCATGGATGCCGTCCAGGCGGAGCTGGCGCGGCGGGGCCTGGAGTTCTCCCAGTTCCAGGAGCGCGACTTTCGCGCGGGTGACGTCCTGCGAGGGCTGGGACGCGCCGGGGAGGACGCCGTCTCCACGAGCGCGGTCGCCAATGGGGCCGCGGGCGTGGAGCTGTCCGCCAGGGTCCGGCACCTGCCGTCGCCCTACCAGACAGCCTTCTGGAAGGTGGAGGCAGCCACCATGCGGCGCCAGTACGCGCCAGGCGAGGTGGCGCTGGGCGCCTTCGACCACCTGACGTTTGGCGTGCCGATGGGCTTCTACCACCTGCTGGCCGGCACGCTTCAGGGCGTGGGCTCGCTGGCCGCGGGCGAGTACGAGCAGGCCACGCGAGAGCTGGCGCCCGCGGCGCTGCTGGTGGGGCTGTACGCGGGGGGCCGGGGGGCGCGCTACGTGCGTGAGGGCGCCATTGCCGGGCGCGAGGGCGTGCGGATTCCCGCGTTGGCGCCGCGCCTGGAGGCGTTGAGCGCGGTGCTGACGCGGCTGGAGGCGCGGCTCGGCCGTGGCGCGGTGGGGGCGCTGGCCCGCCACCTCCAGGCGAGCCGGGAGGGCGCCCTCGTCGTGGCGGAGTGGGGCGAGGCGGGAGCGCTGGCGCTGCACGAGGCGCGGGGCAACGCGGGGAAGGCGCAGGCGTGGCTGGCGGAGGCGAAGTCCCAGCGCGCGGGGCCCACGCTGTCGCGAGGCGGCGCGGCGACGGGGCCCGGGGGCGCGTCGCGGGTGCGAGAGGCGGCGGGCTACACGCGCGAGGCGCTGGCGGCGAAGCTGGCGAGGGCGGAGCTGGAGGCGCCGGGACCGCGCCTGCCCGCGGACGTGGCGCTGCTGAAGCGGCAGCAGCCCGTGCTCGACGCTCCGCCCCTGGGCGTGCGCGAGGGCTCCGTGCTGTGGAGCGAGTACGTGGTGTACCGGGCGCGGCGGTTGGCCGAGCTGGAGCAGGGCCAGACGACGAAGGGGCCACTGCGGTGGGACGGCTACCGGGAGATGCGCGGGTTGTTCGCCCGGGGCCTGGACTTCGAGCGCGCCATGGTGGACCTGCTGCGCGCGGACGCGGCGTTGCCCCGGGCGCAGCGCCGGTGGCTCCAGGACTTCGAGGTGCCGCGCATCGAGGTGCACGTGGGGGTATGGAAGTCGCGGAGCGGGCTGCGGTTCTCGGACGTGCTCGTCATCGAGGAGCACCCGCCCGCGGGCCAGTTGCCACGGGTGGAGACCTTCAGCTTCAAGAGCAGGGACCTGAGCCAGCTGAACCAGAAGGCCCTGGAGGCGCAGATGGTCGCGGATGCGGCGGAGGCTTTGAGCTATTACGGCCAGACCTTGAACATCCGGCGGCGCGCTCTCAACCCCCAGGGGGACGTGGTGCAGATCCAGGTCCAGCGGGTTCGTCTCGTCTACGAGGGGGGCGCTCTTGGGCCTGGAAGGTCGGTGGTCTGGAGCGACGCGGTCGATGAAGTCGGGCGCAAGGTGAAGGGAGTGGAGGCGCTGCTCCAATGAAGTGGCTCAGCATCCATGACATGAAGCCGGAGGACTCTCTTCATGTGTCCTTCAAAGCAGGCTTCGACACGCAGGTCCCGCTGGAACGCGAGCTGGAGCCCTTCCTCCAGTCACTCGAGGTGTACGCGGAGGGCTGGATGCCAGAGGTCATTCACGGCAAGCGGTCGCGCAACTACTCACGCCCCGCGGTCTTCAAGAGCATCGAGGAAGAGCGTGATGAGAACTCCGCGTCCATCGGACTGTATCGGAAGGAGTGGCCTGGGCTGAGCATGATGCTCAAGCTCTGGTTCCCATCGCTTCCAACCCGCCTGTACTTCGGGGGAGCCATCCAGCCGCTCTCCATTTTCACGGAGGCCAACCGCTGCCGGCAGTTCGTGGAGATGGTGCGCACCTGGGCCACCCACTACCCGGTCACCCACGCCTGGGCCAACAGCGGGTCGGAGGA
Organism: Pyxidicoccus fallax; assembly: GCF_012933655.1. Classification (GTDB taxonomy): domain Bacteria; phylum Myxococcota; class Myxococcia; order Myxococcales; family Myxococcaceae; genus Myxococcus; species Myxococcus fallax. Next base: position 8,435 of record NZ_JABBJJ010000274.1, on the reverse strand, counting down.
CGCGTTGTCGGGCGCACCCGACTTCGGCCGTGACACGCAGACGTCGATTCGAGACGGCTTCGACAAGGTCTACGAGGTGTCCTGGCTCAACGTCTTCGGCCCGAAGCTGGTGGAGTCCATCGGCCGCGAGCGGGTGCTGTCCACGCCAGCGCACCTCGTGGAGGAACTGCCCAGCGGCGCCGTCCTCCTGGTGACGTGGCCCACCGTCGCGGACTTCGCCAGTGATGAGGCCCGCCAGGCCCAGGCCCGCGCCCACGCCCACCTGCGCCCGGACCTCGACCACGACACCCTGCTGCGGACCCTGCGCGAGCGCAGCGCCATCCTGGCCCCCGTGGAGCCACGCTTCCCGCCAGCGCTGGCGCCGCTCCTCACGCGTGTGGTGGACAGTGTCCACGTCGCCTATCGCCAGCGCAAGACAGCGGAACTCAACGCGTGGCGGCCTCCGGAGCCGGATGAGTGGCTCCCCGCGAATGCGGCACTGCCCCCGGACGTGCAGGACGTGGACTTCGTGCGCGGGCAATACGGCGACCTCGCGGAGGGACTGGTGGCGCTGCTGCACACCGACGTGCCCTCCGTGTTCGAAGCCTCGCCCGAGTCTCTCACCGACGTGGACGCGCACTTCTGGTGCAAGGACTTCCTGAAGTACCGCCGGCCGGAAATCGTCGACGAGCACCTGATGCCCGCGGTGGGCGCGTACCTGGGGGAGGTGCTGGTGAAGCACCTGGGCGGGCAGTGGATACCGCGCAAGAAGCTGGAGGAGTCGCAGGTGCGCGTGGGCAATCGCGTGTGGCTGCCCTTCCTCCGGGCTCATCGCTACACACGCTCACGCCAGGCGCTGCTGGACTTCTCCCTCACCGGGCTCTTCCACGCGGCCGAGCGGCACCTTTCCTGAGCGGATGCGTGGCGCTCCATCGTCGGGCTCCGGGTGAGGCGCCCGTTGTCTCGGGCCGCGACGCATGGGTGTCGTCTTTGCGGCTACGATGCCTCCAAGGATGACCACCTTCCTGTCGCGCCGCCGTTTCGAGCTGCTCGCCCTGGTGCTCGCCGCCGCCTTCTGTGCCCTCCACATGTGGGTGGAGCGCACCCCCGTCGTGGGGCTCGCGGCGGGCGGCGACAGCGACGCGGACGCCCCGCTGCTCGTCCGGGGGCTCCACCTGCTGGAGGGCAGGGCCACCGACCTCCAGTTCCTCCTCAGGGGCCCGCGCGCTCCGTCGAGTCAGGTGGTCGTGGTGGAGGTGGACGAGCGGAGCGCCCAGGCCCACGGGCGCTGGCCCTGGCCCCGGGACACCGTGGCGCTCGCCGTGGCCCGGCTCCAGCAGGCCGGCGCCGCCGCGGTGGGCCTGGACATCACCTTCACCGACGAGGCCCGCGGGGAGGACACCCGTGTGTGGGCGGAGGCCCTCCGCTCACTCGACCGGACCCTGCGAGACGCGCCGCACCTCGTCCCCGCGCTGGAGGCGTACCGCTCCGAGCTGGCCGCCCGGGGCGTGTCCACGCGCGACGAGTCGTTGGCCGCCGTCCTCGCGGGCTCGCCCGGCGTGGTCCAGGGCGTCATGCTCTACACCGACAAGGAGCGCGAGCAGTTCGCCCCCCGCGAGCCGGAGTGGGCCGCGCTGCTGGAGCCCCACCTCCTGCGCCGCTTCCACGGCGAGGTCCCCGGCGCCTTCCACGAGGTGGACGTGGCGCGCGTGCCCGGCTGGCGCAACCGCTCCGCCCAGCTCCCGCTGCCGGAGCTGGCCCGGGCCAGCCAGCGGCTGGGCCACTTCAGCGCGGCCATGGACCCGGACGGCACCCTGCGCCGGCTGCCCGTCCTCGCGAAGCTGGAGGTCCATGGGGGCTTCCTTCCCGCCCTCAGCGTGCAGACGGCCGCCGCCGCCCTGGGCGCCCAGGTGGAGCCGGTGTACGACGCGGACTCGGGCCAGCTCTCCGGGGCCCGCCTGCGCCCGCGCCAGGGCGCGCCGCTCCACGTCCCCATGCCGGTGGCGGAGCCCTTCACCCTCATCAACTACCCCGGCCCCGGCGAGGTCTTCGACCGGCTGAGCATGGCCGACGTGTTGAAGCCGGACTTCGACGCCGAGGCCCTGAGGCGCAAGGTGGCGGGCAAGGCGGTGCTGGTGGGCGTCACGCTCTTGGGCAACTACGACCAGCGCGTCACGCCGTTCCGCGAGTTCGAGCCCGGCGTCTACGCCCACGCCGCCTTCCTCTCCAACATCCTCACCCAGGAGTTCCTCACCCGGCCCGAGGAGCTCATCGGCCTGGAGCTGCTCTTCATGGTGGGCGCGGCGGTGCTGCTGGCCCGGACGCTGCCGCGCGTGCCCTACCGGTGGAAGATGGGCGTCATGGCGCTCGTGGGCCTCGTCTGGTTCGGCGTGGACCAGGCGCTCTTCAGCCGGGGCGTGCAGGTGGCCTCCGTGGTGCCGCTGCTGTCGCTGCTCACGTCCTCCTTCGGCATCCTGTTCCTGGGCTACCGCACCGCGGACCAGGAGAAGTCCCGCCTGCGCCACGCCTTCCAGCACTACCTCGACGTCAGCGTCATGGAGCAGGTGCTCCAGCACCCGGAGCGGCTGAAGCTGGGCGGCGAGCGCAAGGAACTCACCGTCCTCTTCTCCGACATCCGCGGCTTCACCACGCTGTCCGAGCAGCTGTCCCCCGAGCAGCTCGTCTCGTTCATCAACGCGTACCTCACGCCGATGACGGACGTGGTGTTCACGCACGGGGGCACGCTCGACAAGTACATCGGCGACGCCATCATGTGCTTCTGGGGCGCGCCGGTGGACCAGCCGGACCATGCGCTGCGTGCCTGCCGCGCGGCGCTCGGCTTTCTCGACCGGCTGGAGCAGCTGAAGGCCCGCTGGCGCGCCGACGGCCTGCCGGAGGTGGACATCGGCGTGGGCATCAACACCGGGCCCATGAACGTGGGCCACATGGGCACCGAGTCGCGCTTCAACTACACCGTCATGGGTGACGCGGTGAACCTGGGCTCGCGCCTGGAGGGCCTCAACAAGGAGTACGGCACCCGCGTCCTCATGTCCGAGCACACGTACGCCCAGGTGAAGGGCCACGTCGTCGCCCGCCGCCTGGGGGCCGTGCGCGTGAAGGGCAAGTCCCAACCCGTGGCGCTGTACGAGCTGCGCGCCCTGGGCACCGCCACCGGCGCGGACGCGGACGCCATCCGCCACTTCGAGGAGGGCATGGACCGCTTCACCGCGCGGGACTGGGACGCCGCGGAGGCCTGCTTCCACCGCGTGCTGGGACTCTGGAGGGAGGACGGCCCCTCGCGCCGCTACCTCGACGCCACGGCCGCCTTCCGCGAGCGGCCCCCGGGCCCGGACTGGGACGGCGTCTTCACCGCCACGACCAAATAGGTCGTACGCGCTGTCCCACCGCCGCGCACAGAAAGGGAATTTGACCAGGGGGGTGGGGGCTGATTGACTCCGCGCAGGATGGGCGCCGAGGAAACCCTCTTTCAACGTTTCGGGAAGGAATTCCCCAAGGGAACCCAGCTCTTCCGCGAGGGAGAGACGGGCAAGGAGATGTTCGTCATCCAGGCGGGGAAGGTGTCCATCTCCAAGCGCGTGCGCGACGTGGAGAAGGTCCTCGCGGTGCTGGGCCCCGGCGAGTTCTTCGGGGAGATGGCCATCATCTCCAACAAGCCCCGCAACGCATCCGCCATCGTCCAGGACGACGCGCGGCTGCTCGTCATCGACCCCAAGACGTTCGAGGGGATGATCCGCGGCAACGCCGAAATCGCCGTCCGGATGATCAAGAAGCTCGCCGAGCGCCTCTCCGAGGCCGACGCGCAGATTGAAAACCTCCTCCACCACGACCCGGCCAGCCGCGTCGTGCACCACATCCTCCAGGCCGCCCTGACGCGCGGCCGGCCCCTGGAGGCAGGCGTGGAAGTCGACTTCGTGGTGCGCGAGATGCCCCGCACGCTCGGCGTGGGCGAGCCCGCGGTGCGGAGCATGCTGGACAAGCTGGAGCGGGCCGGCCTCATCGAGCGCGGCCCTGACAGACTGACCGTGTATGACACGGACAGACTCCACGACTTCCTCCAATACCTGGAGATGAAGTGGAAGTTCGGAGACCTCTAGCGTGAAGCTGCGAGTCCTCGGCTGCCACGGCGGCGAGCTGCCCACCTGCAAGAGCACGTGCTTCCTCGTGGATGACGTGCTCGCGCTCGATGCGGGCGCGCTGACGGGCTCCCTCACGCTGGAGGAGCTGTGCCGCGTGGACCACATCCTCGTGGGCCACAGCCACTTCGACCACGTGAAGGATTTGCCGCTGATGGCGGACCTGGTCATCGGCCGCCGGGACAAGCCCGTCACCATCCACGCGTCGCGCGAGTGCGCCCGGGCCCTGCGCGACAATATGTTCAACAACGCGCTCTGGCCGGACTTCACCCGCATCCCCACGCGCGCCAGGCCCGTCCTCCAAATCAAGACCTTCCGCGCCGGCGGCACCTTCCAGGTGGGCCCCTACACAGTGCGCAGCGTGCCGGTGAGCCACCCCGTGGAGTCCTGCGGCTTCATCATCTCCGACGGCAAGAGCACCCTCGCCATGAGCGGTGACACCGGGCCCACCGACAAGCTCTGGAAGGCGCTCAACGAGACGAAGAACCTCAAGGCGCTGCTGGTGGAGACGTCCTTCCCCAACAAGCTCCAGTCCCTGGCGGACATCTCCGGCCACCTGACGCCGCACACGCTGGAGCAGGAGCTGAAGAAGTTCGAGCGCAACGGCGCCTCGGTGCTGCTCTACCACCTCAAGCCCGCCTTCGTGGCCCAGCTCAAGAAGGAGCTGGCCCCGCTGCCCGTGGACGTGCTCGAACTGGGGGACACCTTCGAGCTGTAGTCCCCTCGCGCGCGGGGTCTCAACGCGGCGCGCCACACGGAGAGGTTGACGGCTGGGAGCGGGCGGATTAACCCGCGCTCGTCATGGCCTGGTTCTCCAAGAAGCCCCGTATCTCGACCGAAGCCGAGCAGCCGTCCGAGTCCCGCCCGTCCCGCATGGAGGGGCTGTGGGCCAAGTGCGAGTCCTGCGACGAAATCATCTACCGGCAGGACCTGGAGAAGAACTGGATGGTGTGCCCGCACTGCGAGCACCACCATGCCTGGCCGGCGCGCGCCCGGCTGGCCGGACTGCTGGACCCGGACAGCTTCGAGGAGTTCGACAAGGAGCTGGAGCCACAGGACCCGCTCGGGTTCAGCGACTCGAAGAAGTACAAGGACCGGCTGAAGTCCACGCGGAAGAACCTGGGCGAGAACGACGCCTTCATCTCCGGCGTGGGCCGCATCGAGGGCCACCAGGTCTCCGTGGGCGCCTTCGTCTTCGAGTTCATGGGCGGCTCCATGGGCTCGGTGGTGGGCGAGAAGGTCGCCCGCGTCTTCGAGCGCGCGCATGACCTGAAGTGCTCGGCGCTCGTCTTCTCCGCGTCCGGCGGCGCGCGCATGCAGGAGGGCATCTTCTCCCTCATGCAGATGGCGAAGACGTCCGCGGCCATCGCCCGCTTCCGCACCGGCACCCGGCCGTACATCTCCGTGCTGCTCAACCCCACCACGGGCGGCGTCGCCGCGTCCTTCTCGTGGCTGGGCGACGTCATCCTCGCCGAGCCCAAGGCCCTCATCGGCTTCGCCGGCCCGCGCGTGATTGAGCAGACCATCCGCCAGAAGCTGCCCGAGGGCTTCCAGCGCTCGGAGTTCCTGCTGGACCACGGGATGATTGACAGCATCGTGCACCGCAAGGAGCTGCGCACGAAGCTGGGCCAGATTCTCGGCCTGCTGGGCTGAAGCACCGGCATGAGCGCGCCCCGGACGCCAGAGGAAGCGCTGGCCTTCCTCGCCCGGCTCAACCCCTCGGGCATCAAGCTGGGGCTGGAGCGCGTGCGCGAGGCCCTGGCCGCGCTGGGCCACCCGGAGCGCCGCTTCCCGGCGCTGCACGTGGCGGGCACCAACGGCAAGGGCAGCACCTGCGCCTTCACCGCCACCGCGCTCCAGGCCGCCGGGCACCGCGTGGGCCTCTACACGTCCCCGCACCTGGTGCGCGTCAACGAGCGCATCCGCGTGGACGGCCTGGACATCTCCGACGAGGACTTCGGCCGCGCCATCCTCGACGTGCTGGAGCGCTACCCGTCCGCCGTCACCGAGCCGATGACGTACTTCGAGTTCGGCACCGTGGTGGCCCTCTGGCACTTCGCGAAGGTGGGCGTGGACGTGGCCGTGCTGGAGACGGGCCTCGGGGGCCGGCTGGACGCCACCACCGCCGCCAGCCCCGTGGTGACGGCCATTACCCCCGTGTCCTTCGACCACATGGAGTACCTGGGGCACACCCTGGCCGCCATCGCCGGGGAGAAGGCCGGCATCCTCAAGCCCGGCGTGCCCTGCGTGGTGGCGCGGCAGGAGCCGGAGGCCCTGGAGGCGATTGTCCGCAAGGCCGAAGGGTTGGGGGCCCCGCTGTGGGTGGAGGGGAGCGACTTCGTCATCGAGCCCCGGGACGATGCGAGCCTGTCCTACCGGGGGCCGTCCTGGTCGCTGGACGGGCTGACGCTGGCGCTGCGCGGGCCACATCAAAGGCAGAACGCCGCGGTGGCGCTTGCCTGCCTGGAGGCACTCCACGCGCGCGGTGTCTCGGTGACGCTGGAGGCGGCGCGGGTGGGGCTGGCCACGGCGCGGTGGCCCGGACGCCTGGAGGAGGTGGGGAGCGCGCCGCCCGTGCTGCTGGATGGCGCCCACAACCCGGCGGGGGTGGAGGTGCTCCTGGCCTCGCTGGATTCGTTGTACCCGGGACGCCGCGTGCACCTCGTCTTCGGCGTGGTGGGCGACAAGGACCGGGGACCGATGATGCGGGCGCTGTTTCCCAAGTGTACCTCGGTACAACTCACGCCCCTGGAAACGTCACGCTCGCTCGCGCCCGCGCTCTATGTGGACGAGGCCCGCGCGCTGTGCGCGGACGTGGCCGCCTGGTCCGATGTGGACTCGGCGCTCGCCGCGGCAAGCCGGAAGGCAGGGCCGGACGACGTCGTGCTCTGTACAGGCTCACTGTTTCTCGTCGGCATGGTGAAGGCTCGCCTGGGTTGAAACCTTGGCGCAATGCAGCAGGAGTCGTAGATTTGAAACATGCGCCTGCCGGATTGGAGAACCACCGCGACCCCCGGGCCGCCCATCCCCACGGTCGACGAGGTCGACTTCAGGGCGCTTTACACGAAGACGAAGTATGTCGTGGAGACAGCGGACGGTTGGTCGCTGGTCATCACCCGCTACCGTCCGGTGAAGCAGCCCTTCCCGCAGCCGTTGTTCGGTGAGCCGCTGCTGCTGGTGCACGGTTTCTCGCAGAACCGGCACACGTGGACGAGCGGCCAGTTCGTGAAGAACCTGCTGTTCTTCGGGGTGGACATCCACATCCTGGAGCTGCGCGGCCACGGCAAGAGTTCCATCGCCTTCCAGAAGGAGCGGGCCGAGCGCTTCAAGCGCCCCCTGCCGCCGGACCTGGACTACGGCTGGGACATCGACAGCTACTTTCTCTACGACCTGCCCGCCGCCGTCTCCGGCGTGAAGCGCATCACCCGCCGCGAGCGCATCTTCTACTGCGGCCACTCCATGGGCGGGATGCTCGGCTACGGCTACGCCGGCATCCACAACGACTTCGAGGGGCTCATCACCATCGGCTCGCCCGCGGACCTGGGGCGGGGCTTCATGCTGCTGCGCCTGCTGGCGCACGGCGCGCCCATGGTGGGGGGCATGATTGACCTCACGCTGGCGGGGCTCAACGTGGGCGGCCAGGTGGAGGGGCTGGGCCGCAAGCTGCTGGCGCGCGGGCTGGGGGCGCTCAACGCCGGCCTGGGCCGCAAGCTCACGCCGGACGAGCGCCGGGAGTTGCAGTTCAAGGCCGTGCCGGTGGACCTCATCCTCAAGTTCGTCGAGCGGCAGATTGCCAAGGCGGAGGACTCGCCCACCTACCAGCAGCTCACCACGCGGCTCAACCGGCTCATCAACCCGGAGCGCGTGAGCACGGACGACGTGCGCTGGCTGTTGCGAGAGGGCGGCGAGCGCGAGCCGCGCCGGGTGCTGGAGCAGTTCGCGCGGTGGATTCGCCGCGGGGAGATGGTCTGCTACCGCACCGGCTTCGACTTCAAGCGCGGCTTCGGACGCATCGAAGTGCCCATGGCCATCATCTTCGGGGACCTGGACCCGCTGGCCTCGCTGGAGTCCACCCGGAGCGTGTACCGCGCCGCCAAGAGCGAGTACCTCCTCTGGCGTCCGGTGAAGGGCAACAGCCACATCGAGCTGACGATGGGGCACGACATCCGGCAGATCTGCTACGACATCAAGAACCTCATCGAGTACGCCCGCACCCACCGCAACCGCTCGCCGAGCCTCCCGCGCCTCCAGAAGTAGTGACAGGGGCCGGAAGGGAAGGGCGGGGCGCCCGGATGGGTGTCC
>NZ_JABBJJ010000273.1 GCF_012933655.1 Pyxidicoccus fallax | reverse complement strand
GGCCCCGCCTTCGCCCCCCAGCGAACCAGCGCGTCCACGTCCGCCGGCCCCGTCCACGTCACCGCCACGTGCACCGCCACCAGCACCACCGCCAGGGTCAAAGTGACCCAGGGCACCCTGGCCACGGCCGATTGACCGATGGACAACAGGCCCGCCTGCCCCTCCTCTTGGGAAGAAAGCCCTGTCTTTTGAGGGGGATACATGGCTTGTGCAGGTAAAGCCCGTTCTGCTATGACTGTACGCGGATCGGACCCGTGCTGAAGCTCATCATCGAAGACGACGAGGGGCGCAAGACCGTTGTTCCCTTCGTGCGTGACGAGATCACCATCGGCCGTCAGGAGGGAAACACCATCCGCCTGACGGAACGTAACGTGTCTCGCCGTCACGCACGATTGGTGCGACTCAATGGCCACGTCGTGGTGGAAGACCTGGGCAGCTACAATGGCACCCGGATCAACGGCGAGCGTATCGCGGGTCAGTCTCCCCTGAAGGAGGGGGACCTGATCCAGATCGGCGACTACGACCTCGCCCTGCAGGCCGAGGGCGCCGTCAGCGCCGCTGCCCCCGCCGGCCCCATCACCACGAAGGTGCCCGCGCGCCGGCCGGAAATGGCGAAGACGGAGCCCGCGCTCGAGGCCATTTCCGGACAGGGGCAGGAGGAGGAAGAGGACACCTCCGACGACCGCGCCTCCGAGGAGGACTCGGACGGGGACGAGCACGACCACACCCCACCCCCGTCCGCCGACGTGCGCCGGCACTCCACGTCCATCATCCGGATGGACCAGGTGGAGGCGGACCGCCCCCGCAAGGTGGTGGACGTGCCCGCCGAGGACGCGCCCCGGCTGGTGGTGCTGACGCCGGACGAGCTGCGGGGCCAGGAGTTCGCCTGCGTCCGCACCGAGCTGCGCATCGGCCGCACCGACGACAACGACATCACGTTGGATCACCGCTCCCTGTCGCGCACGCACGCCAAGCTGGTGCGCGAGGAGACCGGTGAGTGGCGCGTCATCGACATGCAGTCCGCCAACGGGCTGACCGTCAATGGCGAGAGCTACGCCCAGGCCACGCTCGGCAGCGGCGACATCCTCGAGCTGGGGCACGTGAAGCTGCGCTTCCTCAACGCCGGTGACGCCGCGGACGACGTGCAAGAGGAGGCCGGCGGCGGCTCGCGCTCCAAGCTGCCGCTGGTCGTGGTCCTCGCCGCCCTGCTGCTGGGCGGCGGCGCCACCGCCTTCTACTTCCTGCGCATGCAGCCGGGTGCCACGCCGGGGCCGGCCGTCGCCCAGCCCACGGAGCCCGCCCCCGAGGAGCCCACCGCCGAGCCGGCGAAGCCGTCCTCCGGCGGCGAGGCCGTCGTGAGGGGCAGCGGAGCCCTCGATGTCCCGAAGCCTCCCGAGGTCGCCGCGCCCCCGGCCGTCACGCCTCCGAACCCGGAGCTGGTGAAGCTGGGCCAGCAGGCCATCGCGGCCCGCAAGTTCGCGGAGGCCGAGAAGCACCTCACCCAGGCCACGGACTCGGAGGGCAAGTACCCGGCCGAGGTGGAGCGGCTGCTCACCCAGGCCCAGGCCGAGCGGCTGATGGAGCAGAAGCTCGCGGACGCCCGCGCGGCGCTCGGCGCGAACAAGCTCGACGAGGCCGAGACGCTGCTGCGCGAGAGCGACGGCACGAATGCCTTCGGCAAGGAGCGCTCGGAGCTGCTCGCCCAGCTCACCGAGGCCCGCAAGAAGGCCGAGGCCGCCGCGGCGGCCCCGCCGGCCGCGCAGAACACCGTGCCCGCCAACGCCGCCGCGCCCGCCGAGGACCCGCGCGTGGCGGAGGCCCTGGCGAAGGGCAAGGCCATGCGGACCACGCAGCCCACCCAGGCCATCCGGCACCTGAACGAGTGCATCAAGCTGGCCCCGACGAATATCGAATGCCGCCTCTACCTCGGCTCGGCCTACGCCTTCGCCGAGGATTGGGACAAGGCGCTGCCGCACTTCGAGCGCTTCCTGGAGCTGGCACCGGCGGACCACCCGCGGCGGGAGTCCGTCATCAAGCTGATCAAGGAGTACACGCCGCGCCCGAAGTAGTGGTTCGCCGCCGGAGCCCTCCACCCCCCCAGGGTTCCGTCACGGCTTGATGTGCAGACACTCACCTGCAGCGAGGAGACGCTGTGCAGATTCGCATCCTGGTGGTTGATGACGAGCAGGACAACTGCGACTACCTCAAGCTGGTGCTGACCCGTGAAGGCTACGAGGTCGTGACCACGACGGACCCCACCCAGACGGTGGAGATCCTCCGCGGCTCGGACTTCCACCTCGTCATCCTGGACATGATGATGCCGCAGATGTCCGGGACCGAGGTGCTGGAGCAGATCCGCAAGTACGACACCGACGTGGCCGTCATCGTCGCCACCGCGTACCCCACGGTGGACACGGCGGTGGCGTCGCTCAAGGCCCAGGCTTCCGACTACGTGAAGAAGCCCATGGAGCCGGAGCAGTTCATCACCGCGGTCCGCAACGCGCTCCAAAAGAAGGGCCTGTCGCAGGACCCGGAGGCGGACCTGCACCGCGCCATCGGTCGCACCATCCGCGACGCACGCAAGACGCAGGAGCTCACGCTCAAGCAGCTCGCGCGGCGCACCGGCCTGTCCGTGTCGCTGCTGTCGCAGATTGAGCGCGCGGAGTCGTCCGCGTCCATCTCGTCGCTGTACAAGATTGCCTCGGCGCTGCAGCTGCGCATGGGCGAGCTGTTCGGCGATACCTGAGACGACGTGCCCTGACGAGCACCGGCCGCCGTAGCTAGCGGCCGGAGAAGCGGGGCGGGCGCTTTTCGAGGAAGGCCGCCCGCCCCTCCTTCGCGTCCTCGCTGCCGAAGGCCGCCGCGCGCAGCGCGTGCAGCCGCGCCAGCTCCGCCTCGCCCAGCGACGCCCGGGCGAGCAGTCCGAAGCCCTCCTTCATCCCCGCCACCGCCAGCGGCGCCTGCCCGGCGAGGGTGGCGCACAGTGCGTGCGCGCGCGCCTCGGCCTGCGCCGGCTCCAGGCACTCGTCCAACAGGCCCCAGTCGAGCGCCTCGCGCGCGTCCAGCTTGCGCGCGGTGAGGAAGAGCTGCTTGGCGCGAGCCAGCCCCACCAGCCGCGTGGCCCGGGCCAGCCCCTCCGGGGAGTAGACGATGCCCAGCCGCGCCGGAGGCATGAGGAAGGTGGTGCCCGGCGTGCCGATGCGGAAATCACACGCGCAGGCCAGGTCGAAGCCCGCGCCCACCGCCGCGCCCTCCACCAGCGCCACCGTGGGGGCCGGGTGCCGCTCCAGCTTGAGCAGCACCGCCATCACCCACGCGTCCGGCAGCCGGCCATCCGGCCCCGGAGGCCCCAGGCGCGTCAAGTCATAGCCGGAGCAGAAGGTGCCGCCCGCGCCGCGCACCAGCAGGGCGCGCACATGCGGGGCGGGCTCCAGCGCCGCGTCCAGCGCGTCCAGCAGCGTGTCGTTGAGCGCGTTGCGCCGGGCCGGATGGGACAGCGTGAGGACGCGGACGCCCTCACGGTCCTCCACCTGGACGGACGCTTCCGTGCCCGGCGAAGACGGCTCCACCGCTAGCCGAGCACCACGAGGACGTCGCCCTCGTTGACGGGCTGCGACTCCTTGCAGCGAATCTCCTTCACCGTGCCGCCCTCCTCGGCCTCCACCGGCATCTCCATCTTCATGGACTCGAGGATGACGAGCGTGTCGCCCGCGTTGACCTGCTGGCCGACCTTCACTTCAATCTTCCACACCGTACCGGTGATGTGCGCCGCGACGTCCGCCATGAAACGTGCCTCCTCAGGGGGTGGGTTGGGGCTGGAGCGGGCCCCGGCTGCTGCTACGCCGGCTTCGCGTGGTGCTCCAGGAAGTGCGTGTCCAGCTCGCCGGCCCGGAAGGCCGCATCCTGCACGATGCGCAGGTGGAGCGGGATGTTCGTCTTGATGCCTTCGATGCGGAAGTTCTGCAGCGCCGTCACCGAGCGCGCAATCGCCTCGTCGCGCGTGGCGCCGGAGATGATGAGCTTGGCAATCATCGGGTCGTAGTTCGGCGTGACGGTGTTGCCCTCGCCGTAGCCCGAGTCCAGCCGGACGCCCTCGCCCGTGGGGGGCTGGTACACCTTGAGGGGGCCGGGGGACGGGAAGAACTTCACCGGGTCCTCCGCGTAGATGCGGAACTCCAGCGCCGCCCCGCGCCGCTTCACGTCCTCCTGCTTCACGGTGAGGCGCTCGCCGGCGGCGATGCGCAGCTGCCAGCCGATGAGGTCCAGCCCCGTGGTCAGCTCCGTCACCGGGTGCTCCACCTGGAGCCGGGCGTTCATCTCGATGAAGTAGACCTGTCCGTCCGAGTAGAGGAACTCCACCGTGCCGGCGTTGGCATAGCCGAACGTCTTGGCGGCGGTGACGGCGGCGGTGAACAGCGTCTTCGCCAGCTCCGGGTTGCGGCCGTCCGCGAACAGCACGGAGGGCGCCTCCTCCACCACCTTCTGGTGCCGACGCTGGATGGAGCACTCGCGCTCCAGGCAGTGGATGAGGTTGCCGTGGTGGTCCCCGAGAATCTGGACCTCGATGTGGCGCGGCGCGGGGAAGTAGCGCTCCAGGTACACGCCCTCGCGGCCGAAGGCGGCCTTCGCCCGGTCCGTGCACTGGCGGAAGACCTTCTCCAGCTCGGCGGCGTCCTTGGCCACCGCCATGCCGATGCCGCCACCGCCGCTGGCGGCCTTGCACAGCACCGGGTAGCCGATGCGCTCGGCCGCCGCGAGCGCGCCCGCCACGTCCGGCACCACGCCGTCACTGCCAGGAACCACCGGCACGCCGGCCGCGGCCACCAGCTTGCGGGCCTGGCTCTTGTCCTTCATGCGCGCCATGGCCGAAGGGGGAGGACCCACGAAGGTGAGCCCCGCGTCCGCGCAGGCCTGGGCGAACTCGCCGTTCTCCGACAGGAAGCCGTAGCCGGGGTGCACGGCCTGGGCGCCCGTCTTCTTCGCGGCGTCCAGGATGGCGGCGATGTTGAGGTAGCTGTCCTTGGCGGCGGCGGGGCCGATGCGCACCGCCTCGTCCGCCTCCTTCACGAACGGCAGCTCCGCGTCCGCATCCGAGTAAACGGCGACCGTCTTCAGCCCCATCCCCCGGGCCACGGCGCTGATCCGGCGGGCAATCTCCCCGCGGTTGGCGATGAGCAGCTTCTGGAACATGGCAACGCCCTCCCCTGCGAAGGGCGGCGAACCTAACCCTCGCCCCCTCGCATGACAAGGGCGCGGACGAGCGCGCTACAGGAGGGTACAGTCCCGTAAATTTGCGGCCTTGCGAGGCCATGACGTACCTTGCCGCACCGTGAAGCCCCCTTCTTCCTCAGGCCCTGGCGGCGTGGTGGATCTGCACCGTGCGCGTCGCGCGAAGCGGCTGGACATCTACCGTTCCCGGCAGTCGGACCGCGTGCGCACCGTGCGTGCCACGCTCGAAGCCCTCACCCAGAGCGGCACCCTCTTCACGAAGGAGGGCACGCGGCGCGGGCTGTCGCTGCTGAAGGCGCTGCAGTTCCTGCAGCGGGCCGGCGCCCGTCTGGACGAGCTGTCCGGCGGCGGCGTGCTGCCCGCGCCTCGCAGGCCGGAGCGCGTCGACGCGCTGTACTCGGAGGTGGATGACCTCTTCGAGCGCGCGGACAAGCTGGCCGGCCGCGACGAGGCGAGCGTTGCCCGCCTCCCGGGCAACCAGGGCTGAAGGCCCCGGCTCCCCCACTCCCCTCCCTACCCTACGGCAGCTCCGTCTGGCCCTGGCGCCGGAGGAACGTGGGGATGTCAAACTGATCCTCGTCCAGCGGCAGCGCGGCGTCCTTCACCACGGCGGTGCGGGCGCTGACGGCCTTGCCGCCCTCCACGGAGGACAGCGAGCGGGACGGGGCGCCACCCTTGGTGGGCACGAGGCTGGCCACCTCCTCACGCTCGCGCTCACGCGCGTTGGCGAGCACGGAGGCCGGAGCCGGACGGGACAGCGGCACCTGCACCACCGGCGCCACGGGGCGCGCCTTGGGCGCGTCGCGGTGGACGAAGCCAGTGGCGATGATGGTGATCTTCACCTCATCCTGAATCTGGTCGTCGATGAGCGAGCCGAAGATGATCTCCGCCTCGCTGTCCGCCGCGTCGTGGACCAGGGTGAGCGCCTCGTTGACCTCCTGAAGCGTCATGTCCCGGCCGCCGGTGATGTTGATGAGCAGGCCGGTGGCGCCGTCGATGGAGACATCCTCCAGCAGCGGGCTGGAGATGGCCTGCTGCATGGCGGTGAGGGCGCGCTTGTCGCCGGACGCGTGGCCGGTGCCCATGAGCGCCAGGCCCTTGTCGCTCATGATGGTCTTCACATCCGCGAAGTCCACGTTGATGTAGCCGTGGTACTGGATGAGGTCGCTGATGCCCTGCACGGCGTTCAGCAGCACCTCGTCCGCGCGCTTGAAGGTCTCCAGGAGCGGCATCGGCTCGTTGGAGAGCGACAGCAGGCGCTGGTTCGGGATGGTGATGAGGGTGTCCACCGCGGCCTTCAGCTCCACGATGCCCTGCTCGGCCTGCTTGCGGCGCTTGTTGCCCTCGAAGAGGAAGGGCTTGGTGACGACGCCCACCGTGAGGCAGCCCAGGCTCTTGGCGATGTCCGCGATGATGGGCGCGGCGCCCGTGCCGGTGCCGCCGCCCATGCCGGCGGTGACGAACACCATGTCGGCGCCCTCGAGCACCGCGGCAATCTGGTCCCTCGACTCCAGCGCGGCCTCGCGGCCCATCTCCGGGTTGGCGCCCGCGCCCAGGCCCTTCGTCAGCGTCTGCCCGAGCTGCAAGCGCGTGGGCGCCTTGCTCGCGGCGAGCGCCTGCACATCGGTGTTGGCGGCGATGAAGTCGACCCGGTCGAGCTTCGAGAGAATCATCGTGTTGACCGCGTTGCAGCCGGCCCCACCTGCCCCCACCACCCGAATCTTGGCGGCCTGCTTGTTCTGTTCGAACTGGTCCATGGCGGTCCTTTCGGCTGGAGCGGCGCGGTGCAGCGCGCGCACTCCCAACCTCCACAATCATCAGCAAGTCCCGCTCTTTGGCAAGTATTCCGCTACGCGCCTGTAGCAAGCTGCTGCGCCGCCGAGTCCTCACGCGGACTTACGCAGCATCCCCCACGTGCACGCGGTGCGGCGCGGTGGGTGCACTTCACCTCTTGACTCGCGAAAAGCGGCACGCCTCGCCGGGTCGGAATCACGCGTCGCTGAAAACGCGAAGGGTGGTCCCGGCACCACGTCCAGGACCACCCTCGCGCATTCGTTCGCTGTGCATCACACGGCGCTCATCGGCGCCAGCAGCGCGCCTTGAGCACCGCGCGGCGGAGCGTCAGGGCGCCTCGCGCTCCACCTCCACCTTGCCCACGCGGAGGATGGTGAACTCCACGCGGCGGTTGTTCTCGCGGCCCGCCGCCGTCTTGTTGGTGTCCACCGGCTTCGTCTCGCCGTAGCCCTCGGACTCGAGGCGGTTGGCGGCGATGCCCTCCTTGATGAGGAAGGCGCGCACGTTGGCGGCGCGGCGCTTGGACAGGTCCAGGTTCTTCGCGTCGCTGCCCTGGTTGTCCGTGTGGCCCTCGATGCGCAGCAGCTCCACCTGCGGGTTGGCGCGCAGCACCGCGGCCACCTGCTTCAGCAGCGGGAAGGAGCGGGCGAGGATGATGTCCTTCGACGTGGCGAAGTACACCTTCTCCAGGATGAGGATGCGCTCGCCATCGACCTGCACCTTCACCTTGCCCTTGTCGGGGCAGCCGTCGGTGTCCTGCACGCCGTTGATGACCTCGGGCTCGTTCGGGCACTTGTCCGCCGTGTCGGCGATGCCGTCCCTGTCGTTGTCGAGCTCGGGGCAGCCGTCCGCGTCCTCGAAGCCGTCCTTGTCCTCGGCGACCCTGGGGCAGCCGTCGTTCGGGTCCAGCAGGCCGTCACCGTCGGTGTCCACCGGCGCGGGCTCCGTGTCCGGGCAGCCGTCCGCGTCCTGGTGGCCGTTCTGCGTCTCCGGCTGGTTCACGCACTGGTCGGAGCCGTCGAGGATGCCGTCCTGGTCGTTGTCCACGTCGGGGCAGCCGTCCGCGTCTTCGAAGCCGTCCTTGTCCTCGGGCTCGGTGGGGCACGGGTCATTGCCGTCCACGATGCCGTCGTTGTCCGTGTCCACCGGCGCGGCGGGCTCCGCCTTCGGCTGGCGTGACGGCGCGGGGCTGTAGCTCAGGCCCGCGAGCACGCGGAAGCCCGGCGTGCCGTAGCCGCGGGTGAGGCCCGGCCCGGCACCCACGTGCGCGGACAGGCCGCCCAGGGAGCGGTACTTCAGCGCCGCCAGCAGCTCCAGCGGGCGCTCCTCCGTGTCCTGCTCATCCAGGTTCAGCGCGCCCACCACCGTGGCCGCGGCGGCCAGCGGCAGCTCGCCCACGGTGAAGGGCACCTCGGCGCCCACGCCGTAGGTGAAGGCGTTGCCGGTGGTCAGGTTGCGGAGCTGCTGCTGCTTGCGGAAGTCCACGCCCACGTTGGCGGCCAGGCGGAACCGCTGCCCGTACTCGGCCACCAGGCGCGGCTGCACGCCCACGCCCGAGCCACCGAGGAAGTCCGAGGCGCCGCCCGTGGGCAGCACCACCGGCACCGCCAGCGCCAGGCCGAAGTCCTCACCGTCGATGAGCCGCGCTTTGGGCACCAGCCGCAGGTCGCCGATGCCGCCGGAGCCCACGCCCTGGGAGAAGGACGGGTCCACCTGCGGCGCCGGATCCGAGTCCTGCAGCGTCACCGGCAGCACCACGCCCAGCTCCAGCCGGTCGAACAGACCGACCGCGCCCATCAGGTCCAGCCCCACCTGGCTGCGAACCAGGGCGGTGATGAACCGGTCCTGGCGCGGGTCCAGGAAGTTGAGCGGCTTGTCCGCGTAGTTGAGGGACAGGCCCACGTTCCAGCCCAGGTGGGGCTGCACGCGGGCGCTGTGCACGCCGAGGATGTCGTGAACGCTCGGCCCCGGCTTGTACTGCTGCACGTCGATGGCCTGCGAGGCCGTGGGCGCCGTCACCTGCGCCTCGGCCACGGGGGCCACCAGCGCGCCGGCGAGCGCGACGCCACCCGCGGCACCGGCGACGAGGGCCCGCGAGGAACGCCCGGCCGAGCGGCGCAGGCGGCCCAGCAGGGGCAGCGCGAGGAGCAGCATCGCCAGCGGCGCGAAGGTGCCCGCCCCGCCCGTGCTGCAGCCACGGCCCACCACGACGAAGTCGTCGTTGCCATCCAGCGGGTTGCCACCGCCGTTGACCTCGTCACCGTCGCTGGCGCCGCCCAGGTCCGTGTCGCGGTTGTTCGGGTCGGTCTCGCCGTTGTCGAGGCCGCCGTTGTGGTTGGCGTCCTCCACGCCGTCCTTCAGCCCGTCCTCATCCGAGTCGGCGTTGAGCGGGTCGGTGACGTTGGTGCCGCGCACCTCCACCCCGTCGCTGAGGCCGTCGTCGTCCGTGTCCGCGTTGCGCGGGTCGGTCTCCGTGGCCCCCACGCGGCCATTGTGGTCCGCGTCCTCCACGCCGTCGTTGAGCCCGTCACCGTCCGTGTCCGCCTTCTTCGGGTCGGTGGTGGTGCTCGGGTCCTCATCCGGGCGGAAGTTGGGCGAGTCGAGGTTGGTGCCCACCGGTGCGTTCTCCCGCGTCACGCCCCGCTCCGTACCGTCGAGCAGGCCGTCGTTGTCGCTGTCCGGGTCAAGGGCATCGCGGATGCCGTCTCCGTCCGTATCGGTGATGCCGTCCACGCCGTCGGGCACGCCGTCGTCGTCCGTGTCCGCGTCGCGCGGATCCAGCCCCAGCTCGATTTCGGTGTTGTCGTCGATGCCGTCGCGGTCCGAGTCGGTGTCGTCCGCGGCGACATTCGGGTCGGTCTCCCCCGCGTCCACGCGGCCGTTGTGGTTCGCGTCCTCCACCCCGTCGCGCACACTGCCGCCGTCCGTGTCGACGCTCAGCGGGTTCGTCGTGGTGGTCGGGTCGAGATCCGGCGTGAACACGGCCAGGTCGGTGTCGCTGCCCTCGGGCTCCGTCAGGCCGCGCTCCAGGCCGTCCATCAGGCCGTCACCGTCCGTGTCCGCCTCGTTCGGGTCGGTCTCGGTCGCATCCACGATGCCGTCGTGGTCGGCATCCTCGGTGCCGTCGAGCAGGCCGTCGTCATCCGAGTCGTCGTCGAGCGGGTCCGTCTCCCCGACGTTCACCTCGATGCCGTCCGGCACGCCGTCGCCGTCCGTGTCCGGGTTGTTCGGGTCCGTCCCCAGCGTGCCCTCCTGGGCGTCCGTGAGGCCGTCGCCGTCCGTGTCGACGCTGACCGACCAGGTGTAGGTGGCCGGCGTCGGGTCCACGTTGCCGGCCGCATCCACCGCGCGCACCTCCAGGGTGTGGTCCCCCGAGGCCAGGTTGGTGAAGGTGGCCGGGTCCGCGCACGCCGCGAAGGCCGCGCCGTCCAGGCTGCACTCGTACGCCACACCGCCGTTCGCCGAGTCGAGGTCGAAGGTGGCCGTGCTCGGCGCGTCCGTGCGCGGCGGGCCGCTCACGATGAGGGTGTCCGGCGCGGTGATGTCCACCGTCCAGGTGTACGTCGCGGGCGTCGGGTCCACGTTGTCATCCGTGTCGCGGGCGCGGACCGCGAGGGTGTGCTCACCCTCCGCCAGCCCGCTCAGCACGAACGGAGTGGCGCACGAGGTGAAAGCCGCGCCATCCAGGCTGCACTCGTAGGTGACCGGCGACTCGTCCGAGGTGAACTCGAACGTGGCGCTGGTGCTGTTGGTGAGCGAGGGAGGCGTGGCGGTGAAGCTCGTCTCGGGGGGCAGCGCGTCCACCGAGAACGTGTGCGTCACGGACGGGCTGGTGTTGCCCGCCGGGTCCGTGGCCGTGACGGTGACGGAGTGCGGCCCGTCCACCAGCGGCGTGCCCGGAGTGAGCGTCCAGTTGCCGGCGCCATCCGCGGTCGTCGTGCCCACCACGACATTGTCCACCACCACCGTCACCGTGGCGCCGGGCTCCGTCGTGCCCGAGTACGTCACCGTCGGCGTGGTGACCACCGCGCCGTCGGCGGGCGTGGCCAGGGTGATGTCCGGCGCCCCCGTGTCCACCGTCCAGGTGTACGTCGCGGGCGTCGGGTCCACGTTGCCGGCCGCATCCACCGCGCGCACCGCCAGCGTGTGGTCGCCCGTGGCGAGGGCCGAGAAGGTGACCGGGTCCGGGCACGCCGCGAAGGCCGCGCCGTCCAGGCTGCACTCGTAGGTCACCGGGCTCTCGTTGGAGGAGAAGTCGAAGCTGGCGGTGGTCTCGCGGGTCAGCGCCGCCGGGCCACTGACGATGGTGGTGTCCGGCGCGGCGGTGTCCACCGTGAAGGTGGACGTCGCCGGGGTGCTGGTGTTGCCCACGCCGTCATGCGCCACCACGGAGACGGTGTACGGGCCGTCACCCAGCGAGACGGGAGGCGTGAAGTTCCAGTTGCCCGTCGCATCCACCGGGATGGGGCCATACGTCGTGCCATCCAGCGTCAGCGTCACGGACGTGGCGCCATCCGCGGTGCCGGTGATGTTCACCGTGCCGCTCGTGAGCACGGCGCCATCGGGCGGCGTGAGGATGGTCGGGACGATGGGCGCCGTGAGGTCCACCGTCCAGGTGTACTCGTCCGGCGTCGGGTCCACGTTGCCGGCCGCATCCACCGCGCGCACCGCCAGCGTATGGTCGCCCTCGGCGAAGCCCTCGAAGGTGACGGGGTCGCTGCACGCCACGAAGGCCGCGCCGTCCACGCTGCACTCGTAGGTGACGTTCTGCTCGGTGGCGGAGAACTCGAAGGTGGCCGAGCTCTCACGGGTGGTGAGCGCGGGGCCGGAGTCGATGAGCGTATCAGGCGCCGTGGTGTCCACCGTCCACCGATGCTCGGCGGGCGTCGGGTCCACGTTGCCCACCGAGTCCACCGCGCGCACGAGCAGCACGTGCTCACCGTCCGCGAGGCCGTTGAAGGACGACGGGTCCGTGCACGACACGAACGAGGCGCCATCCAGGCTGCACTGGTAGGCCACGCCCCCGTTCTGCTGGTCGAAATCGAAGGTGGCCGAGCTCTCACGGGTGATGGCCGCGGGGCCAGACACGATGAGCGTCTCCGGACCCGACAGGTCGACGGTGAAGGTGCTCGTCACCGGGCCAGCGGTGTTGCCGGCGGCGTCCACGCTGCGGGCGGACACCGTGTAGGTGTCCTCGTCGAGAGGCACGGGGACCGTGAAGCTCCAGGTGCCATCCACGCCCACGGGGATGGGGCCATGGGTGGCGCCGTCGAGGTCCAGGTAGATGCTGCTGCCCGCCTCGCCGGTGCCGGTGATGGTGGGCGTCGCGGTGCCCACCGTCTCGCCATTGCCGGGCGCGGTGATGGTCGGAGCCGTGGGCAGCGTCAGGTCCACCGTCCACGCGTAGGTGGCGGGGTCCGGGTCCACCGTGCCGAGCGCGTTGACCGCGCGGACCGCCAGGGTGTGGTTGCCCTCCACCAGGCCGCTGAAGGTCACCGGGTCGGAGCAGGCCACGAAGGCCGCGCCGTCCAGGCTGCACTGGTAGGACACGCCGCCGTTGATCTGGTCGAAGTCGAAGGTGGCGGACGTCGCGTTGGTGCGGACCGCCGGGCCGGAGACGATGAGCGTGTCCGGAGCCGTCGTGTCGACGAGGAAGTCATGTGCCGTCGCCTCGCTGGTGTTGCCCGAGGCGTCCGTCGCCGTGGCCTCCACCGTGTGCTGGCCGTCGGTCAGGTCCTGCGTCTCGGTCAGGCTCCACTCGCCGTCCAGGTTCGCCGTCACGGTGCCCACGACGCGGCCATCCACCTCGACCGTCACCTGGGCGCCCGGCTCGGCCGTGCCCTGGTACGTCGGGCGCCGGGTGGCGACCGTCGTCCCGTCCTCGGGACGGGTGATGTCCGGAGCATCCGGGGCCTGCGTGTCCACGCGGAAGTCGGACGGCTCGCTGGGTTCGCTCACGTTGCCGGCGGTGTCCGTGGAGGTGGCCACCACCGTGTGCGGGCCCTGAATCAGGTCCACCGGGCAGGGGAACGTCCAGTCGCCATTCACGTCCACCGGCGCGGTGCCCAGCACCACGCCGTCCACCACCACCGTCACCACGGTGCCCGGGTCGGCCGTACCGGCGAACGTCGGGCGCTGCGTGGGCACCACCGAGCCGTTGGCCGGAGCGGTGACGACGGGAATCCCGGGCGCGGTGCGGTCCACCGTCCACGCGTACGTGGCCGGAGTCGGGTCCACGTTGCCCGCGGCGTCCACCGCGCGCACGGACAGCGTGTGGCCTCCCTCGGCCATGTTCGCGAAGGTGCTCGGGTTGGAGCAGGCCACGAAGGCCGCGCCGTCCAGCGAGCACTGGTACGTCGCGTTCGCCGTGTCGCTGCCGAAGTCGAACGTGGCGGTGGTGACGTTGGTCACCGGAGCCGGGCCGTTGACAATCAGCGTGTCCGGCGCCGTCGTGTCCACCGTCCAGGCGTACGTCGCGGGCGAGGGGTCCACGTTGCCGGCCGCATCCACCGCGCGCACCGCCAGGGAGTGGTTGCCATCCGTCAGCCCGGTGAAGGTGCGCGGGTCGGCGCAGGCCGTGAAGGCCGCGCCGTCCAGCGAGCACTGGTAGGTGACGGGGCTCTCGTTGGAGCTGAAGTCGAACGTCGCGCTGGCGCTGTTCGACAGCGCGGGCGGGCCGCTGACGATGGTCGTATCCGGCACGGCGGTGTCCACCGTCCAGGTGTACGTCGCGGGCGTCGGGTCCACGTTGCCGGCCGCGTCACGCGCGCGCACCGCCAGCGTGTGGCTGCCATCCGCCAGCCCGCTGAAGGTGCTCGGGTCCGAGCAGGCCACGAAGGTCGCGCCATTCAGCGAGCACTCGTAGGTGACGGGGCTCTCGTTGGAGTTGAAGTCGAAGGTGGCCACCGCCGAGCTGGAGCGCGTGGGCGGCGTGCTGGTGAACGACGTATCCGGAGCGGTGGTGTCCACCGTCCACGTCCGGGTGGCCGGAGTCGGGTCCACATTGCCGGCCGCGTCCACCGCGCGCACCGCCAGCGTGTGATTGCCCTGAGCCAGCCCCGTGAAGGTCTGCGGGTCGGTGCAGGCCGTGAAGGCCGCGCCGTCCAGCGAGCACTGGTAGGTGACGGGGCTCTCGGGGGAGTCGAAGTCGAACGTCGCGCTGGTGGAGCTCGTCGTGCCCGTGGGGCCGCTGACGATGCTGGTGTCCGGGGCCACCGTGTCGACGGTCCACGTGTACGTCGCGGGCGTCGGGTCCACGTTGCCCGCGGCGTCCACTGCCCGCACCTCGAGCGTGTGGCTGCCGTTCGTCAGGCCCGTGAAGCTCGACGGGTCCGCGCACGCGGTGAAGAGCACCGCGCCGTCCAGGCGGCACTCGTACGTCACCGGGCTCTCGTTGGAGTTGAAGTCGAAGTTGGCCACCGCCGAGTTGGAGCGCGTGGGCGGCGTGCTGGTGAAGGTGGTGTCCGGCGCCACGGTGTCCACCGTCCACGTCCGGGTGGCGGGCGTCGGGTCCACGTTGCCGGCCGCGTCGCGCGCGCGCACCGCCAGCGTGTGGCTGCCCTGGGCCAGCCCCGTGAAGGTCTGCGGGTCGGTGCAGGCCGCGAAGGTCGCGCCGTCCAGCGAGCACTCGTACGTCACCGGGCTCTCGGGAGAGCTGAAGTCGAAGGTGGCGGACGTGGAGGCCGTCACTCCCGACGGGCCGCTGACAATCGTCGTGTCCGGCACGGTGCTGTCGATGGTCCACGCGTACGTCGCCGGAGTCGCGTCCACGTTGCCGGCGGTGTCACGCGCGCGGACCGACAGGGTGTGGTTGCCCTCGGCCAGACCGGTGAACGTGCGCGGGTCGGTGCAGGCCACATAGGCCGCGCCGTCCAGCGAGCACTCGAAGGGGGCCGTCGCGTCGTTGGAGCTGAAGTCGAACGTCGCGCTGGTGGCGTTCGTCACCGTCGCCGGGCCGCTGACAATCGTCGTGTCCGGCGCCACGGTGTCCACCGTCCAGGTGCGGGTGGCCGGCGTCGGGTCCACGTTGCCCGCGGCGTCCACCGCACGCACCGACAGGGTGTGGTTGCCCTGGGCCAGACCCGTGAAGGTCTGCGGGTCGGTGCAGGCCACAAAGGCCGCGCCATCCAGCGAGCACTGGTACGTCACCGGGCTCTCGGGAGAGCTGAAGTCGAACGTCGCGCTGGCGGAGTTCGTCGCGCCAGAGGGGCCGCTGACAATCGTCGTGTCCGGCGCCGTCGTGTCCACCACCCAGATGTAGGTCGCGGGAGTGGCATCCACGTTGCCCGCGGTGTCGCGCGCGCGAACCTGCAGCGTGTGGCTGCCCTGCGCCACGGTGAAGGACTGCGGGTCGGAGCAGGCCACGTAGGCCGCGCCGTCCAGCGAGCACTCGTAGGTGACGGGGCTCTCGTTGGAGTTGAAATCGAACGTGGCCGTCGTGCTGCTGGTGACGGCCGGCGGACCGCTCACGATGGTGGTGTCCGGAACGGAGGAGTCCACCCGCCACGCGTACGTCGCGGGAGAGCCATCCACGTTGCCGGCCGCATCCACCGCGCGCACCGCCAGGGTGTGGTTGCCGTCCGCCAGACCGGTGAAGGCCTGCGGGTCGGTGCAGGCCACGTAGGCCGCGCCGTCCAATGAGCACTGATAGGTGACCGGCGTCTCGTTGGAGTTGAAGTCGAAGGTGGCCGTCGTGGCGTTCGTCACCGCCGGCGGGCCGCTCACGATGGTGGTGTCCGGCAGGGTGGTGTCCACCCGCCAGGCGTACGTCGCCGGAGTCGGGTCCACGTTGCTGGCGGCGTCACGCGCGCGCACGGACAGGGTGTGATTGCCCTCGGCCAGGCCGGTGAACGTGCGCGGGTCAGCGCAGGCCACGTAGGCCGCGCCGTCCAGCGAGCACTCGTAGGTGACCGGCGTCTCGTTGGAGCTGAAGTCGAACGTCGCGCTGGTGGCGTTCGTCACCGCCGGCGGGCCGCTCACGATGGTCGTATCGGGCGGGGTGGTGTCCGCCGCCACGGTGAAGGTGTTGGTGTTGCTGCGGACGCTGGACACGCCCTGCAGCTCCGCGATGGCGCTCACGGTGTGCGCACCAGCCGCGAGGTCCGCGGTCGGCGTGAAGGTGTAGTTGCCCGCGGCGTCCGCCGGCACACGGGCGAGCTCCACCCCGTCGACGTAGAGGATGACCGTCGAGTTCGCCGGCGCCGTCCCCGTGATGGGAGGACGCACGCCCGTGATGGAGCCGTTGGCCGGCGTCACCACCACCGGGGCGGCGACCGTCGTCGGGAAGGCCCCCGGCAGCACGGTGACCACACCCGGGCTTCCGGCCACGGCGCCGTAGGCCAGGCCATCCGGATAACCCGCCGAGGGCTGGGTGCCCGCCGCGCCGCCCGTGACGACAGGCGTGCAGCCGACCGTCGTCCCCTGCACCAGGATGTGCCCACCGCCACCACCACCGCCCGTTCCGTGAGGGGTCGCGAAGGCGGCGCTACCACCGCCACCACCGCGCGCCGTGACGGTGTTCGCGGTGCAGGCCAGCGAGCCCGTGAAGCGCATGTAGATGGTACCACCCGCGCCACCACCACCCGCTGCATCGTTGCCCGCGCCTCGCGCGTTCTGCCCCGCCACGCCATCCGCGGACACGACGCCATTGCCCGTCAGCGACGCGGCGCGCATGAACACGAGACCACCACCAGCGTTGCCCATGCCGCCGAGGTCGTCGTTGCTATGGCCCGCGCCACCACCACCGCCGAAGAGCCCGCGGGTCACGGCGTCATAGTTCATCTGCACGCCACCCAGTCCACCCACGTCCCGCGAGGCCACCGGCACATCACCGCTCCAGGTACGCCCGCCCTTGCCACCCCGGCC
>NZ_JABBJJ010000272.1 GCF_012933655.1 Pyxidicoccus fallax | reverse complement strand
GCCCTCCCCCTTCCCCCGGGGCTTGGAGAAAAAACACGGGCCGGTGAAACTCCGGGCCGGCTCGTGACACGGTGGAGCCGTGGCTCTTCTTTCCGCGGTAAAGATGGTGCTGGCAGGTGCGCCCCCGTCCGACATGGACCGGGAGCGAGCCCTGCTGCGGCGCGCCCGCACCGGAGACCCCGCCGCCTTCCGCACCCTCTTCGAGCGCCATGCGCCCGGCGTGTGGCGCTTCCTGCGGGATTTGCTCCGGGACGAGGCCGCGGCGGACGAGGCGACGCAGGAGACCTTCGTCCGCGCACATGGGCGGCTCGGCGCGCTGAGGGACGAGGACCGGCTCGGCGCGTGGCTGCTCGGCATCGCCCGGCACGTGTACCTGGAGTCCCGCCGCCAGCGGGGCATCCACGTGGACGTGGAGGACGAGGAGCACGCGAGCCGGGTGGAGGCGGTGCTCCCCACGCCCACCCCGGAGGACCTGTTGCTGGACCGGGAGCTGGAGGGCCTGCTGGCCAACGCGCTGGGAATGCTCCGCGAGGAGCGGCGCGCCGCGCTGCTGCTGCGCATCGACCACGGGCTCCCCTACGAGGAGATTGCCTCGATCATGGGTTGGTCCCTGCAGAAGGTGAAGAACGAAATCCACCGCGCGAGGCTCCAGCTGCGCGAGCAGCTCTCCGGCCACGTAGGAGGCCGGCCATGAGCGCCTGCCGCGAGCACGAGCTGGACGCGCTGCTGTCCGGCGAGCTGTCCACCGAGGACGCCGTGCGCGTGAGCGCCCACGCCGACGCCTGCCCCGCGTGCCGTCATGCCCTGACGTGGCTCCGGCTGGAGCGCGGGTGGATGGCCCAGCGCGCGCGCCGCACGCCTTCCCGCCCCGCCCTGAACTTCTCCGCGCTGGAGGCCCGGTTGGCACGGCCCGCCGCGCCACCGCGCTGGTCGCCCCTGCGGGGCACCTGGGCCAACTGGGGGAAGATGATGATGGGCGCCGCCGCCGCGGTGGCCTTCGTCGGCCTCAGCATGGTGCAGGCGGGGCCCACCTCCACCCGCGAGGAGCCCTACGTGCTCACCGCCCTGACGGGCGAGGCGTGCGAGGACCCCTTGGGCGAGGCGGTCGCCGCGCTGGAGGCCTCCGTGGGCGCGTGCCTCGTGGCCACGCCCCGCTTCCCCCTGCGCTGAAAGACGCGCGCCACCGCTCGGAAAATGAAGAGCCCCCGGAGCCTCGCGGCGCCGGGGGCCTTCGTGCTTTCAAGCGTCCTCGCCGCCCCGCCTCACGGCGCGGGGGGGAACTTCGTGGCGGCGTAGGAGATGGCGTCGGCGGCCTGCACCAGGCCCCAGCCGTACTGCGGGTCGAGCCCCACGCGCCCCTGCAGCTTCTTGGCGCTCTTCTCCAAGGCCTCACGCACCTGGAGATTGGTGAGCTTCGGATTCGAGCTCCACACCAGCGCGGCCACGCCCGCCACGTGCGGCGTCGCCATGGAGGTGCCCGTCTGGAGGACGTAGTCCACACCGGACACGTCCACCGTCACGTTCTGGCCGAAGTACCCCTTGATGACACCCGCGTCCTCGAGCGACACGGACGTGGTGGGCACCCACGGGTAGAGGTTGGTGGTCAGCGTGAAGGTGCCCGCCCCGTCTCCCGCCTCGTTGTTGCCGATGATGACGGCCTTGGCCCCCGCCTGCATGGCGTGGCGCGCCTTCTCCTCGAAGAAGAGGCCGCCGCCGCGGTCCACGTACGCGACGAAGCCTTCGCAGGTGGCCTCCTCGCCGCAGGAGGCGATGCTGTCACCCAGGCCGCAGTTGATGAGCTTGCCCGAGTACTTGCCGATGCCCGAGTACTCCAGGGGACTGGACGCGAAGGGCTTGCCCGCCGCGTCGACGGCCGCGAACGGCGAGGCCCCGACAATGGTGGAGCTCAGCACGTTGACGCCCGGCGCCACCAGCGACACCTCCGCGCCATACTGCGAGAAGTTGGCCCACTCGCCATTGAAGTTCACCGCGCCCACCGCGATGACGACGTCATAGGCCGCGGGGAAGGAGACCTTGGCCGCGCCCGAGTTGCCCGTCGCGGCGATGGGCAGCACGCCCTTCTGGACGGCCTCCTCGAAGGCGAGCTTCTCGAGGGTCGACTCGTTCGGCGAGCCCAGCGACAGCGACGCGATGTCCGCGTCCTGCGCGGTGCACCAGTTGATGGCGCGGATGACGTCGGACGTGCTGCCGTTGCCCTCGGTGTCCAGCACGCGAGCAATCATCAGCGACACCGTGGGCGCCACGCCCGCCACGCCGTTGGACTCGCCGCCCGGCAGCACGCGCCCGCCCGCGCCGAGCTGCGCGCCGATGGTGCCCGCGGTGTGGGTGCCATGGCCGCCGCCCCACGTCACCGTGCCGTCATCGTTCTTGTCCTGGTCGTACGCCTCGTTGTCCCCGTCGATGAAGTCCTTCTGGGCGATGACCGCCGCCTCCAGCTCCGGGTGCCTCGGGTCCCAGCCGCTGTCGATGACGCACACCTTGATGCCGGTGCCGGAGGGGCGGCCCTCGTCCAGCACGCCGTCACCGTTCACGTCCCAGACCGCGGGCGCCTGCACCATCTTCAGGCCGTCCGTGTACTCGCCCGCGGAGCCGGTGCGGTTGGGCTGTCCCACCACGCCCAGCAGGGCGCGCGGAGACAGCCGGGGCAGCTCGAGGGCGGTCACCACGCGGTCGGGCTCCACCGCCGCGACGTCAGGATCTCTCGCGAGCGCCTCGCGGACCTCGGGCGTCACCCGCGCGGCCACCGCGTTCAGCTCCGGGAAGGAGTGCTTCACGCGCCCACCCATGCGCTTGACGCCGGCGGCGAACGACTCCGCGTTGGCCATGGCGCTGCCGGACACCCGGGGGCGGTAGGTGATGAGCACCGGCTCCGTGCCGTCGTCCAGCGCCTGCTTCCGCTTCTGGGCCTGGGCCGTGGGCAGCAACCTCTGCACCTCGGTGCCGGGGCAGGCCAGAGGCTCCACGGGCTTGTCCTTCTTGCACGCCACCAATCCTCCGACCAGCCCGAGCAAGACCCAACGCTTCATGTGTCGTTCTCCCTTGATGCCCCGGCCAGCGGGTGGTGTGCGGCGTGTCACTACCGGCGCTGTGGCAGGCCGGTGTGAACGAGAGGACAGCGTGTCCCGTTCCCGACGCGCAAGTTAAGCACGCCGGCCAGACGCCTGCTCGCGCGCCTGTCCGCCGCGCAACGGCTTCGGTTGACGGGGAGTGTGTGAGAAGTGGAGCGGCGGACGTTGCCGCCCGTGGAGCGCCCGCGTCAGGCCTCCGAGCTGTCGACTCCAAAGACGCGCAGCGCGTCAGCTTCGTACACGGCGAGCTGCCGCTGCGTCTCCGCGGCATCCCACCCCAGGCGCGGCGCCATCACCTCGGCGGCCACGCGGGCGGCGGCGCGGCCCAGGTCTCGCGTCTCGAAGGCCACCTTGAGCCGGCGGATGAGCAGGTCGGACAAGGTGAGCGCCAGCTCATGGGTGACGCCCCAGGCGGCCTCGGCGGCGCGGTAGGGCAGGCCCTCGGCGAGCGGCCGGGCCAGGGCGGGCTCCTCGCGCGTGAGGGCCCACACGCGGCGCCAGCGGTTGCCGTAGGCGCGCACGAGATGGACGGCGGTGGCCTCGTCGCCCACGGCGGCGCGGGCGGCGGCGAACTCGGCGTCCAGGTTGGGGATGTCACCGCCGGGCAGGGGCAGCGTCTCGGTGGGAGACTTGCGGTGGGCCTGGCCGAGGTGGCGCTCCACCGCGTTCACCACGTCGCGAGCCATGACGCGGTAGGTGGTGAGCTTGCCACCGCTGATGGCGAGCACCCCGGAGGGACTCACGTCGATGGCGTGCTCGCGGCTGGCGCTGCCCGCGTCGGCCTGCCGCCCATGGTAGCCGGCGGCGACGAGGGGACGGATGCCGGCCCAGGCGCTCACCACGTCATCGCGCGTGAGCTTCGCGGCGGGGAAGAAGGCGTTGGCGGACTCCAGGAGGTAGGCCACGTCCGCCTCGCTGGCCCGCACCTCGGCCGGGTGGGCGCGCGTGGACGTCTCCGTGGTGCCGATGATGGTGAAGCCCTCGGCGGGCAGGACGAACATGACGCGGCCGTCCTTGGGGGACAGCAGCGTGAGGGCGTCGCGGTGGCCCAGGCGCTCGCGCGGCACGGCGATGTGCACGCCCTTGCTGCCGCGCACCGCGGGGCTCGTCCCATCGGGCGCGTCGAGCTTGCGGATTTCGTCGCTCCACGGGCCGGTGGCGTTGACGATGGCGCGGGCGCGCACGGTGACTTCCTGGCCGGTGAGGTGGTCCACCACCACGGCCCCGCGGGCCTGCCCGTCCTCCAGGACGAGCCTGCGCACGGAGGCATGGTTGAGGACGGTGGCGCCGGCCTCGGAGGCACCCACCGCGTTGGCGAGGGTGAGGCGCGCGTCGTCGGTGGCCGCGTCGTAGTAGCGGGCGCCGCCCTTGAGCCCCTCGGCGCGCAGGCCGGGCTCGGCCTCCCGCACCTGCTTGAGGTTGAGCCGCTGGAAGCCCTTCACGTTCCGGAAGAGCGACAGGGCGTCATAGAGCATGAGCCCCGCGTTGAGCTTCCAGCGGGGTACGCGGGCGCCGGCATAGACGGGCCAGATGAAGGCGAGGGGGCGCACCAGGTGCGGCGCGAGCTGCAGGAGGCGCCGCCGCTCGATGCTGGACTCGAAGACGAGCCCCAGGTGCCCGTGCTCCAGGTAGCGGAGGCCACCATGGATGAGCCGGGAGGAGCGGCTGGAGGTGCCGCTGGCGAAGTCCTCGCGCTCGACGAGTGCCACCTTGAGGCCGCGCAGGGCGGCGTCGCGGGCGGAGCCGGAGCCGGTGACACCTCCGCCGATGATGAGGAGGTCGAACGGCTCGGTGGCCAGCGAGCGCAGGCGGTCCGCGCGGGGCGGGGGAGGTGGAACGTCGCCCTCGAAGGACGGCTGTCGGAGCGCGGCGGATTCGGAACGCACGAGAAGAGTTTAATGACTCGGGGAGCGTCTCGGCAGCGGAATCCAATGCGCCGCGTCAAGGGCTCTACAAGCCGAGCCCTCCGAGGGGGCAGTGGGGTGTTGATCAGGGGGCACGCGGTGGCGGCGGCCGCCTTGCGTGTCCTGGGGAAGACGGATAGGAGGCGGCCGACCCTCCCCTCCTCCCCCGGGCAGCGCCGTCTTGCTCAACCCCCATGACCGACGAGACCTGGCGTGCCTGGGACTGATGGTCCTGGTGTACGGGCTCGCGATCGCACCCGTGGTGCACGTGGTGGTGGGGCACGGGGGTGGATTGCCGGGTGTGACTCACCGGCACACCCACGCACACGGGCCAGGTGACGAGGCGCACTCGCACGAGTCCAGGGAGCAAGGTTCCCACCGGCACTCCCGGCCCTGGGACGGGCACGGGCCGGATGGGCACCAGCACCTGACGGGCTCGGTGGAGCATCTGCAGGCGATGGCCGCGACGTGGGCGGTGGTGAAGCCGCCGTGCGTGCGCGTTGTGTCGTGGCTGGCGGAAGTCGTGCGAGCGCCGCAGCGGGTCCCGGGCGTCGCGCTTCGCCCGACCGCGATGCCGCAGGGCCCATAAGGCCTTCGCTGTCTCTCGATTTCACGAGCGTGAGAGCCGGGCGCCGCCGGAGCGGA
The DNA here is from genome assembly GCF_012933655.1 of Pyxidicoccus fallax. GTDB lineage: Bacteria > Myxococcota > Myxococcia > Myxococcales > Myxococcaceae > Myxococcus > Myxococcus fallax. The sequence goes on along the minus strand of NZ_JABBJJ010000272.1, from coordinate 11,279 downwards.
GCGCCGCGGCTGCTCGCGAGTGTCATTGAACAACCGTCTGCCGGTGGGGCCTTTCCCCGGGGCACACGTGCACCGTGACGTTGACGGGTGCGTGAGTCCCGGGGACCGAGTGCCGCGCCGCTGTCTGTCATTGCGTGCCCGTGTTCTTCGTTACCGCGTTGTCGGCGAGTGTCCTCGCTGTGTCTCCGGCCGTGTCGGCTCAGGCCGAAGGCGTGCCTCCCCATTCCGAAGCAGTGCCCCGGGCGGAAGAACCTTCCGCGATTTCGGGCCCCACCCCCGAAGCGCGAGAGCCGGACGCAGCGCGGGATACCGGGTCCACACCCGACAACGTGGTGCAAGCGCCCGCCGAGCCATCGAAACCTCCCGCCGCCACCGAGGCCGCGCCCGTCGAAGCATCAAGCGACGCCCAGGCCTCGCCCGCCGAGCCTCCACCCACCGTGACCACCGAGCCACGCAACACCGTGGTGCGAGGCACGCGCGCCACGCGAAGCGCCTCCGAGGTGACGCTGGGCCGCGACATCCTGGACGCCGCGCCGAGGACCACGGCGGTGGACCTGCTCCGCGCGGTCCCCGGGCTCGTGGCCTCGCAGCACAGCGGCGAAGGCAAGGCGCACCAGCTCTTCCTGCGCGGCTTCGATGCGCTGCACGGCCAGGACGTGGAGCTGGACGTGGGCGGCCTGCCGGTGAACGAGGTGAGCCACATCCACGCGCTCGGCTACGCGGACACCAACTTCGTCATCCCCGAGGTGGTGCAGTCCATCGACGTCACGGAAGGCTCCTACCGCGCGTCGCAGGGAGACTTCGCCGTGGCCGGCACGGTGCGCATGAACCTCGGCGTGGCCGAGCCCGGCGTCCACCTCGCGGGCACGCTGGGCCAGTACGGCCAGCGCCGCCTCGTCGCCACGGTGCGCCCCGGTGACGACGAGAGCACCTTCGCCGCGGTGGAGCTGGGCGAGGGCAAGGGCTACGGCGCTCAGCGGGGCTACGGCCGCGCGGCCCTCCTCGCGCAGGCCACGTCGAAGGTGGGTGACGGGCTCACGGTCCGCGCCCTCGGCGGCAGCTACGTGACGCGCTTCGACTCACCGGGCGTGGTGCGCGAGGACGACCTGCTCGCGGGCCGGGCCACCTTCTTCTCCCCGTCCACCGGCCGCCAGGGCGGCACCGTGTCGAGGCACCAGCTCCTGCTGGGAGTGGAGCTGCCGCGCACGGGCAAGGGGCGCACGAAGCTGGAGGTCTTCGGCATCCGCTCGGACCTGCGGCTGCGCAACAACTTCACCGGCTACCGCGTGGACGTGCGCGGAGACGGGCTGGAGCAGACGAACGACGTCTCCACGGTGGGCGCGCGCGCCGAGCACCGCCGGAGCGTGACGGCCTTCGATCGCCCAGTGGCGATGGAGCTGGGCCTCGGCGCCCGGCGAGACGGCGTGGAGCAGACGCAGCGCCACTACCGCGAGTCGGACGGCACCTTCTACTCGGACGACATCGACGCGCGCATCACGCAGACGGACGTGTGGGGCTGGGCCGAAGCGAGCATGCCGCTGGGCCGCTGGGCCCTGCGCCTCGGCGGGAGGGTGGACGCGCTGGGCGTGGAGGTCTTCGACGCGCTCGCCTTCAGCGACCCGCGCTTCTACGACGGGCGAGGCTACGCGCGCAGCGCCTTCGGCATGCACCTGGGCGCGAAGGCGGGCGTGGAGTACGCGCTGTCGGACGGCGCGGACGCGTGGCGCCTCTTCGCCAGCTACGGGGACGGCTTCCGCTCGCCGCAGGCGCGCAGCCTGTCGGAGGGCGAGCGCGCCCCCTTCGTCTCCATCCGCGGCGCCGAGCTGGGCGCGCGGCGTGACGGCGAGCGCTGGGCGGTGCAGCTCAGCCTCTTCGGCTCGCAGGTGGACAACGACTTCTTCTTCGACCACGCGGTGGGCTCCACCGTGTACACGGGCGAGACGCTGCGCTCGGGCGTCACCGCGGCGCTGCAGGCCCGGCCACTGCCCGGGCTCGTCGCGGCGCTGAGCGCCACGGTGGCGCATGCGTACGTGACGGACACGGACACGCTGCTGCCCTACTTCGCGCCGCTGGTGGCGCGCGCGGACGTGGGCTGGGAGCGTCCGCTGGAGTGGGCCTGGCTGGGCGGCCCGGGCACGACGTTCTCCGTCGGCACGGGGCTGACGTTCCTCGGCCCGCGCCCGCTGCCCTTCGACGAGCGGAGCAACACGGTGTTCCTCGCGGACGCGTACCTGGGCGTGCGGCGCGGCGAGGTGGGCGTGCGGCTGGACGTGAGGAACGCGCTGGACGCGCGCTGGCGCGACGGCGAGTTCGTCTACAGCTCGCGCTTCGACCCGGCGTCCGCCGCCAGCCTCGTGCCGGCGAGACATTTCACCGCGGGGTCGCCTCGGCTGGCCTCGCTCACCCTGGAGGTCCACCTGTGATTCGCAGACACATCCTGACGGGCGCGCTGGCCCTGGCCGCCGCGCCCACGTTCCTCGGCGGCTGTGGCAGCGAGGCGGAGCGCCGCGTCTTCCCCGTCGAGGTCTCCGCCACCCTGCCTGGCGGAGCCAACGAGCGCGGCTGGACGGTGACGGTGGAGTCCGCGCACGTATCCGTGGGCCCGGTGCGCTTCTTCGAGGGCCACGTGCTTCTGTCGTCCCAGCGAATGCCGCGCTTCGACTGGTACTCGCTCATCGGCGGCACCGCGCACGCGCACCCGGGGCACTACACGCCGGGCGACGCGCTGGGCGAGGTGCTGACGACGAGCACCGTGGACCTGCTCGCCGGAGCGACGCTGGGAGACGCGAGCGCGGTGACGGGGGAGTACGGCTCGCTGGAGCTGACGCTGGCGAAGCCCACGGCCACGACGGACGCGCAAGGCGTGCTGAATGGCCATGCGGTACGGGTGCGCGGTACGGCACGTAACACAGACGGAGGCACCGTACGCTTCGACGCGGTGGTGGACCTCCCCGCGCCGGTGGCCGGCGTACGCTTCGAGAAGTCCCTGGGCATGGAGGCCGGGCGGGTGCGCATCGCCATGGACCTGGGGAAGTGGCTGGGCCGAATCGACTTCGCCACCGCGACCGACCCGGACGCGGATGGCGTTCACACCTTCCCCGCCACGAGCCAGGCGCAGAATGCGCTGGTGCGCGGCGTGGAGGACACCACCGCCTACGTCGTGACGTGGGTGGAAGGAGCTGCGCGATGAGGAAGTGGATGCTGGGACTGTCGTTCCTCGGGTTGGCCGCGTGCAGTGAGGGCACGGGCACCGTCACCTTCACCACCTACGGCGAGGACTACATCGAGAAGGAAATCCCCGCGGCCGCCGGCACCGAGGCCGGCTTCGTGGACGGATGGACGGTGCGCTACAGCAAGTTCCTGGTGACGCTCGGCGAGGTGAAGGTCTACACGCACGACGAGACGGCCGCGGAGCAGGGCCCGCCGAAGGTGTTCGACGTGCACAAGCCCGGGCCCGTGGTGGTGGAGACCTTCACGAACCTGCCGGCGCAGGACTGGGACCACGTCAGCTATGCCATCGCCCCCGCGGGGAACGCGGTGGCGGGCAACGCGGACGCGCAGGACGTGGAGCGAATGAAGGCGGAGGGCTACTCCGTCTACATGGAGGGCACCGCGACGAAGGGCTCGGTGACGAAGCGCTTCGAGTGGGGCTTCACCACGAACACACTGTACGAGCACTGCGAGAGCCCCGACCTGGGCGAGGGCGTGACGGTACCCAAGGACGGCGAGGAGACGGTGGAGCTCACCATCCACGGCGACCACCTCTTCTTCGACGACCTGCAGTCCCCGGACGCGAAGATGCGCTTCGACGCGCTGGCCGCCGCGGACAAGCTGGGCATCGCGGGGCCGGACGGCGTGGTGACGCTGGAGGAGCTCGCGGCGGTGGACCTGACGGAGCTGCCGCAGGGCCAGTACGGCACGGGCGGCGCGGGCGGCGTGCGCAACCTGCGCGACTTCGTCACGGCGCTGGTGCGGACCGCGGGCCACTACCGCGGTGAAGGCGAGTGCGCTCCGAAGGTGCGCTGACGAATCCAGGGGCACGCCGGCGCGGCGGGTCTCCGGAGTAGACACGGTGGCGCGGTGAGCGCGGGCAGGGAGCTCCGCGATGCCTCACCGCGCCACCGAGCCAGGGCTGGAGCCGACCCCCTCCCGGCCCTGGAGGTGCGAGGTTCTACGCGGGCTCAGCTCTTGTTCGAGGAGCCGCCGCTGGAGTTCGAGCCCGGCGTGGAGCCGCCCGTGCCGCCGCCCTGGGTGTTGGACGAGTGACGGGGGCTGTTGGGATTCATCTGGTTGGAGCGGTTGTCCTGCGCGGCCTTCTGCGCTGGGTTGTTGGGGTTCTTCGTGTTGGAGCGCTGGTCGTTGGGGGTGGGCGTCCTGCCGCTGCCGTTGTCCTTGCTCATGGACCTACCTCGGGTGTCCCGGGCGGGAATGCCTGGGAGCGGTGCGCAAGGTAGGGTGGCGGCCCGGTTCAGAAACCCGGCCGGAGGGCCCGCGGGGTGTCGGGAAGCGCACGCCCGGCCGGGCCTCGCGCGGCGCGACGTGGGGAAACGTGAGCGGGCCGGGATGCCATCGCGAGCCACGGTGCCTACTCCTCTGCCCGAGGAGGTGATGGACGCGTGAGGATCGTGACCTACGAGCGCAGCGGCCGAACGAACACGGGAGCGCAGGCGCTGCGGCTGGAGGGCGTGAAGACGCTCAAGGTGCTGGAGCAGGGCGAGGTGGTGTCCGAGCGCGCCCTGACGGCGGACGAGGCACGTCGGCTGGGGCCGCTGATTGAAGAGGCCGGCCGGGGCCCGGTGCCGGTGATGATGCTGCCGCAGGCGGGTGGGCCGGACGGGCTGGCCGTGTCGCTGGCCTTCGAGGATGAGGAGACGCCCCGCGTGCGGCTCGCGGCGGAGCGGCTGCCTGCCCGTGGAGCGGGCCCCGCGTACGACACGCTCCTGGCGGAGCTGGACGCGATGCTGACGGCCGAACTCCACGCGAGAGCCCCGCGTCACGCGCACGTCGTGTGGCCACACGAGCTGCGCGACCAGGAGTAGTCCTTCCGTGCATCACGGTGCCCGAGGCGTGCGACGGGTGAGCCGCTCGTCTCTCGGGCGCCTGCTCAGGCGACCGCGGAGGTTGCGGGCTCCAGGGGGAGCCGCACGATGAAGGTGGCCCCCTGACCGGGCTCGCTGCGCACGTGGATGTCGCCATGAAGCGACTCGAGAATCTGGCGGACGATCCACAGGCCCAGTCCGAAGCCGCCGTAGTGCCGGTCGGACACGGCCCGCTCGAAGCGCTGGAAGATGCGCTCGTGGTCCTCGGGAGCGATGCCGATGCCATGGTCCCGGACGGTGAGCCGGGCATGGTCGTCCTCACGGGTGACGCGAACCTCCACCGGCTGCTGGGCGCCGTACTTGAAGGCGTTGGACAGCAGGTTGGTGATGACCTGTTCCAACCGCAGCCGGTCCCACTGGCCGACGATGGGCCCCTCCACCTCCATGTGGAGGGGACAGCGTGCGTTGGCGGCATCCTCCTGGGCTCGGGCGACCAGGTCCTGGACGAGGGCGGACAGGTCCACCGGCTCCTGCCGCACCTCCATCCGTCCCGCGCGGATGCGGGATACATCCAGGAGCGTGGAGACGAGCTGGTGGAGCCGCGCCACGGGGCGCTTCGCCGCCTCCACACGCTTGCGCACGTTGGAGCGCGTGACGTCATTGGAGCCGTCCTGCGGCACCGAGCGCAGCAGCAGGTCGAGCTGGAGCTGCAGCGAGGTGATGGGCGTCTTCAGCTCGTGACTGGCGATGGAGAGGAACTCCTCTCGCGTCCGCAGGGCCTCCTGGGCTTCCTGGGCGAGCACCTCCGCGTTGTGCCGGGCATTGACCAGGCCGGTGACCTCCACGGCCACGGCCATCACGCCCTGGATGGAGCCATCGGCGGCGCGCCAGGGTTGCCACGTGAGGTCGAAGTAGCGGCCGAGCCCTCCCACCCCGCCAGCCTCATGCCGGGGCTCGAGGAGCATCGGGACCTCGCGTCCAGAGAAGGGAACGCCGGTCTGGAACACGTCGTCGATGAGGCGCAGGAGTCCGGCGTTGATGTCGGGCATCACGTCGCGCAGCGGCCTGCCGATGGCGGAGCTCGGAGCATCGATGAGCTCCAGGGCATGGGGATTGAGCAGCTCGCAGCGATGGTCCGGCCCGCGAAAGACAGCGATGGCGACAGGGGCCTGGAGGAACAGAGACTCCATGCGCTCGCGCTGCGCCTGGGCTTCGGCGAGTGCGGCGTGCTCGCGTGCCAGTGACTCGGCGTGAGCCCGCTCCAGGCGGCGGCGCTCCGAGGCATCGCGCAACACGGTGACCGCGCCGAGCAACTCGCCCTCGGCGCCCATGACGGGCACGGCGCTCTCGTCCATTTCGCCTCGGGCTCCCAGCACGGGCGCGGCGCCTCTTTCCACGTCCGAACGCGTGCTCTCTCCATGAGACGACGGGCGGAGCGGCTCGGCGGCGGGAATGCGTTCAGCGACGACCGGGGACAGGGATGGCGCGACGCTCTCGCGGTGTGCGGTGCGAAGCAGGTGGAGGACCTGGCCGAGGGGGCGCCCCTCGGCAGGCGCGGCCGCCCCCGCGAACAGCCGTCCCGCCACGGGATTGACGTGGCGCACCACCCCTTGCGCATCGGTGATGACGGTCGCGTCTCCGCTTGCCTGGAGGAGCGCGGAGACCAGGGGAGACTCCGCGTTGGACAGCGTGCTCTGGGGTGCCCTTCGGGAATGGGCGCCAAGGGTCGCGGCGAGGCCGCCCACGCCGACGAACAGCAACATCTCCACGAGCGCGCCCGGAGGCGGCGTGCCCGGGCCCCCCCGGAGGAACGCGTACGAAAGCGCCGCGGTGACGAGGGTGGTGATCCATCCGGCCCCACGTCCAGCGACGAGGGACGCCACCAGGACGCCCATGACGAACAGGAGGAAGGTCGACGCGGTCGTCAACCAGGACTCCAGAAGCCGCTGTGAGAGGAACGCAACAGTCGCGCAGAGGACGGCGACGCCAGGAGCGGTCCAGACGGGGCGACCTTCGGGGGATGCGGCGTTGGGGTGGTGGAGCGCGCGCATGGAGAGAGCCTGGGCCGCATGGACAAACTCTGCACAACGAACGTTGGAAGCTACACATGGCATTCGCGCTCTGTTGGCTTTCGGCCTCTTGCGCGCGACTGTCAGGACCGCGAGTCCGCCCGAGCGGGAGCCCAGGAGTACCGCGAGCCGAGAGCCTATACAAACCCGGGACAATGCTGACCGGGAGGCAGCTCAGGGGACGGGCATGGACGTGGGTACAGGTAGGGTTGCCGGGGGCGCGGTGTTCTGTGAAGACAAGGGGATGAAGCGGGTGCAGTTCTCCGTGCATCGCACGGTGGGAGAGGCGCGGCTGCTGGCGGGAGCGCTGGAAGCCGCTGGGATATCGGTCGAGGTGCGCGGCGAATCGCTTGCTCCCCTGAGCGGGGAGATTCCGAGCGGCGAGACGTGGGTGGAGCTATGGCTCTGGCCGCACGAGGTGGAGCACGCGCGCGGGCTGCTGGCGGAGCTGCGAGAGAACCAGGAGGCCGCGGAGCGCTCGGTGGACTGTCCACGGTGCCATGAGGAGAACCCGGGCAACTTCGAGCTGTGCTGGAGCTGCGGCCTGGAGCTGCCCTCGGGGCTTCGGCCGCGGCTCCGCGCGGTGTAGGGCACGCCGGAATCGAAGCAGTGGCGGCGTGCACGGAGGGGAGGCATGGAAGTGCGCAGGGCAGAGAGCGAGCGAGAGGAGCGCGTGGACAATCCGTCGATGACGCCAGGGGCCGACCCGCGGGCGCATTCCGAGGGCGGGCGCTGGCGCCGGATGGACCGGGGGCTGCGGACGGCTCTGCTGGTGTCCGCGGCCGCACTGCTCATCCACCTGATTCCCCTCTTCCTCCCGAGGAACATGCCGGAGCAGGAGCTGGCCATCGCCCGCGCGACGCCATCCGCGGAACAGCGGGTTCATTTCCTGCTGCCCCTGCGGGAGCACCCGAAGGCGACCCCAGCGGACCTGCGCGAGGCGGCGGAGCTACTGCTAGACGGTGCGCCATCGGAGGCCTACGAGCTGGCGCAGGAGGCGGAGCGAAGGGACCCGAACGCGGTGGAGACGCAGCTGCTACTGGCGCGCATCTGCGACCTGGAGCGGATGGACCGCTGCGTGAGCTCCGCGCTGGAGCGGGCGGCACGCGTGGCGCCGAAGGACGCACGGCCGGACCTTCTTCGAGCGGAGCTCCAGGAGAAGGACGGCGACGTCGCGGGCGCGGCCGAGTCCGTGGGCCGTGCGTACGGCAAGACGCCCGCGGACCCGCTGGTGGGGCTGCGCTACGTGAGGCTGCTGAGCGCGGCGAAGCGCGGGGATGACGCCCGGAACGTGCTGCACGCTCTCGAAGGCCATATCCCCCGCGCCAGGCTGCTGGTGGAGCAGGGCCGTGTGTGGACGCGCGAGGGGCGGGACGCCGAAGCGGCGAAACTCTTCCGGAAGGCGGCGGAGGAAGACCCGAGGCTGGCTGTCGCCTTCTTCGAGCTGGGGCTGACGTGGCACCGGCTGGGAAACGAGGAGGCCGCGGAGGAGGCGCTGCGGCAGGCGGACAAGCTGGACCTGGCGGACCCAAAGGCTCTGGCGGCCCTGTGCGCGATGCAGCTCAAGAGTGGGCGCATCAACGACGCGAGGCTGACGCGAATGGACCTGGAGCGGCGCTTCTCGGGACAGCCGGAGCTGATCCGCCAGTCGTGTAGCATTCCCTGAAGCGACGGCGGCGCCAGGCGACACCCGGTCAGCGCGGTTCGATTCCGCGAATCTGCCTCAGCAGGCGAGCGGACGCCTTCACCTCGGCGTCGACGGAACCATCCACGCGCTCGGTCCGTACGACGGCCTGGAGGTAGGGAAGCGCCTCGTCGTCACGCTCCTGCTGGAAGAGCAACTCACCGAGGGCGAAGCGGGCCCGGGTGAGGAGGACGATGTCCTCGGCGGCGACGGCGGCGTCGATGGCATCGCTCAAGGCGGACTCGGCCAGCTCGGGCTGGCCCCGGGCGAGGAGCTCGCGAGAGCGCTGGATGTGTTCCTGGGCGTTCATGGCAAGGCGGTACCCGCGGCCAGAGGGGGACGCGAGAGGCCGCTCCGGGTTAAGGGTAGCGCCGCATGGACGAGAAGCGCATTGCCGAGCTGGAGATCCGCTACATGCAGCAGCAGGAGCTGCTGCAGGAGCTGAGCGACGTGCTGTACGACCAGCAGAAGGTCATCGCCACGCTGAAGGCGGAGGTGGAGGCCCTCAAGCAGAAGCTGGCGGGCGACCCGGGGCTGGTGGACGCCCGGCTGCAGGAGCGTCCACCGCACTACTGAAGCTCAGAACTTGTAGCCCAGGCGCAGGCCGAGGACCGGCTCCGGCTCGAGGTAGCCGACCTCGATGCCGATGCTGGCCGCCTTGCCCTGGAGGCCGAAGCCGAAGGCGGCGTGCGCGCGGAACTCGTCGCCTCGGCCGAAGACAAGCCACGGTCCGGCCAGAGCCTCGATGTAGACGCTGCGAGCGACGTTCGCGCGCAGGTATACGTCGAGCGGGATGCCGACATCGTTCCCGTCGGTGATGAGCGTCGCGCCAAAGCGGGCGCCAGCGGACAGGGAGCCCACGATTCGACCCTCCACGCCGAGCATGAAACTGAAGGCAGCGCTCTGGTCGATCCAATAGTCGGCCCCGAGCTCGGCGCGAACGGCGGCGGCCTCGGAGGTCGTGGGAGCGAAGAAGAGCCCCAGCGCGAGCAGACCGCCGAGACAGGGACGAAGCAGCTTCATTCAAAAGGCTCCTAGTGACGGTGGGAGCGCCACTCAATCAAGCCAGGGCTGCCGAGGCCAGTGACACGACGGTTTTCCCGTGTGGAAACGCAGGGTTCCAGTGTCTCGCGGCAGCCGCAACGGAAGGCAGACACTCCCAGCGGACCGCCGGACCTCCTGATGGCGCGAAACACCTGCAACCGTGAGACACGGCCATGGGTGAGTTCGCGCCGGGCGGGTCCGCCCGCGACAGGGGCGACACGTGAGTCTCCGAGGCGTCAGGCGCACAGGGGATGCGAGCGTTACTGGAGATGACGCATGAAAGCGATTCGCTATCACGAGTTGGGTGGGCCGGAAGTGTTGCGTCTCGAGGAGGTACCGGAGCCCGTGCCAGGCCCGGGAGAGGTACGAATCCGGGTCCGAGCGGCGGGAGTGAACTTCGCGGACACCGAGCGCCGGAGAGGCCTCTATACGACGCCCAGGCGCCGCTGCCGCGAATCCTCGGAAGCGAGGCCGCCGGAGTGGTGGAGTCCGTGGGCCCGGGAGTGGACTCTGGGTGGCTGGGCCGCCGCATGGTGGCCCTGACGGTGCGCAGCTACGCGGAGCTCGCCACCGCGCGTGAGCAGGAACTGCTCGTGCTCCCCGAGCGCGTGTCCTTCGAAGAAGGCGCCGGGCTCCTCGTGCAGGGCCTGACGGCCTGGCACATCATTCACACGATGGGCCGCCTCTCCGCGGGACAGTCGGTGCTCATCCACGCCGCAGCGGGCGGAGTGGGTCTCCTGGCGATTCAGCTCGCGAAAGCGGTGGGAGCCCGGGTGCTGGGAACGGTGTCGAGCGAATCCAAGGCGCGGCTCGCGAGGGAGTTCGGAGCCGACGAGGTCCTGCTCTACGGCGAAGGAGACGCCGCGGAGCAGGTGCGAGCGCTGACGGGAGGACGAGGCGTTGACCTCGTCCTGGACTCCGTGGGCGCGAGCACCTGGAAGAGCAGCTTCGACTCCCTGGCGCCATTCGGCCACCTGGTGAGCTACGGCAACGCGAGCGGCCCGCCACCTCCGGTGGACGTGGAGTCCTTGTATGAGAAATCCCTGAAGGTGAGCGCCTATTGGCTGCACACGAAGCACGCACCGGAGCTGCAGCGCCAGGCACGTGAAGCCTTGCGCACGGAACTCAGCGAGGGACGGTTGCGGGTGCAGCTCGGCCTGGTGCTGGAACTGGCGCAGGCCGCCGAGGCCCACCGCCAACTGGAGGGCCGGAACACGGTTGGAAAGGTCGTCCTGCGCGTGCCGTAGCCCTGGGCCAGGAAAAGACAGACCGTAGAAAAAAGAAGACCCCCGGTGCCCAAAGGGCACCAGGGGTCTTCAAAAAGAATCCGGCAGCGACCTACTCTCCCGCGCGGTTTCCCGCGAAGTACCATCGGCTCTGGAGGGCTTAACTTCCGTGTTCGGGATGGGAACGGGTGGAACCCCTCCGACATAGCCACCGGAA
>NZ_JABBJJ010000271.1 GCF_012933655.1 Pyxidicoccus fallax | reverse complement strand
CGCCCGCCCGCTGACCGGCCGCGTGTGGGATGGCCACCGCAACCCGGTGGGTTCAGCAACATCTCCTCCAGCCGTGCGAGTTTCCCCGCACCGGAACACCCATTCAGTGGTAGATCGCCCGCCCATCATGTCCGAGCCCGACGTCATTTCCCTGAGAGGCGCCAAGGAGCACAACCTCAAGAACGTCTCCCTGGACATCCCCAAGAAAAAGCTCGTCGTCTTCACCGGCGTGTCCGGCTCCGGCAAGAGCTCGCTCGCCTTCGACACGCTCTACGCGGAGGGTCAGCGCCGCTACGTGGAGAGCCTCTCCGCCTATGCCCGGCAGTTCCTCGGGCAGATGGAGAAGCCGAAGTACGACACCATCCGCGGCCTGTCGCCGACCATCTCCATCGAGCAGAAGGCGGCCAGCAACAACCCGCGCTCCACCGTGGGCACCGTCACCGAGGTGCACGACTACCTGCGTGTGCTCTACGCCTCCATCGGCGTGCAGCACTGCCCCAACTGCGGCCGCAAGGTGGGCAAGCAGAGCGCGCAGCAGATTGTCGAGGAAATCCTCAAGGCCCCCGCGGGCACCAAGCTGCAGGTGCTGGCGCCGCTCGTCACCAACCGCAAGGGCGAGCACAAGGACCTGCTCGCCGAGGCGCAGAAGCGCGGCTTCTCCCGCGCCCGCATCGACGGCGTGCTCAAGAGCCTGGAGGAGCGCATCGAGCTGGACAAGAAGTCCAAGCACGACATCGCGCTCGTCATCGACCGGCTCGTGCTCAAGCCGGACCTCAAGACGCGCCTCACCGACTCGGTGGAGACGGCGCTGCGCGAGGGCAAGGGCACCCTCATCGTCACCGACGAGAAGGGCACCCTCGCCTCGGACCGCGTCATGTCCGAGCTGAACGCGTGCCCCACCTGCGGCCTGTCCTTCGGCGACCTGACGCCCGCGTCCTTCTCCTTCAACAACCCCCTGGGCATGTGCACCGACTGCAACGGCCTGGGCACCAAGCCAGAGATGGACCCGGACCTCATCGTCCCGGACCCGTCCCGCAGCATCCGCGACGGCGCCATCGAGCCGTGGGCCAGCGGCATGAATCGCGGCGAGGGCTGGACGGCGGACTTCGTGGAGAGCCTGTCCAAGGCGTTCAAGATCGACCTCGACGTGCCCTACGCGAAGCTGTCCAAGCGCGAGAAGGACACGCTGATGCACGGCGCGAGCGGCAAGAGCTTCACCGTCGAGTGGGGCGAGGGCGGCAAGTACAAGATGGAGTGGGAGGGCCTCGTCGAGCGCATGATGCGCAACTTCAAGACGACCACCTCCGAGGCGCGCCGGGCCGAGCTGCAGAAGTACTTCAGCGACAAGCCCTGCCCGTCCTGCAAGAGCGAGCGCCTGCGGCCCGAGAGCCGCGCGGTGAAGGTCCACGGGAAGACCATCGTCGACCTGAGCCGGCTCACCATCTCCGACGCGCTGCGCTTCCTGGGCGACATGGGGCTGAGCGCGCACGAGCGGAAGATCGCCACCGAGCTGCTGAAGGAGATTCGCAGCCGCCTGTCCTTCCTGGTGGACGTGGGCCTGGGCTACCTGATGCTGGACCGCACCGCGTCCACGCTGTCCGGCGGCGAGAGCCAGCGCATCCGGCTCGCGTCGCAGATGGGCAGCGAGCTGACGGGGGTCATCTACATCCTCGACGAGCCCTCCATCGGCCTGCACCAGCGCGACAACGGCAAGCTGCTGGCCACGCTCAAGCGCCTGCGGGATTTGGGCAACTCCGTCCTCGTGGTGGAGCACGACGAGGAGACGATGGAGGAGGCGGACTGGCTGGTGGACTTCGGGCCGGGCGCGGGCGAATTGGGCGGCCAGGTGGTGGCGCAGGGCACGCCGGCGCAGGTGATGGCCAACGAGGCCAGCGAGACGGGCGCGTACCTCTCCGGGCGCAAGGAGATTGAAATCCCGCAGAAGCGCCGCGCGCCGGACCCCAAGCGCAAGCTGGTCATCCAGGGGGCGCAGGAGAACAACCTGAGGAACGTGGACGCGGAGATTCCGCTCGGCGTCTTCACGGCGGTGACGGGCGTGTCCGGCGCGGGCAAGTCCACGCTCATCAACGAAATCCTCTACCCCGCCCTGGCGCGGCACCTCTACGAGAGCCGCGAGAGCCCCGGCAAACACAAGTCGATTCAGGGCTTCGAGCACCTGGACAAGGTCATCGACATCGACCAGCGCCCCATCGGCCGCACCCCGCGCAGCAACCCGGCCACGTACACCAAGCTGTTCGACAACATCCGCGACGTGTTCGCGATGACGCCCGAGGCGCGCGCCTTCGGCTACGGGCCGGGCCGCTTCAGCTTCAACATCAAGGGCGGCCGCTGCGAGGCGTGCGAGGGCGACGGCGTGAAGCTGGTGGAGATGCACTTCCTCGCGGACGTGTACGTGCCCTGCGAGGTGTGCGCCGGCAAGCGCTTCAACGAGGCCACCCTGCGCGTGCGCTACAAGGGGAAGAACATCGCCGAGGTGCTCGACATGAGCGTGCGCGAGGCGATGGAGCACTTCGGCGCGCACAAGGACATCATGCGCGTGCTGCAGACGCTGCATGACGTGGGCCTGAGCTACATCCGCCTGGGCCAGCCCTCCCCCACCCTGTCCGGCGGCGAGGCCCAGCGCATCAAGCTGGCGCGCGAGCTGGCGCGCGTGGCCACCGGCCGCACGCTCTACATCCTCGACGAGCCCACCACCGGCCTGCACTTCGAGGACATCCGCAAGCTACTCTCCGTGCTCAACCGGCTGGTGGAGGCCGGCAACAGCGTGCTCGTCATCGAGCACAACCTGGACGTCATCAAGAGCGCGGACTGGGTCATCGACCTCGGCCCCGAGGGCGGCGCGGGCGGCGGCAACATCCTCGCCACCGGCACGCCCGAGGAGGTCGCTCGCGTGAAGGGCAGCCACACCGGCCGCTACCTGGCGCACGTGCTCAACAAGTCGCGCCGCGCCCGGCTGGGACAGCGCGTGGACGGCCCGGCGCCCGGCCTCCAGGAAGCCACGGGCTGACGGCCTTTCACTTCAGGGCCCCGTGAAAATGGAGCGGGGGGCGGGGGTGCCTTCATTCACCCCCAACCCCCCGTCCACCTTGGAGGAAGGTTTCACGGGTGGGGTGTGGGCCAAGCAAAGAGCTGAGCCGCGAGTGTCATGATAGGGACATCTCAATCCCTGTCAAACGCGTGCTCATTGATTAAATTGTATCGTCAAACATGCATCTCCATCGGAATCCCCGACACAGACAGGCGGGAGAATTCCGGCGAGGGTGCGGCCCCGAGGGTGGCGGCGTGCCCCTCGGGCGGGCCTCGACGCGGCGCGTGACGCCTGCGTGACGGGTGGAGTCCGGGCAGGGCGTCCGGTAGGGTTCGGCTCTCGGTTTCTTGGAGCCAGCCCCCACCTTTCGCCACGAGGGAGCACCCCGTCGCATGGCAACGAGCGTTCCGGCGCAGAACAACAAGTTCCCGCCGCAAATCCCCTTCATCATCGGCAACGAGGCGTGTGAGCGCTTCAGCTTCTACGGCATGCGGAACATCCTCACGATGTTCCTCATCCAATACCTGCTGCTCGAGGCCGTCCCGGAGAAGGGGCTGCGGGAGGCGGAAGCCAAGAGCCTGATGCACACCTTCATGGCGGGCGTGTACTTCTTCCCGCTCATCGGTGGCTATCTCGCGGACCGCTTCTTCGGGAAGTACCGCATCATCCTCGGGCTGAGCTTGGTGTACTGCCTGGGCCACCTGTGCCTGGCGCTGTTCGAGGACAGCCGCAACGGCTTCTTCGCGGGCCTGGCGCTCATCGCCATTGGCAGCGGCGGCATCAAGCCGTGCGTGTCCGCCATGGTGGGGGACCAGTTCAACGAGTCCAACAGCCACCTGGTGAAGAAGGTCTTCGCCATCTTCTACTGGACCATCAACTTCGGCTCATTCTTCGCGTCGCTGTCCATCCCCCTCCTGCTGAAGCACTACGGCCCGTCGGTGGCGTTCGGCATCCCCGGGGTGCTGATGTTCATCGCGACCCTCATCTTCTGGGCGGGCCGCCACCGGTACGTCAAGGTGCCGCCCACCGGGGCCAATCCGCACTCGTTCCTCAAGGTGGTGGGCAGCGCGCTGCGCAACCGCGGCCAGGGCAAGAGCTGGCTGGACGGCGCGAAGCGCGAGCACCCGGAGGAGGCCGTGGACGGCGTCAGGGCGGTGTTCCGCATCAGCGGGCTGCTGCTGCCCTTCGTGCCCTTCTTCTGGATGCTGTTCGACCAGAAGGCGTCCACCTGGGTGGTGCAGGCGAGCGCCATGGACCCGCATGTCTTCGGCTTCGAGTTCCTGCCCAGCCAGATGCAGTCCATCAACCCGGCGCTGGTGATGGTGCTCATCCCGCTGCTGACGGCCGTCGTCTACCCGGCCTTCCAGCGCGGAGGCTGGGAGCTGACGCCGCTGCGGCGCATGCCGCTGGGCCTGGCCATTGGCGCGATGTCGTTCATCATCGCCGGCATCTTCCAGGTGCAGATGGAGGGTGGGGCCACGCTGAGCATCGGCTGGCAGTTCCTGCCGTACGTGGTGCTGACGCTGGCGGAAATCCTGGTGTCCACCACGGGCCTGGAGTTCGCGTACACGCAGGCGCCGCGCGAGATGAAGGGCACCATCCAGAGCGTGTGGCTCTTGACGACGACGCTGGCGAACGTGGCGGTGGCCATCGCCTCCAAGCTCAACGTCTTCTCCGGCTCGGGCCAGTTCTTCTTCTACGCGGGCTTCGCGCTGGTGGCGGCGGTGGGCATGGCCCTCGTCGCGCGCCGCTACGTGGTGCGCGACTACTACCAGACGTCCGCCCCCGTCCCCACCGAGGAGCGCACCGCGGCCGGGGTGACGGCGAAGACGGCGTAGCCACCGCGTCACCGCGGGAAAAGAAAAACGCCGGAGCCCCCACTCGGGTGCTCCGGCGTTCTCATTTCAGCAGCCGCGCGGCGGGCTTCAGGCCGTGGCCACCGAGCCGCCCTGCGTCTGGGTGGACGGCGCGGCGGGCTTCACCTCGTCGGTGCCGTGCATCATCCGCTTCAGCATGGGGGCCACGCCCAGGAGGATGACGCCGGCGATGCCGGTGCCGATGGTGATGTAGAGGAACACGTCGAACTCGCCCAGCTTCTCCGAGTAGCCGCCGATGACGCCGGACAGCTTGTTGGCCGCCGCGTTCGCCAGGAACCACACGCCCATCATCGCCGAGACGATGCGCGCGGGCGCCACCTTGGTCACCATGGACAGGCCCACGGGGGACAGGCACAGCTCGCCCATGGTGTGGAACAGGTAGGCCATGATGACCCACCACGCGGCCGCCTTGCCCGCCGCGGCGCTCTCGTCGGACGCGCCCAGCATGAAGAGGAAGCCGATGGACAGGAAGAGCAGGCCCAGGCCCATCTTCACCGGGATGCTCGGGTCCTTGCCGCGCGCGGCCAGCCAGCTCCACAGCCCCGCGAAGACGGGCGCCAGCATGACGATGAAGGCCGAGTTGAAGTTCTGGAACCAGGTGGTGGGCACCTCCCAGCCGAACATGCCGCGGTCCACCTTCTGGTCCGTGTAGAGGTTCATCAGGCCGCCGGCCTGCTCGAAGCCCGTCCAGAACGCGACGACGAACAGCGCGATGATGAAGATGACGACGATGCGGTCCACCTCCTCGCGGGTGAAGCCCTTCTTCTCGCCGCCGTCCTGCACGCGCTCGGCGTTGGCGGCAGGCTTCACCGGCGACAGGCCCACCGGGCCCAGCAGCTTCTTCTGCAGCGACAGGAAGGCCACGAGCCCCAGGAACATGCCCACGCCCGCGGCGCCGAAGCCCCAGTGCCAGCCCACCCGCTCACCCAGGGTGCCGCAGATGAAGTTGCCCAGCACCGCGCCCAGGTTGATGCCCATGTAGAAGATGGTGAAGGCGCTGTCGCGGCGGCCGTCACCGGGCGCGTACAGCCCGCCCACCATGGTGGAGATGTTCGGCTTGAAGAAGCCGTTGCCGATGATGAGGAAGCCCAGGCCCGCGTAGAACATGGCCACCGTGGGTAGGGCCAACAACAGGTGGCCGATCATCATCAGCGTGCCGCCCAGCACCACCGCCTTGCGCTGGCCGATGTACCGGTCCGCGATGAAGCCGCCGACGATGGGCGTCAGGTACACGAGGCCCGTGTACGTGCCGTACAGACTCAGCGCGTCGCTGGTGGACCAGCCAAAGCCACCGTTGATCTTGCTGGTGAGGAACAACACCAACAGGCCGCGCATGCCGTAATACGACATGCGCTCCCACATCTCGGTGAAGAACAGGAGGTAGAGCCCTCGCGGATGCCCCTTGGGGGCCTCGCTCGCGGCGATGGTGCCTTGCATGCCGTGGATTCCTTGAATGGAGGGGTGTAGCGGAAATGAAGCGTGACTGTAGCAGACACGCCGCTCATGCCCAGGAGGACACCTGAGCACATGAGGAATTCCCTACCCAATGGAGGGGGAGCCTCACTCCCGGTCCGGGCGGAGGCCGACCCACCGCTCCCGCCTCAGGCGAGCCGGCCGACGCGGTGCTCCGAGGTGCCGTCCCCCGAGGCCGGGGAGGCAGACACGGCCGGGGGCCGCAGCGGCAGGCGTACCTCCACCCGGGTGCCCTCCCCCGGGGTGCTCTCCAGGGAGATGCGGCCGCCATGACGCAGGATGATGCGCCGGCTGAGCGCGAGCCCCAGGCCGGTGCCCTCGCCCGCCGCACGGGTGGAGAAGAAGGGCTGGAACAGCCGCTCCATGTCCTCCTTGCGGATGCCCACGCCGTTGTCGGCAATCGTGACGATGGCCTCGTCGCCCTGGCACACGGTGGCCACCTTCACCACGCCGCGCTCGCCCACCGCCTTGAGGGCGTTGTCGAGGAGGTTGAGCCACACCTGGTTGAGGGTGCCGGGGTCGCCCAGCAGCATCTCGTTGCACTGGTAGGCGCGCTCCACCGTGACGCCGGAGGGGACCTTCCAGGCGAGCACGCTGAGCGTGGAGTCCAGCGAGGCGTCCAGGGACAGCGCCACCGGGGTGTCGCTGGTGCGGGTGAAGGACAGCAGGGACTCGGCGAGGTGGCGGATGCGCACGCCGCACTCCTCCACCACCTCCAGCATGGCCTTGCCCAGCTCCGCGTCCGACGCGCCGGTGGCCAGCATGTCCTTCAGCGGCTGCAGCGCGTTCATCAGCCCGTTGAGCGGGTTGCGCACCTCGTGCGCGAAGCCGGAGGTGAGCAGGCCGATGGCCGCCAGCCGCTCGTTCTCCGCGGCGCGCACCGCCGCCTCGCGCAGCCGCAGCTGCGTCTCGATTCGCGCCAGCAGCTCGCGCGGGCTGAAGGGCTTGCCCAGGTAGTCGTTGGCGCCGGTGCCCAGGGCCTCCACCTTGGCGGACACCTCCTGGCGCGCGGTGAGCAGGATGATGGGGACGTCCACCGTGCGCGAGTCCGCGCGCAGCGCCTCCAGCATCTGCAGGCCGGACATCACCGGCATCATGACGTCCGAGACGATGAGGTGCGGCCGCTCCGTCAGCGCGCGCTGCCGTCCCTCCTCGCCGTTGACGGCCTCCAGCACTTGATAGCTCTGCGCCAGGAGCCCCGCGATGAAGCGGCGGATTTCGGCGTCGTCCTCCACCACCAGCACGCGCGGCGCATCCGGGGTGGGGCCGGCATGGTCCCTCGCGGGCGCGGACGAGGAGACGGTGCCGGCGGGGCCGCCCGTCTCCAGCGCGGGGAAGGCGCCCGAGGTGCGGCGCTCGCGGCGCACCGGCAGCACCAGCGTGTCCTGGCGGCGGCGCTCGCGTATCTCCTCGCGGATGTGCGCGGTGCCCTTGGGCAGGCGGACACGGAAGGTGGAGCCCTTGCCCAGCTCGCTCGCCACGGAGATGCCGCCCAGGTGCAGCTCCAGCGTCTCCTTCACCAGCGCCAGGCCGATGCCGGTGCCGCCGAAGCGCCGGGTGCCGCTGTTGTCCGCCTGGGCGAAGCGGTCGAAGATGACGGCCACGTCCTGCGGGGCGATGCCCGGGCCGGTGTCCTCCACCTCCACGTGCACGTCGGTGGCGTCCTCGTACACGCGCACCGTCACCCCGCCCTTCTGGGTGAACTTCAGCGCGTTGGACAGCAGGTTCTGGAAGACGACGTCGATGCGCTCGTGGTCCACCTGGACGGGCGTCACCTCGGCGCCCTCCAGCTTGAGCCACACGCCCTGCCGCTCCGCCATGGTGAAGAAGGGCGGCAGCACGGTGCTCAGGAAGCCGTGCAGCTCCAGCGGCTGGTAGCGCAGCCGCGCCTTGCCGGACTCCAGCTGCGCCAGGTCCAAGAGGTGGTTGATGAGGCGCAACAGGCGCGTGGCGCTGCGCTCCATGGTGGACAGGTGCTGCTCCACCACCGGCGGCAGCGACTCCACGCGCTTCTGGAGGGACTCCAGCGTCAGCAGGATGAGCGTGAGCGGCGTGCGCAGCTCGTGGCTGACGTTGTCGAAGAACTCGCTCTTGAGCCGGTCCAGCTCCTTCTGCCGGGAGAGGGCCTGCTCTAGCTTGGCGTTGGCCTCGGACAGGGCCTGGGTGCGCTCGGCGACGCGGTCCTCCAGGGCCACGTTGGCGCGGAAGATTTCCTCGTTGCGCCGCTGCAAATCCTCCAGCGAGGTGCGCAGGCCCTGGTGCTGCTCGGACAACTGCGCGTCCTTGCGGCGCAGCGCCAGGCGCGTGTCCAGCCACGCCCCGACGGCGACGCCCGCGGCGCCCAGCGACACCGCCGCGAAGACGGGCGGCGCCCAATCCAGCGTGGAGGACACCAGGCCCGCCAGCATCCCCACCACGCCGCCGGTGAAGAAGCGCCACGCCAGGGGCGGCAGGTTCTGCCAGTGGCACTCGTACTCGCAGCAGGGCGCGCCCTCCACCTGGCACTGCAGCTCCTTCACCTCGGCGAGCGGCAGGTTCCAGACGGTGGGGAAGGCGGACAGGTTGGCCATCCGCGCGCGGCAGAGGTTGCGGTTGCTCTCGCGGATGCGGCTGAAGTACTGCACCTTCACCCACGAGTCGCTGATTTGGAGGATGCGGAAGCCGCCCACGCGGTTGTACGTGTGGTCCAGCTCCAGCGCGCGCTCGTAGACGCTGCGCGGGGTGGCCGTGGCCCGCATCATGTAGAAGAGGAAGCCCACCGCCTCCGGGCTGGCGATGCGGCGGCCCGCCTTGGTGATGAAGTCCGGGTCCCCCGAGTCGCGGTCGAGCACCTCGAAGAGGCGCTCGGTGAAGTGCATGGAGACGAAGTTGGTGAGCGTCTCCACGTACTCCAGCGACAGGGGCAGTCCCTCGCGGCGCCAGACGCGCTCCAGCCGCGCACGCCCGTACGTCCGCTCGTAATGCAGCAGCAGGGCGCGGAGCATCCTGACGCTGATTTCGGGCGTGTCGGGGGATGGCGGCGCGGGGGACTGGGCCGCGGGGACGGTCAACGCTTCACTCCTTCCGTGGTCAACACCATCGCATACTTGAGGGTGTCGGGGTCATCCAGGAGGGCCAGGAAGCGCTGGCAGAAGGTGTCGTAGGGCTCCGCTCCCCCGAAGGCCCGTTCCGCCAGCGGGCGCAGGGTGCGGAAGCGGATGACCCAGTCCTCCCGGAGCCGCGCGTCCGCCGGCCCCGCCGCCACGTAGAAGGGAGACAGGTGGACGCGGATGTCCGCCAGCCCCACCTTCCGGAAGAGGTGGAACATCTTCCGGCCGGCGTGGAGGTCGAACCGGGCGTCGCGCAGGGCCTGCAGCAGCTTCTGGCTCTCCTGCTGGAGGTCCTCCGGGAAGGGCCAGTTCCACAGCCCCACCCCGTCGATGTCCGCCACCACCACCCGGCCGCCGGGCCGCGTCACCCGCACCAGCTCCTCCAGGGCGGGAAGCGGCTCGGCGAGGTACTCGAAGACGTACTGGCACCAGACGTAGTCGAAGGTGTCCGAAGGCAGCCGGGTGTCCGGCAGCGCGCCCTGGCGGAGCTCCACGTTGGGGCGCCCCTCCAGCAGCGCGCGGGCCGCGGCCAGGTGCTCGGCGAGCGGCTCGATGGCCACCACCCGCCCCCCGGGCCCCACGAGGTCGAGCATCTGCGCGGTGATGATGCCCGGGCCACAGCCCGCGTCGAGCGCCACCTGGCCGGGCCCCAGGCCCGTCAGCCGCAGCCGGTCCGTATAGGAGCTGGCGCTCGCCTGCGCCTGCAGGCGCCGCACCTCCTCGTCCGACTGCATGAAGTAGGTCATGCCGCGATGTCCTTGTCGTCCAGCTTGGGCGTGCCGCGGGGGTTGGCGGCCAGCCGCTCGAAGACGGCGAGCAGGTAGGCGTTCCAGTCGCGCACCAGCCGGCGGTGGGCGGTGAACTCCATCACCTTGCCGAGGTTGTGGAAGCCCAGCCCTTCCAGCGCGGGCAGGTCCCCGTCCTGGGCGAGGCACTCGGCGGTGGTGCGGCCGCGCCGGGCCGAGTCCGCCACCGCGTGGGTGATGAGGGCGCGGCGCACCGCGTCCGCCTCCTGGGCGTCCTGCTCCACCATGACGAGCGAGAAGGCGTTGTACCACTCGGCCCAGAACAGGCCCGGGGAGGAGTCCTCCATGAGGACGAAGCCCTTGGGGCCGTGGCTCCCCTCCACCAGGGCGATGGAGCGGCCGCGCCGCAGGCCCGCGCCCGCGTAGCGGCCTCCCAGGCCTCCCAGCCCCATCTCCCCTTCCACCAGGTCCGAGCTGCGCAGCCGCACCACGTCCTGCGTCTCGCGCAGGTACTGCTCCAGCCAGCGCAGGTCGGCCGACTCCGCCGGGCGCACGCGCAAATCCTCGCGCGGGGGCGGCAGCGCGGCGTCCACCGGGAGCCGGCAGGGGGTGAAGGCGTGCAGGCAGCTGAGGCCCGGGCGCTCCAGGCGGCTGGCGATGGCGCCGTAGATGCGCGACGTCCACCGGTTGCGGCAGCGCCAGAGGGCGCGCAGGTACTCCACGTCCTCCAGGCTCTCCGCGTAGTCGGCCGCGAGCGCGACGAGCTCCTGGGAGATGGACTCGTGGCGGTGGTAGCCCGGCCGCACCACCAGGTGCTGGGACAGCCAGGTGCGCGAGTAGATGCGCAGGCCGGAGATGTGGCCATAGAGGCGGCCCTCGCGCTGGTAGACGATGGTCTTCGACAGGCCGTGCGAGCCGTTGCCCAGCATGCGGTGGCTGGCCAGCAGCGCCTCCTGCGGCGGGCCGTCATGGTACGGGTAGTCCGGGAAGCGCACCTCGGCGGCGCGGAACAAGTCCCAGATGTCCGGGAAGGCCAGCTCCGAGCCGTCGCGCGCGTCCGGGCAGCGGGCCTTGATGAAGGCGTCGAGGATGGCGGTGCGCGCCTCGGGGGCCAGCTCCAGCATGCGCACGCCGCAGCGGCGGGGGCGGCTCATGCTGCTGCCCTCGTCGGTGAGCTGCCCGGTGTCCTGCACCTGGGCGCGGCAGCGCGAGCGCGTGCCGTCCGGCAGGTGCAGCGTCACCTCGTCGAGGATGAGCCCGGGCGGGAAGACCTCGCGGCTGGCGTCGAAGGGGAACGCGAAGCCGCCGGTGTGCAGGTCCAACATCGGGCGGTACAGCGGCTCGCCGGTGAAGGGCGATTCGAAGGACACGGCGAAGGGCCGCTCCGCGGTGGAGCGGAAGCGCAGGCTGTTGCGGCGGTGGTGCAGGCTCAGGGAGCGCGGCAGGGCCACTTCCACGTGGTGCTCCCCCACGTCGAGGACGGCCGTGGTGCCCACGTGGCACACGCCGCCGAAGTCCAGGCACAGCTGCACCACGTCCCCGGGGTGGAAGAGCTGGCCGGGGCGCGACTGCTCGCGCAGCACCAGCCGCGAGGCCTCCGGGTGCACCTCCGCCCGGGAGAAGTCCACCAGCCGGTTGCCCTCGTGGGTGCGCAGGCCGAAGCCCACGCCCGCGCGCACGGCGCGGCGCATCAAGCCGCGGATGCGCACCGCGTCCTGCAGCAGCGGCGCGGGGCTGGAGCGCGCGTGCTCCACGGGGCGCTCCAGGGACACGCCCAGGTGGAAGCCGCCGCCGTCCTGCGCGCGCAGGGGCCGCACCATGCGCACCGTGGCGTGGCCGGCGCGCAGCACCAGCGCGTCCCCGCGGTAGACCTGGAGGCCCTCCAGCTCCGTGCCGGGCGTCAGCCGCTCGATGCGCACGCTGGGCTCCAGGCGCAGGCCGAGCCCACCGGTGCCCACGTCCAGCAGGGCCGCGCGGAAGGCGGTGCCATCCGCCACGAAGCGCGCCTCCAGGGCGCCCTGCGGCGTGCGGCGCTCGGACTCGCGCAGCTCCAGGAGCTCCAGCACCGCGCGCCGCAGCGCCGGGGTGGGCTCGTCATCCAGGGTGAAGAACATGTGTCCGGCCGCCGCCACATCCACCAGGCTGTGGTGCGTGCGGACGTTGTCGCGTGGGCAGAGGACGGCGCGGATGGCACGAGGCGCATAGCGCTCCAGGTCCTTCAACAGTCGGGAGAAGGACTCGGGGTGCGTGAGCACCAGCACGGGTGTCGTCCGGGTCAGGAATTCGACCGCTTCCTGGCGGTTGGCGGCCTCGAGTATGTCGTAGCCCGCCAGCACGGCCCGAAGCTTCATACGACGCTCCGCTTCCGGGTGCACGACCAGCACTGCGCGCGTCGTCACGGCCATATGTCCTCCTCCACCGGGCATCTGAACTGTCCTCGGAAACACGACCTCGCAGGTTCAGGAGGTGGGGATTGTTCGCTGCGGCGCCATCGGCTTGCCGACGGAGCCCGTCTCCCGTCTCCCTGGTTCCGAAAGCCCCAGTCGTCATGGGCCCGCAGCCCATGTGTCGTGTCCGGCTCAGGCCTTCATCTTACCGGACCTGTCAGGGAAGGGAGTGCCCTGCATGAGGACAGGGCGGATGTTCGATAAGGCCCGGCAGCCCGGGACTCGGCCGCCCGTTCGCAGGACGGTGGGGTAAACCGCACCCTGGCCGACCATCCAAGTCCCGGTTAAATGTTGGGCCTTAAGGAGGTGCCATGGGCACCGAGGTGGATTACGCGAGGGAAATCCAGGAGCTCAAGCGCTCCATGAACGCGGTCATCCTGGCGCACTACTACCAGGAGAGCGAGGTCCAGGACCTCGCGGACTTCGTCGGGGACAGCCTGGCGCTGGCGCAGGCGGCGGCGACGACGAAGGCGGACGTCATCGTCTTCTGCGGTGTGCACTTCATGGCGGAGACGGCCAAGATTCTGAACCCCACGCGGCAGGTGCTGCTGCCAGACCTGAAGGCGGGCTGCTCGCTGTCGGACCGGTGTCCGCCGACGGCCTTCAAGGCCTTCAAGGAGAAGCACCCGGGGACGTTCGTGGTGAGCTACGTGAACAGCTCCGCCGCGGTGAAGGCGATGAGCGACGTCATCGTCACGTCGTCCAACGCGGTGAAGATCGTCAACCAGGTGCCGAAGGACCGGCAGATTCTCTTCGCGCCGGACCAGCACCTGGGGCGCTACGTGATGAAACAGACCGGTCGCGACATGGTGCTGTGGCCGGGCAGCTGCATCGTCCACGAAATCTTCAGCGAGAAGAAGCTGGTGCAGCTGAAGGTGGA
Source organism: Pyxidicoccus fallax (assembly GCF_012933655.1). Classification (GTDB taxonomy): domain Bacteria; phylum Myxococcota; class Myxococcia; order Myxococcales; family Myxococcaceae; genus Myxococcus; species Myxococcus fallax. The sequence continues at coordinate 3,383 of NZ_JABBJJ010000271.1, read as the reverse complement.
GCACCCGGAAGCAGAGGTGGTGGCGCATCCGGAGTGCGAGGCGGCGGTGCTGCGTCACGCGGACTTCATCGGGTCCACCAAGGCGCTCCTGGACTACGTGCTGAAGAGCCCCAAGGAGAAGTTCATCGTGGTGACGGAGGCGGGCATCCTCCACCAGATGAAGAAGGGCGCGCCGCAGAAGACGTTCATCCCCGCCCCTCCGGACAATGGCTGCGCGTGCAACGAGTGCCCCTACATGCGGCTCAACACGCTGGAGAAGCTCTGGCGGTGCATGAAGGACCGGAAGCCGGAGCTGGTGATGCCGGAAGATTTGAGGGAGGCGGCCCGGGCGCCACTGCAGCGCATGCTGGAGTGGTCGGCGTAGGGGCGGGCGAGGTAAATCCCGGCAGCGGACAATTGGCAACTCGCGCCTTGCACGAGAACGTGCGGGGTGCAATGGAGCAGGTGTGGCCTTCCGATTCCTCGCAGTCCCCGCGCACCGGCTGGTGAACTTCCCCCAATCGCTGCCGGACGATGAGCGCCTCGAGCCGGAGCTGCCTCCGGTGCACGAGGCCGTGGAGCGCGCCCTGACCGGCGCCGAGTTCCGCGACGTACGCGCCCGAGACAGGCTGCGCGCCCTCCTGCACGGGGACCGTCCCCCGACGTTGGGCGCCCCCGAGGCGGGCTTCGGCCCCTCCGCCGTCTTCGCCCAGCCGCCCCAGGACCTGCCGGCCCTGCTGCGGCTGGCGGACGAGCTGGAGAACCTGGCCCGCCGCGAGGCGGGCGAGCGCGCCCTGGTGTGGAAGTGTGGCGACTGCGGGGCCCGCTACGCGGTGCCCGTGGCGCTGGTGCGTCAGGTGTCCATCCGCTGCGAGCGCTGCGGCAGTCCGGTGGAGCTCAACGCGACGCGCAGCCTCGGCGAGGAGGCCCTCATCGACCCCTTCCTGGGCGCGGTGAACCACAGCCGGCGCGAGCTGGCGGCCTTCTTCCGCGAGGCCATGGCGCGCGGCTGGCCGGTGCTGGTGGCCGAGGACAAGCGCGTCACGCGCCCCACCCCGTCCGCCTGAGGCGAAAGCCATTCTCCCGTGGGGCCCAGGGGCGCTAGCCTCGAAGGCCCCATGCGGCGCGCGCTCGTTCCCCTTCTCAGGTGTCCCCGGTGCCGTCGTGGCGGCCTCCAGCCGGAGGCGGACGCCCCGGTGCTCCTCTTTGGTCCGCTGCGTTGCGGCGAGTGCCGCGCCACCTTCCCCGTGGCCGAGGGCGTGGCGGACCTCACGGTGGAGCACACCGGCGCGGGGGCCATGCAGCGCGGCATGGAGCAGCGCTGGGTGGCGCGCTCCTACGAGCGCTACGTGCGCCCGGTGATGGAGCGCACCCTCTCCGGCCAGCGGATGGACCGCGACAGCGAGTACCTCCTCTACCGGAGCCTGCTGGGCCGGCCGGAGGCGACGGTGCTGGACGTGGGCTGCGGCACGGGGCTGGTGGCGCGGAGGCTGGCGCGCGAGCCGGACTTCCCCCCGGTGGCGGGGCTGGACGTGTCCCGCGCCATGCTGGAGGAGGGCGTGGCCCAGGCCCGCGAGGCCGGGGCGACGGTGGACTTCCTGCGCGCCGAGGCGCCCCACCTGCCCTTCCAGGACGGCACGCTGGGGGCGGTGTTGATGGCCGGCTCGCTCCACTTCGTGGCGGACCTGGGCCGGATGATGCTGGAGGTGGCGCGCGTGCTGCGCCCCGGCGGCCGCTGGGTGGCCAGCACCTACGTGCCCCCGGGCGCGCCCGCGGCGCTCGTCCACCGGAGACTGGGCCTGCACCCGCGCGGCGAGGAGGTGCTGCGCCGGGAGGCCGCCGCGGTGGGCCTGGTGCGCTTCGAGCGCGTGGCCCTGCCGCCCCTGCTGGTGGTGAAGGCGGAGAAGGGCTCCGCCACCACGCCTAGATGAAGATGCCGGCGGAGGCGTCGTAGCGCGCCTCCTCGAGCTTCAGCTCGGCGGGACGGCCGCGCAGCGTCTCCATCACCTCGCGATGGGACTTGCGGCACTTGGAGCAATCGCAAGAGCCCTTCTTGCAGGTGCAGTCCGCCTTGCTGCCGCACTGGCACTTGCCGGCCATGAGCGAGTCCAGCGCGTCCAGGGGACGCTCCACCTCGCCGCGCTGCGAGGCCTTGGGGTCCGCCCGCGGGGCCTTGTCGGCGTCCTTCGTGGAAGGCTCGGCCTTCTTCGCGTCGGCCTTGGGGGCCTCGGCGGCGGCGCGCGCATGGGCCTCACAGGCGTGCGCCGCACCCGGCGCCAGCAGCAACCCGCCGGCCATCAGCCCCGCGGCCACCATCGTCGCGATGCGTGTCATGTCCGCTCTCCTTCGGGATACCGCCACGGCACCCGCTCTCGCCGTGCGCCTATACCCCAGCCCCCGCCCCCTGCCAAGGACGAGGGCCGTACCTTTGTCTACCCGTCTACCGAGCATGGGCCGGTCCGGCCGCACGCCCTGCTCGCGGGCGCGGGAGGCGGCGCGTACAGTCCGCGCCCTCCGTGACGAACCGAACCGCACGCCTCGTCTACGCCGCCGCGCTGGTGCTGGGCGCGCTGCCCCTGTGGGCCTCGCGCTACCTGCCCATGGCGGACCTGCCGCAGCACCTGTACCTCATCTCCGTCCTGCACCGGCTGGACGACCCGACGACGCTGTACCCGCAGGTGTTCGCCGCGCGGCACGCGCTGACGCCGTACCTGGGCTACTACTACCTCGTCAGCGCGCTCAACTGGCTGCTCCCCCTGGAGATGGCCAACCGCGTCTTCCTCACGGCCTACGTCGTCGGGCTGCCGCTGGGGCTGGGCTTCCTGCTGAAGAGCCTGGGCCGGCCGGTGTGGCCGTCGCTGCTGGCGCTGCCCTTCGCGTATGGCGACAGCTTCGGCTGGGGGTTCGTCAACTACTGCGCGGCGCTGCCGCTGACGCTCCTGTGCGGCGGCCTCTTCGTGCGCGCGCTGGAGGACGTGCCCCGCCGCCGCGCGTGGGCCTCGGGGCTGGCGGTGTGTCTGGTGGGGGTGCTGCTCTTCCACGTGCAGGCCTTCGGCTTCCTCGCCTTCGGGCTGCCGTGGCTGCTCGTCACCACGGCGGTGCCGGAGGATGGCGCGGCGCGGGGGCTGGTGGCGCGGCTGCGGCCCCGGGTGCCGGCGCTGTTGGGCGTGGTGCCCGGCGTGGCGCTCTTCCTCGGGTGGGTGGTGCTGCGCTTCGGCGAGCCGCCGGACATCCAGCCCGGGGCGCCGTGGAAGGCGTGGGGGCCCACCTTCTCTCCGCAGAACCTGGCGTGGAAGAGCTTCGAGCAGAACCAGGCCGAGTTCTTCCATGTGCTGGCGAATACCTTCCGGGATGGTTCGGACCGGTGGGGGATGTACGCGGTGGGCGCGGTGGCGGTGGCCGGG
>NZ_JABBJJ010000270.1 GCF_012933655.1 Pyxidicoccus fallax | reverse complement strand
GGTGGTGGGGGCCGCGACGGCCTGTGTTCCCGGGGATGTTCCCGGAGGGGACGCGCTGCCGGCGACCGCTGTTCCCGCGTCCGGAGTGCCCGAGGCCGTCGCGCCTGGTGCCGGTGTCGAGCCCGTCGGAGCACCCGTCCCACTCACGGCCGTTCCCGCGGCCGGGGTGGGCGCCACGGGATTCGCGCCTGTCCTGGGCGCACCCGGAGCGGGAGCTATCGCCGCCGCGGCGCCCGGCGCGGCCGGTGTGGTGGGTGGTGCCGAGGAGGGCGTCGCTCCGGGAACGAGCGTCTGGGTGACGCCCGCCGCCGTCGCGTTCGCTGCGACGCCCGGGCCAGACACCGACGTGGCACCCACCACCGGAGCCGGTGCTCCAGGAGCCGTCGTCGCGCCGCCCGCCGCGTTCGCCGGTGCCCCAGGCCCCGCCGTGGGCCTGCTGCCCGCCGCGTTCGCCGGTGCTCCAGCGCTCGCAGTCGGCGTTCCTCCCACCACCGCGGGCGCGGGCCGCTCCGGCAGCGCGCGGCGAATCTCCATGCCCGCCACCACCACGATGACCGCCGCGATGCCGAGGAAGCCCACCGCCTGCGCCACCGTCTCCACGCGCGGTGGCAATCTCCGGCCGCTCGCCGCCTCCACCATCAGCAGCGCCACCCGGCCTCCATCCAACCCGGGCACGGGCAGCATCATCAGGAGCGCGAGCGCCACGGACGCCGTCACCAAGGCGCGCATCAGCGAGTCCATCCCGGACGACGCCGCGTCCGACGACTCCTGCCGCATCAGCGCTCCCGGCCCCACGGCGCCCGTGTGCTCCGGCCCGCGCACCAGCCGCACCAGCGTCGACAGGCCCTCGGCCGCCACGCTGCCGGTGTGCGCGAACGCATGCCCCAGCGCCTCGCCCGCGCCGTGCGCGCGGTACACGTACTGCTGGCTCACGCCGATGCGGCCCTCGCCCCGCTCATCCGGACGCGGGCGCACCTGCACCGTGCGCTGCGTGCCCTGCCGCTCCACGCCCAGCTCCAGCGGACGGCCCGGTGAGCGCGCCACCTGCTCCACGAACTCCGACCAGTTCTTCAGCGGCTGTCCCGCCACCGTGACGATGCGGTCCCCCGGCAACAGCTGCGCGCGCGCCGCCTCCGAGCCGGGCTGCACCGTGCCCACCGTCAGCGGCACCACCACGTGCGTGCCCGACGTGTACAACGAGAACAGCAGCCCCAGCGCGAGCAGGTAGTTGGCCAGGGGCCCCGCCAGGATGATGACCATCCGCCGCAGCGGGCCCAGCACCTGGAAGCCGCCGTCCTCCGCCGCGTCCGCGCGGTGCGGATTCATCCCCTGCACGTGCGCGGTGGCCCCCAGCGGCACCGCGGCCAGCACGTACTGCGTGCCCCACAAGCGGAAGGACACCAGCGGCGGACCGAAGCCGAACACGAAGCGGGGGACCCTCACGCCGCACAGCCGCGCGGCGACGAGGTGCCCCAGTTCGTGCAGGGCCAACAGCCCTCCCAGGGCGAGCAGGACGAGCGCGTAGTGCATCCGGGAGCGCCGCTCCCTACAGCTTCCGCCGCTGCCCGGTCCGCTTGTAGGCCAGGTAGTCGGAGAGGATGGTGCCGTGGTCGAAGCACAGGTCCTTCGGCAGCGCGCTCGACGGGAAGGTCTTCGCCTCCGCCGCGTCGTCCGAGCCCGAGGGCTCGCCCTCCGCCGTGCCGATGTAGACGGTGGAGATGGTGTGCTGGCGCGGGTCTCTCTTCGGGTCCGAGTACGTGTGGAACTGCTCCACCAGCTTCACCGTCAGCCCCGTCTCCTCCTTCGCCTCGCGCACGGCCGCCGTCTCCAGCGACTCGCCCTCGTCCACGAAGCCGCCCGGCAGCGCCCAGCCCACCGGCGGATTCTTCCGGCGGATGAGGACGATGCGTTCACCCGCAAGCTCGATGATGCAGTCCACGGTGGGTTTGGGGTTGCGGTATTCGGCCATGGCACCGAGTGTAACCGCTGCCGCCACGATGCACTGCACCCAATGCACCCCGTGCGGTATGGTGCGCGCCGTGTCTACCCTCGGACGCTTTCGCCTCCTCGTCCCCGCCCTGCTCGTCGCGGGCATGTCTGGCTGCCTGCCCTACGCCCAGGAGCAGGGCGACTACGTCCTCACGCCCGTGGAAATCTACCGGGACGAGTGCGGGCTCGCGGCCAACCGCGAACCGTTCCGCGGCACCCTCCAGGTGACGGGCCGGGTCGTCCGCCTGGACTTCAGCCTGCTGGACAGCGAGCTCATCGGCTACTTCCTCGACGAGGGAGACGACTTCTCCATCGACGGCAGCGTGGTGAACGCCAGCGCCGAGGTGAACGGCCAGGAGTGTCTGCTGGACCAGGTGAACATCCACCTGGAGGGCAAGACGCGCTGCGAGACGCAGTTCGACGGCACCTTGCGCGTGCGCTACGACACCCAGCGCCCGGATGAGTGCGTCTGCGAACTGTGGCTGCGCTACGAAGCCGTCAAGGAGTCGAAGCGTTGTGAGTGACACGCTTGAGACCTGACGCGCGGGTTCCTAGAACAGAGGGGCGGTTGCCCACTCTGCGGAGGAGCCCATGGCTGAAACGCAGCACGAGATCAAATCGGTCCTGACGGAGAATCGCGTCTTCCCTCCCCCGGAGGCGTTCTCGAAGCAGGCCCACATCCGCAGCATGGAGGACTACCGGCGGCTGTGGGACGAGGCCGCCAGCAACCCGGAGAAGTACTGGGGCGACCGGGCCCGCGAGGAGCTCTACTGGAAGGAGCCCTTCCAGACGGTGCTGGACTGGAAGCCACCGCACGCGCGCTGGTTCGTCGAGGGCCGCACCAACCTCGCCTACAACTGTCTGGACCGCCACCTGGCGAAGCGCCGCGACAAGCCCGCCATCCTCTTCGAGGGCGAGCCCGGAGACCGGCGCCGCATCACCTACGGCGAGCTGGCGGTGGAGGTGAACCGGCTGGCCAACGGCCTCAAGTCGCTCGGCGTGCGCAAGGGAGACCGGGTGGGCATCTACCTGCCCATGGTGCCCGAGGCCGCGGTGGCCATGCTGGCGTGCGCGCGCATCGGCGCGGTGCACTCGGTGGTGTTCGGCGGCTTCTCCGCGGAGGCGCTCCACGAGCGCATGAACGACGCGGGCGCGAAGGTGCTGCTCACCGCGGACGGCGGCTGGCGCAAGGGCTCGGTGGTGCCCCTCCAGAAGAACGTGGAGGCGGCGCTGCCCCACATGAAGGCCATGGAGAAGGTCGTCGTGCTGCGGCGCACCGGCGAGTCGCTGTCCCTGAGTGACTCGAGGATGGTGGCCTGGGACGCGCTGGTGAAGGGCCAGTCCGACACCTGCGAGCCGGAGTGGGTGGAGAGCGAGCACCCGCTGTTCATCCTCTACACCTCCGGCTCCACCGGGAAGCCCAAGGGCGTGCTGCACACCACGGGCGGCTACGCGGTGAATACGTCGCTCACCACGCGCTGGGTGTTCGACTTGCGCGAGGACGACGTCTACTGGTGCACCGCGGACGTGGGCTGGGTGACGGGGCACAGCTACGTCGTCTACGGCCCGCTGATGAACGGCGTCACCACCGTCCTCTACGAGGGCGCGCCCACGCAGCCGGGGCCGGACCGCTTCTGGGAAATCATCGCGCGCTACAAGGCCACCATCCTCTACACCGCGCCCACCGCCATCCGCGCCTTCATGCGCCTGGGCGACGAGCACCCGCGCAAGCACGACATGTCCTCGCTGCGCCTCTTGGGCAGCGTGGGCGAGCCCATCAACCCCGAGGCGTGGATGTGGTACCGCGACGTCATCGGCGGCGGCCGCTGCCCCGTCGTGGACACGTGGTGGCAGACGGAGACGGGCGCCATCATGATTTCGCCGCTGCCGGGGGCCACGCCCACCAAGCCCGGCTCGGCCACCTTCCCGCTGCCCGGCATCCACGCCGAAATCCTGGACCGGCAGGGCAACCCGGTGCCTCGGGGGCAGGGCGGGCTGCTGTTCGTCACCCGGCCGTGGCCCTCCATGCTGCGCACCGTGTACGGCGACCCGGACCGCTACGTGCGCACGTACTTCAACGAGCTGCCCGGCATGTACTTCACCGGCGACGGCGCGCGCACCGACGCGGACGGCTACGTCTGGCTGATGGGCCGCGTGGACGACGTGGTGAATGTCGCCGGCCACCGCCTGGGCACCGCCGAGGTGGAGAGCGCGCTGGTGGCGCACGCGCGCGTGTCCGAGGCCGCCGTGGTGGGCCGCCCGGACGAGCTCAAGGGCACCGCGCTGGTGGCCTTCGTCACCCTGAAGCAGGGCAACGCGCCCTCGTCCGAGCTGAAGAAGGAGCTGGCCACGCACGTGGCGAAGGAGATTGGCGCCATCGCCCGGCCGGATGAAATCCGCTTCGCCGAGGCGCTGCCCAAGACGCGCTCCGGAAAAATCATGCGCCGGCTGCTGCGCGACGTGGCCGCGGGCAAGCAGTCCTCGCAGGACACCACCACGCTGGAGGACCTCAACGTCCTCGCCGCGCTGCGGCAGAACGACGAGTAGCGCACTTCGCCTCACCCCTCGGGGGCGGGACGACCTGACAGGTCCTCCCACTCCCGTTGGATTGCACGGCCTCGGACCCGCCACCACCGTGGAGGGCTCCGGGGCCGTTGTCATTTCTCACCCATTGAGGTCGGTTTCACCCCTCGTTTGAGCCCCCAATAATGTCAAAGGGTTGACAGGTGATGCGCGCGCGCGGCGCCTGCCCGGGGTGCAGGGAAGGGCGGGTTTCTCCCTTGTGCGACGCATTCTGTTGAGTCAGGTCAAACTAATACAGTCGAGTCATCTGACTTGTTAGGTTGACTGGAAAGATGCAATGGAATTAAAGGGGGTCGCGCTCGCCCCCCGGGCGCATGAACGTGCATTCCCTACGTTGTCCCCCTCCTCCCCCCGGACGTGTATCGATGGAACTGCGTAATCAGCTCGAATCTCCTCTCTTCACCCACTTCATCTCCGACTACACACAGCCCGTGGGGCCGGACCTGTTGGGGAGGACGGAGGACTTCTTCCGCTGGCAGGAGTCGCGGCGGGAGACGGGGCTGTGGCCGTTCTCGAGGAGCCTGGTGGCGGCGCCGGAGGCCGAGTGCGGCGTGCGCAATGAGACGGGCGTGGCCCGCCAGGGGCTGAACTTCGGCTCGCAGGACTACCTGTCGCTGTCCACGCATCCGGAAGTCATCGCGACGGCGCACCGGGCCATCGAGCAGTACGGGCTGCACAGCGCGGGCTCGGCGATGCTGGGTGGCAACACGACGCCGTCGCTGATGCTGGAGAAGGCCCTCGCCGAGCACCTGCAGATGCCGCACGTGGCGCTGTTCTCCTCGGGCTGGGGCGCGGGCTTTGGCACCATCGCCGGGCTGGTGCGCGCGGATGACCACGTGGTGATGGACGCGCTGTCGCACCAGTGCCTGCAGCAGGGCGCCATGGCCGCCACGCAGAACGTCACCCGCGTGCCGCACCTGAACAACCGCGCCATGCGCCGCAAGCTGCAGGAGATTCGCGCGAAGGACACGCGCAACGGCGTGCTGGTGGTCACCGAGGGCCTGTTCTCCATGGACTCGGACGTGCCGCGGCTGGAGGAGCTGCAGGCCATCTGCCACGAGTACGGCGCGACGCTGCTGGTGGACGTGGCGCATGACCTGGGCTCGCTGGGCCCCCGGGGCACGGGCGTGCTGGGCGCGCAGGGCATGCTGGGGAAGGTGGACCTGGTGGTGGGTGCCTTCTCGAAGACGTTCGCCTCCAACGGCGGCTTCCTGGCCACGCGCTCGCCGGCGGTGCGCCAGTTCGTGCGCACCATGGGCGGGCCGCACATCTTCTCCAACGCGCTGCTGCCCACGCAGGCCGCGGTGGTGCTGGAGGCGCTGCGCATCGTCCGCTCGGAGGAGGGCGAGGCGCTGCGTCAGAAGGCCCGCGCCAACATCCTCGCGCTGCGCGGCGCGTTCGCCGAGCGCGGCATCAAGTGCATGGGCGAGCCCTCCAACGTGGTGCCCGTGCCCGTGGGCGACGCGAAGGTGGCGCGGCTGGCGTCGAAGCTGGTGTTCGAGCGCGGCGTCTTCGCCAACCTCGTGGAGTACCCGGCCGTCCGCGTGCGCGAGTCGCGCTTCCGCATGCAGGTCATGTCCTCGCACACCGAGGAGCAGGCGCGGCATGCCGCCGAGGTGGTGCACGCCGCCATCGAGGAGGCCCGCTCCCTGGTGAATCCCCAGGCCCGTCCGTCCCGCGCGGCCCGGCACGAGGAGCGGCTCCAGGCCGAGGTGTGAGCCGAAGGGCTCGCGTGCCCCGGGAGTGGCCCGGGGCGCTCGGGCTCAGGTGTCGTCGCGGCTGGTGGCCGTCAGGTGGGTGACGTCACCCCACGTCACCAGCCGCAGCGTGCCGTCATGGGGGTGGTAGTCGAACTGGTTCCAGCCCGCGTTGAGCACCGAGAAGGTGCGCGGCGCCTGGGGCGGAATCCCCAGGCTGTGGCGGAACAGCAGGCTGAGCACGCCGCCGTGGGTCACCACCACGACGCGCCCGCCCCGGTGCCGGTGGCCCAGCTCGCTCAGGCACTCCACCGCGTGGCGCAGCCGCTGGGACGTGCTCTCGCCCTGCGGCACCACGTAGTCCGGCGCGCCCGCCGAGTACTCCGCGAACACGTCCGGGTGCCGCTCCCGGGCCTCCTCGCGCGTCAGCCCCTCCAGGATGCCCAGGCCCCGCTCGCGCAGCCGCGCATCCGGGGTGACGGCGTGGCCCGTGCGCGCGGAGATGCGCCGCGCCGTCTCCACCGCCCGGCCCAAATCACTGCAATACAGCGCGCTGAAGGACACCGACACCAGCCGCGCCGCGAGCGCGTCCGCCTGACGCTGGCCCTCGGGGTTCAGCGCGCTGTCCCGGTGGCCCTGCAGCCGGTTCTGCGAGTTCCACTCCGTCTCTCCATGGCGGAGCAGGATGAGCTCGGTCTTCAACGCGACCTCTCCAGGTGGGTAATCGCCTCTTCCAGCAGGGCGGCGACACCGCGGCGCACCACGTGCACCACCTTGTGGCTGTAGGCGGGGCCCCCGTGCGTGTAGTGCCCGCTCACCTTGTGGTGCAGCTCCGTGGCGCCCCACACCAGCACCAGGTCCGCCCAATCCAAGTCACTGCGCGCCCGGTCCGACGTGCGCCGCTCCGTGCCGTCCACCATGCGCAGCTCGATTTGATGGCCGAGCTTCTGATCCAGCTCCTCGCGCACCGCGGGCGAGCCGCCCACCACCACCACCTTGCGCACGCCGTGGCTGCGGCAGCTCTCCACGAAGGCGGCCTCCGCGCGCCGGTTGGCCGAGCCACCACAGCGCATGCAGTGGCTGCGCGGCTCCACGCGCAAGGGCTCGCGGCCGCTCGCCAGCGCCACCTTGAGGCAGGCCCCGTCCGCGCAGACGAAGAAGAAGCGGCTGTCCAACAGCTCGGCCGCCTTGAGCAGCTTGGGCTCGCTCATGCGCAGCTTGCCGGGTCGGGTGAGCCCCGCCTCCTCCAGCACCGCGCGGGCGCGGGTGCGGGCGTCCGGCAGGGTGATGCCCCGCGCCGCCATCCAGCCGTCGATGTCCTGGTCCGAGCTCACGGTTCGGTCGTTGTCGGAGAAGGCATAGCGGGGAACAGCTCCGTCTGCACGGCGGAAGGCGTGGAGGCGGGCCCCAGTCCGAGCGCCTCGCGCACCGGCCCGAAGCTGCGCCGGTGGATGGGCAGCACGCCCTTCTCGCGCAGCGCCTGCACGTGCTGCGGCGTCGGGTAGCCCTTGTGCGCCGCGAGCCCATAGCCGGGGTACTGCGCGTCCAGCTCCGCCATCAGCCTGTCCCGCGTCGTCTTCGCCAGCACGGACGCCGCGGCGATGCTCATGGACAGCGAGTCGCCCTTGATGATGCCGCGCTGGGGCGCGGGGCACTCCGGAATCTTCCGCGCGTCCACCAGCACGAAGTCCGGCTTCAGCCCCAGCCCCTCCACCGCGCGGCGCATGGCCAGCAGGCCCGCGTGGTAGATGTTGATGCGGTCGATCTCCTCCACCTCCGCCTGGCCCACCGCCCACGCCACCGCGTCGCGCTTGATGGCCACCGCCAGCTCCTCGCGCTTCTCCGCGTCGAGAATCTTCTTCGAGTCGTCCAGCCCCTTCAGCCGGTAGCCCTTGGGCAGCACGGCGGCGGCGGCCACCACCGGGCCGGCCAGCGGGGCCATGCCCGCCTCGTCCACGCCCGCCACGTGCATCATCCCCTGGTCCCACAGCTCCACCTCGAACTTCAGCAGGTGGCGCAGGCGCTGGCCCTCGGAGCGGTTCTTCTCCTGCCGGGCGCGGATGCGGCGCGCCAGCTCCCGGGCGCCTCGCCGCGAGTCCCCATCCAGGGCCTCCAGCAGGCCGGAGGGCACCGGGTGCGAACGGGTGACGAAGCGCTCCGTCAGCTCGGAGAGCGCGCACTGGAGGAGCTGTTCCACGCTGTCTGCGGACATGATGATGACGGCCGGGGGCCTACCTTGGAGGTAGCACGCCGGTCTTACCTCGTGGAGTGGGAACGCGGCGGCCGTCGAGAGCCGTTCCCCCAGCCGCCCTCCCGGGGCCGCCCGGCTGACGGGTCGCCCTGGAGGCAGGCAGGAGGAAGGACACGGGTGGGCCGGCATGACGCATGGCGTAAGCCGTACCTCAGCCGGTGGGCTCGGCACAACCACCCACGCGGGGAAGTTCCGCGGGGAGGGGCCAGGGGCCCGGTGCGCGAGAGGACGTTACGGGTTGAGCTGGAGCTGCAGCGTGCCGGGCTCGGGCACGCAGTTGCAGCTGTCGCAGGTCCACTGGACGCGCTCGGCGGAGGAGACCTTGGCGCCGGCGCTGGCCACCACGCGCACGGGACTGGGAGCGAGCGTCTCGTTGATGGCGGTGGTGACACCGCTCTCATCCGTGACGCCGGTGATGCTCACGTTCGACGTCAGGTTGGTGGCGGTGACGGTGGCGCCACGCACGCGGGCCCCCTCCGCCGTCACCACCTCCACCCGCAACGACACCAACTCCGCCTGGCAGTCATCGTCGCGCCGCTCCATGCGCGGGGCGTCGTCGCACGCCGCGAGGAGGGAGATGCCGATGAGCCACGAGAACCAACGCACCCGAACCATGATGCCGTCGAAGGTGGTGCTCGCGGCGACGCGCGGCAACGCTCGTGTCAGTCGGCGGACGGAGGTACACGCTCGCGCGCGAAGCGCGCCGCGCTCGAGTCCGGATAGCGGTGGATGACGTAGCGATAGACCTGCTCCGCGCGGGAAATTTCCTGCATCTTTTCTCCCAACACGCGCGCCAGGAGGACCAACGCGCGGGGCGCGGTGGGATCATCCGGTGCCACATCCGCCGCGGATTCCAACGCCTGTACCGCCAGTGGGAAGTTTCCTTCCACGGCCGCGGCCTGTCCGATGAACAGGTGGTGCGCCGGAGGGACACGCACCTTCGGTTGTCCTCTCAACGCTGCGTACAGGGCCATGGCCTGGGGCACGTCGCGCGACTCCACCGCGGACGCCAGCGCGGTGAGTTCCTCGTTCTCCGTGCGCCGCGCGGCATCCGGCATCTCGACGAGCGTCGCCCCCTCGGGTGCCTCGGGGAAGAGCTCGCCGTCGCGCATGGGCGGCGCGGCCAGGCGGGGCTTCGTGTCGCCCAGGACGGGCTCCAGGTAGTCGCGGTCCATGCCGTACCCCACCGAGTCCCCGCGCACGTACATCAGCAGCCCCAGCACGTGCGCCGCCGTGAAGGGCGCCAGCAGCGTCACGCCCTCCGCCAGCACGCGCGAGACGATGAACATGTCCACCGCCCGTAGCACGAGCGCCACGACGTGCGTCACCAGGTGCACCCCGCCCAGCAGCACGAGCACGCCCGTGGTCAGCAGGTAGTCGGAGCCCAGGTTGCGCGCCATCCGCACCATCCGCGGCACGTCGAGGATGACCGTGGGCGGCATTCCCGAGGCGGTGACGAGCAGCGCGAAGGGCAGCCACACCAGGCCCAGCAGCAGCAGGAGCCACAGCACGACGTCGGCCATCAGTCCCGGCGGCCTGGACTCTCCCGCCAGGACGAAGCCGAGCCCGACCCAGCCGGTGTACCCGAGCATGACGTAGAGCAGCGCCGGCAGGAACACGAGGGTGGTGGCCGTCAGGCCGCGGATGCCGGGGAGGAGGCCGTCGCGGAAGAAGTCGATGAACTCCGGCGTGTCCAGCTCCATCTCCCCCCGGGACGTGTCGCGCACCAGGGTGAAGAAGGTCCCCCAGAACATGCTGCCGTACAGCGCCAGGGGCAGCGGCTTCAGGAAGGGGAGGGACATCTCCATCATCCAGCCCAGGAACGCCAGGGCGAGGCTCACGGCCATCAGCACCGGGAGCCCGGAGGCGGTGAAGACGTAGCGCCAGGCGCGCTTCAGCCGCGTGGCCAGGGGCGTGCGCCGGCGGTGGGCGAGGATGGGCGAGGCGCCGCCGCCGCACAGGCCGCACCCCACCAACTCCACCGTCTGCGCGCGCCGTCCCACGGCGCAGTCCGGGCAGAGCGCCGCCGCGCACGTCTGGCAGCGCCAGCCGGCGGGAGCACGGGGGTGGGTCTTGCAGGAGGGAAGGGGGGAGTTCGCGTCCAGGACGTCCGGAGCCAGGGCGTTCATCGCCCCGGGAGACTACGCCGCTCCGGGGGCTTCATCCCAGGGGGCCCCCAGCCACGCCTGGTACGCGGCCTTCTGCGCGTCCGTGGGACGCTCCACCCGCGCCAGCCAGACGGCCTCCGCCGGCTTCTGCCCCAGCACCACCGGCACCTCCAGCAGCCTGTCGCGCCGGAACACCGTCACCCGCACCGTCTCGCCCGGCCGGCGGTCCTCGCACCGGCTCAGGAGGCTGGCGCCGTCCGTCTTCCAGCCGTCCAGCGCCACCACGTCGTCCTCGGCATAGAGGCCGGCCTCCTGCGCGGGCGAGCCGTCCAGCACCACACCCACCGTGGCGCTGCCCTTGATGGTGAGTCCCAACCACCCCTTGGGCCGGCTCTCGCCGCCCTTGCCCCGGGGGGGCGGGGTGCCGCCCTTGTCGCTGGTGGACTCGCGCGTGCGGAAGCCCGGCTCCAGCCCCACGTGCGAGAAGACCGAGTAGTCCAGCTCCTCCGTGGTGCGCAGCGCCCGGTCGAAGAAGGGCGTCAGGTCGATGCCCGCCACCTCGCTGGCCGCCGTCTCCACGCCGTCCTCCGGCACGCCGGAGCCGTCGCCGTGGCGCTGCCACAACAGGCGCATCACGTCGTCCAGGCTCTTCGCGTCCGAGGTGGCCCGCCGTATCTCCAGGTCCAGCAGCGCGGAGACGACTTCACCCTTGAGGTAGTAGGAGATGGCGCTGTTGGGCGAGTGCTCGTCCGGCCGGTAGTGCTTCACCCAGGCGACCAGCGAGGCCTCGGCCAGCGTCTGCACGCGGCGCCCGGGGGTGGAGTGCAGGTGGGTGAGCGTCTCGCCCAGGCGGGTGAGGTAGCGCTGCGCGGACATGAGCCCCGCGCGGCGCACGAAGAGGTTGTCGTAGTACGCGGTGGAGCCCTCGAAGGCCCACAGGAGCGAGGTGTAGTTCTCCTGCGAGTAGTCGAAGGGCACCAGCGCCCGGGGCTTCACCCGCTTGATGTTCCACAGGTGGAAGTACTCGTGCGCGGCCAGCGTGAGCAGGTCCTCCCAGCCGCGCGAGCTGGACAGGCCGGCGCGGGGGAAGAGCAGGGCGGTGCTGGCCTGGTGCTCCAGGCCCCCGCGGCCCTTGTCCGTCAGGTACAGCAGGAAGAGGTAGCGGGGGACGGGCAGCCCGCCGTACATGCGCGCCTGGGCCTCGCAGATGCGCTGCAGGTCCGAGCACAGCCGCTCCGCGTCCGCCACGTTGTCGCCCCACACCACCACCTCGTGCGGCACGCCCGCGGCGGTGAAGCCGAGCGCCGTGTGCGGGCCCACCTCGAAGGGGCTGTCCACCAGCACGTCGTAGTCCGGCGCGACGAAGGCGTCCGCGCGCTGGCCCAGGGCGCAGAACGTCCGCCAGCCCCTGGGCGCGTCCACGGTGACGTGGTGCTCCAGGTGGCGCGTGGCCTCGGTGTAGAGGAAGACGCAGGCGCCGTTGAAGTACGCGTGCGTGCCGTCCAGGTGGCTGGTGCGCACCGTCAACTCGTTGCAGTAGACGCGGTAGCGCAGGGTGACGGCGCGCCCTCCGGCCTGGACGCGCCAGGTGCGCTTGTCCACGCGCCGCGCCGGCAGCGGCGCCCCGTCCGGGCCGCTCGCCGTCAGGTCCTGCACGTGACGGGCGAACTCGCGCACCAGGTAGCTGCCCGGCGTCCACACCGGCAGGACGGCGTCGAGCGTCTCCGGCCCTTCCGGAAAGGTGGCCTCCACCTCCAACAGGTGGCTGTGCGGCCGGGGCATGGAAACGCGGTAGTGGACGGCTGGGGGCATGGCCGGGGTTCTCCCTCGCGGGGAAGGCTATTTCGCGCGGACGAGGACGGCACCGAAGAAGCCGTCGGTGCCGTGCGTGTGCGGCGCCAGTCTCAGGAAGGGGCCGGGACCGAGTCTTCCGCCCAGCTCGGCGCCGAGCAGCTCCGCCACCGGGCGCACGGTGAAGTCGGGGTGCTTGGAGAGGAAGTCCTCGATGACGGCCTCGTTCTCCTCGCGCAGCACGCTGCACGTGCCGTAGATGAGGCGGCCGCCGGGCTTCACGAGCATCGAGAAGCGCGCGAGCAGGGCCTTCTGCCGGCCGACGTGCATCTCCAGGTCCTCGGGCGTGAGGCGGTAGCGCGCGTCCGGCTTGCGGCGGAAGGTGCCGGTGCCGCTGCACGGCGCGTCCACCAGCACGCGGTCCGCCTTGCCCTTCAGCGGCTCCAGCGCGGCGTCCGCCTCCGGGCCCTCGTGGGGGATGAGCTGCACGCGGACGTTGTGCACGCCGGCGCGGCGGGCGCGCTTGCGCAGGTCCTCCATGCGGCGCTCGTCCACGTCCAGCGCGTGCAGGTCGCCGCGGTTCTTCATCTGCGCGGCCAGCTGCAGCGTCTTGCCGCCCGCGCCCGCGCAGGCGTCGACGACGCGCGTGGGGGGCGCGTCCACCAGCATGCCGAGCAGCTGGCTGCCCTCGTCCTGCAGCTCCAGGAAGCCCTCGCGGAAGCTCTCCAGCGAGAAGATGTTGAGGCGCGACTCCAGCACCAGGCCCATGGGCGACAGCGGGGTGGGGGTCGACTGCACGCCCTCGGCTTCGAGGCGCTTCGCCAGCGCGTCGCGGTCACCCTTGAGGAGGTTGGCGCGGGCGATGAGGGGAGCGCGCTCGTTCATCGCCTCGGCGGCGCGGGCGGCGTCAGCGCCGAACTGGGCGCGGAAGCGGTCGGCGAGGAAGTCCGGCAGGGAGGCGGCGATGGGGAAGCGCTCCTTCGCCGGGAGGGCCTCCAGCGCGGCGGCGGCCTCCGGCAGGGCGCCGAGGGCCGCGGCATCCGCGGGGCCCAGGGCGCTGGTGCGCACCACGGCGTCGACCGACTCACCGTAGAGGACGCGCGAGGCGGCCAGGCGCATCACGTCCTGGCGCGTCTTGTCGAGCGAGTCGAGGCGCGGGTGCGCGCGGGAGAGGAGGAAGTCCACGGTGCGCTGGCGGCGCAGCAGGCCGTAGACGCGCTCGGCCACGGCGCGGCGCTCGTTGGAGTAGAGGTGCTTCTTGTGGCGCAGGACGAAGTCGAGCGCCCGGTCCGAGAGGCGACCTTCGTGGCGGATGGAGCCGTAGGCCTCGAGGCACGCCTGGAGGACGAGGTCCTCGCGCAGGGGGCGCTCCGGACGTCCCGAGCGCTCCGGCTGCTCGTCGCGGGCGGAGGCCTCGGCGCGTCCCGGCCGCCCGGGGCGCTGAGGGCGGTCGAAGCGGGCGGGCCGCTCGGAGCGCTGGGGACGCTCGAAACGCTCGGGGCGCTGAGGACGCTCGGAGCGCTGAGGCCGCTCGAAACGCTCAGGGCGCTCAGCGCGTCCCGACTGCTCGGATTGCCCGGCGCGCCGCGGACGCTCGGCGCGTTCCGACCGCTCAGGCCTCTCATCGCGCCGCGGACGCTCGGCGCGTTCCGACCGCTCAGGCCTCTCATCGCGCCGCGGACGCTCGGCGCGTTCCGACTGCTCAGGCCGCCCCGCGCGCTCCGGGCGCTCGGCGCGCTGCGGGCGCTCGGAACGTTCCGGACGCTCGGGACGGCGCGGCTGAGAGGAGCGGTCCGGACGCTCGGAGGACGCGGGCTTGTTCCCGGGCCTGTCGGCGGAGGACCTCGGCGGGGCAGGGCGGGACTTGCGTTTCATGGCCATGGCGGGATGCGGCTTTGCATTCCCCGGGCCGCGTTGACAAGCGCGGAAAGCAAACCCGGGTGTCCGGGGACGGAAAGTCCCCCGGGCCACCCGGGCGGGCCGCGGCTTCCCAACAGGGGCGCCGGGGACCCCCACCCGGGACCCGGGCGAGGGCGTGTGAGAGTGAAACGGCTACCGGCGGCGCCGGCGGACCAGCCCGGCCACCAGCAGGCCCAGGGCGGGAACGAGGGCCGTGGGGCCCGCCGCGCAACCCCCGCCTCCAGGGCCGGGGCCACCGAGGTCGTCGTCACCATCCGAATTGCCGCCGCCGGGCAGCGTCGGCCGGTCCTCCGGCGTCTGCGGACCGGGCGTCGTCGGGTTGCCATTGCCATTGCCCGGGTCCGTCGGCTGGCCCGGCGTCTCCGTCGCGGTCACCTCCACGGTGGCGGTGGCCGTCTGGATGCGCGTTCCCTGCGTGGCCGTGGCCGTCACCGTGTACTGGCCGGCCTTCTCGTAGGTGTGCTCCACCGCCTCGCCCTCGCCCGAGCCGCCATCCCCGAAGTCCCACGTCACCTTCGCGCCCGCGGCGGGCGGGGTGGCGATGAAGCGGGCCACGTGCGGCGCCACGCCGCGCTCACCCTCGACGGTGACGGTCAGCGTGCCCGCGGGGGGCGTCTCCAGCGGGGGCAGGTCCTTGCGCAGCGTGAAGCTGTCGATCACCTTGTTCGCGGTCGTCACCAGCTCCGCGGTGAGCGTGCCGTCCACCACCTTCACGTCCAGGAAGCCGTGGGCGTTGTCGTCGCGGATGACGCTCCAGTCCGGCCTGGAGCCGGAGAAGGGCCGCAGGGACGCGCCGCCGCCGCCCACCACGAGGTAGGGGATGCCCGCCTGCGTCGAGCTGGCGATGGCGTCGCCCTTCATGGGCTTGCTGCGCTCGTAGTTGTGGTCATGCCCCGTGAGGACGAGGTCCACGCCGTACTTCTCGAAGATGGGCGCGAAGTTGCGGCGCATCGCGAGCTGCGAGCCGTGCTCGCCGCTGGACCAGGGCGGGTGGTGGAAGAAGACAATCTTCCAGGGCTGCGTGGTGCCGGCCAGGTCCTTCTCCAGCCACGCCTTCTGCGCGGCCAGCGCGCACCGGTCCGACGACGCGAGGCCAATGGCGCAGTTCGAGTCGAGCGCCACGAAGTGCACGTGCCCCCAGTCGAACGAGTAGTACCGCTCGCTGTTCGCCGGGTTGTTGGACGGCAGGTAGAGGTTGTCCAGGTACGGCTGCCCCTGGTTCGTCACGTACTCGTGGTTGCCCAGCGCCGCGAAGAAGGGCACCTCCGCCAGCAGCGCCTCCATGGGCTTGAAGAGATTGTTCTGGATTTCGGCCTCGGTGCCGTCCGAGTAGGCGTTGTCGCCCAGCGCCACGAACAGCTCCGGCCGGACCTTCAGCATCGCCGCGGCCACCAGCTTCTGGTTCGTGCCGCCCGTGCCGAAGTCCCCCACCGTGGTGAAGTGCACGCTGCGCGTCCCGGGCACCGGCGCGGTGCGGAAGCGCTTGGGCGCCGTCGCCTTGCCGCACGCGTCCACCACGTAGGTGTACTCGGTGCCGGGCTGCAGCCCCGTCAGCACCACCGCGTGGACCTTCCCCTTGGCCGTGGAGGCGGCCGTCTGGTGGGTCGCTCCCACGCCGTACTGCACGGTCGGTGAGCAGTCAGCCGCGAGACGGAAGGCCACCGTGGCCGTGTCCGGACCTACCTTCTGGAGGTAGGGGTCGCGGGGCAGGACGCCCGCGCATGCGACGCCCGCCATGAGCGTCAGCGCCGCCACCAGGGGCGCGAAGGGGAAGGTGGAATTGCGGTGCATGAAGCCTCCTCCCGAACCAGCTCGGGACGGAGGCCCAACCGTCTAATCTCCAACCTTCATCCAACAATCGATGTGACGGAGCAGGCGGCGGGGCGGGCGCACCCGCGACCGCCGCCTCCCCGGACGGGCGCTACTTCTTGAGGTCGTACGCGGTCAGCTCCTCGGTGCGCTCGCCCTCCTCGCGAATCTTCCCCACGCCCGGAGCGAGCCAGTAGTAGCGGACCTTGTCCGTCTTCACCTCGCCCTTGTCGTTGAGCTTGTCGCGCTGGACCTTGATGACGTCGGTGAAGGTGCCCGCCTTGACGGTCATCGTCAGGCCCTGCTCCACCACGCGCCAGTTGTACGTCGGGTCCGACTCCTCCCTCGAGCCGTCCCCCAGCACCGTCAGCTCCTGCACCGCGCTCTGGTAGGACCAGGGCAGCGAATCGGGGATGCGCGCCAGCGACTTCACCGTGGCCGGAGACCACGTGGTGGTGCGCACCAGGTTGCCGTCCTTGTGGTCCTCCTCGCGCAGGCGCACCACCAGGCCATTGGTCAGCTCGAGCTGATACGAGTACTCCTCGTAGAGCCCGGTGACGGTGCGGTCCTGCCGGCTGTGCACCAGCAGGGCCTTCCTGCCCGGCATGTCCGGCACGTCGCGCTCGCCCACCACCGTCACGTGCTTCTGGAAGCGGCCGTTGGGGCCGTTGTGCTCGGTGATGTCGTAGGTCCACGTGGAGCCGGCCGTCAGCGGCCACAGGCTGCTCGCCGGCTTCTCGGGGCCCGGATTCGGGCCCGGGTTCGGATTCGGATTCACCGGGTCGCCGGGGAGGTCCCCGGTCTGGTTCGGATTGCCCGAATCCGGCCCCGTGGGCAGGCTGCCCCCGCCTCCGCCGCACC
>NZ_JABBJJ010000026.1 GCF_012933655.1 Pyxidicoccus fallax | reverse complement strand
GCATCGCTCGGCGGGCGGGGCGTGGGGGCCGGTACCGAGGCGCGGGCCCCCTTCTGCTGGAGCTGCTTCGCCAGCTGCACACGCTGCTCACGGCTGAGGCCCGCAATCTTCTTCTTGATGTCGCTCATGGATGGAAATGCCCGGCCCTGCATTTGAAACGCGGTGACGATGTCCCCCACGCGCCGTCCTCCTCGGGACGGCGCGGTCCTGCTCGTCTTGCTAGGCGCTGACGGCGCGCTTCTCCGCCGGCCGCGCGTCGGACACCACCTGTCCGAACTCGAGCTGGAGGATGCGGTCGCCCAGGTGGAAGTACCGGTCGTCGTGGCTGATGACGACCACGGCCTTCCCGCGCGCCTTCAGGTCCGGGAGGATCTTCTTGTAGAAGACCTCGCGGAACTGCGGGTCCTGGTCCGCCGCCCACTCGTCGAAGAGGTACACGGGGCGGTCCTCCAGGTACGCGGCCAGCAGCGCCAGACGCTTGCGCTGGCCCTGCGACAGCGTCGTCGTCGACAGCTTGCCGTCCTTGCCGATGGTGACCTTGTGGTCGATCTGCAGTTCCTTGAGGTAGCCAGCGGCCTTCTCGAGGAGATCCGGCGACGACAGGCCCAGCAGCCGGTCGAAGACGTGGAAGTCGAAGAAGATGGCGGAGAAGTGCTGGCGGTAGTCGTCCAGCGTCTCGGTCGTCACCGTCTTGCCGTCCACGAGGATTTCGCCGGCCTCGGGCATGTAGAGCCCCGTGAGCAGCTTGGCGAACGACGTCTTGCCGCTGCCGTTACCGCCGATGATGAACACCAGCTCGCCCTTGCTGAGCGACGTGCTGATGGGGCCGACGGTGAACTTCTCGTTGTCCTTCTCGTTCTTGTACGTGTGCGTGACGCCGACCACGTCGATGCGCTCGAAGTCGCGCGGGGTCTCCTGCGCGGGCAGGTTCTCGGACAGCGTCTTGACCAGGGTGCTCTCCGGCGTGAGCTTCGCGCCCAGCTTCTCGATCTGGGAGATGGCCACCTCGCTGCGGCGCACGTGGGGAATCATCGACGTGACGACGTTGATGGGCTGCTGGAGGTAGAGCACCACGAGGACGGCGCCCAGCAGCTCCGCGTGGCTCAGCGTGGTGAAGCGCGGGATGACCAGCAGCAGCACACCGATGACCGCGATGTAGATGAGCGAGCCCAGGCCGTTGGCGATGGCGAAGAAGTTCTCGCTCTTCAGGTGCTTCTGGCGCAGCGCGCGGGCGTTGGTCGTCAGCTCCTCGTCGTAGTAGGCCCGGCGGCGCGAGCGGTGGAGGCGCAGCTCCTTGGCGCCCTCGGTCAGGGCCATGAACTTGCGGAACAGGATGCCGTTCTGCTCGCGCGCCATCATCTGGAAGCGCGTGCCGATGCCTGCGGGCACCGCGTAGAGAATCTGCCCCACCACGAGCACGCCCAGGATGAGCAGGAACAGCGGCCACGACAGCCAGGCCATGTAGCAGAGGCCCGCGAGGACGACGGCGGCGTTGATGAGGACCTCGGGCATGGCGGACACGCCGAGTCCCAGGGTGATGATGTCCTGCATCAGCGACGTCAGCATCCGGTGCGCGCCGGCCTCCTCCATGGTGCGCAGCGGGGTGGTCAGCAGGTGCCGGCTGAGCCACAGGCGCAGGTTCAGCAGGATGTCCTGCTGGAGCATGTTGAGGAGGAAGTTCGAGCCCATGCGGGTGAACAGGGTCCCCAGCGTCAGCCCCACGAACGGCAGCGCGATGTCGGTCACCGACGAGTCCGCCTCCGGATTGAGGGCCTTGTTGATGATGCCCACGAGCGAAGCGCTGGCGGCGCCCGAGAGCGCTCCAAAGAGGATTGTCAGCAGGGCCAGCTTCTTCGACGAGCGGAGCAGCAGTAGCAGCAGCTTCATGATTCTCCTTCGGTGTCAGTCAGTGCGCGGGCGGGGGCTCCGGGCCTCCCGCCAGGCGCGAAAGGGGTTCAGTCCAGTCCTTCGACCATCTGCTCCAGCTCGGAGGTGTCCACCTTCTCGGCCAGGGCTTCCAGAATCAGCAGCGTCATGCTCTCCACGGTGGGCTGCTCGAACAGCTCGCGCAGCGGCAGCTCCACGTCGAACGTGGACCGGACACGCGAAACGAGGCGGGTGGCCAGCAGCGAGTGCCCGCCCAGCTCGAAGAAGTTGTCGTGGACGCCCACGCGCTCCACGCGCAGCAGCTCCGCCCACAGGTCCGCGACCTGTTGCTCCAGCTCGTCACGCGGCGCCTCGTAGGGGCGCTGCAGGGCGCGGGTGTCCGGCACCGGCAAGGCGGCGCGGTCCAGCTTGCCGTTGGGCGTCAGGGGCAGGGCGTCCAGCCGCACCAGCGCGGAGGGCACCATGAACTCGGGCAGGCGCTGCTGGAGGTGCGCGCGCAGGGCGGCGATGTCCAGGCTCGCGTCCGCGGCGACGTAGCCGGCGAGGCGCTTGTCCCCGGCCACGTCCTCGCGGATGACGGCGACCGCCTCGCGCACGCCGGCGAAGGCGAGCAGGCCGGACTCGACCTCGCCCAGCTCGATGCGGAAGCCGCGCACCTTCACCTGGGTGTCGACGCGGCCCAGGTACTCCAGCTCGCCGGACTCCAGCCAGCGCACGCGGTCTCCCGTGCGGTAGAGGCGGGCGCCGGGCACGTCCTCGAAGGGGTTGGGCAGGAAGCGCTCGGCGGTGAGCTCCGGGCGGCCCAGGTAGCCACGGGCCAGGCCCACGCCCGAGATGAACAGCTCGCCGGGCAGCCCCATCGGCACCGGCCGCAGCGCCGCGTCCAGCACGTAGAGCCGCGTGTTGGGCCAGGGCTTGCCGAGCGTGACGCGCAGGCCCGTCTCCGGGGCCGCGCCCGCGGGCCGTCCCAGGCCGGGGGGCGGGGTGATGGCGGCGCAGATGGTGGCCTCGGTGGGACCGTAGGCGTTGAGCAGCGCGCGGCCCGGGCCCCAGCGCAGGGCCAGCTCCGGCGACAGCGCCTCACCGGCGGAGATGATGGTTTCGAGTCCCTCCAGCCCTTCCGGCTGGAGCTGCGCCAGCACCGAGGGCGTGAGGGTGACGGCGGTGACCTGCTGCTGCTGGAGCAGGGCGCGCAGGGGCTCGTCGGGGAGCAGCCGCTCGCGCGCGGCGAGCACGAGCGCGCCGCCGGCCAGCAGCGTGGCGAAGACCTCCATGATGGAGGCGTCGAAGCTGGAGGCGGCGTACTGGAGGACGCGCGAGCGCGGGTGGAAGCCGTGGGCCTTCACGGCGGCCAGGGCGCTGGCGCACAGGCCGCGGTGCTGGAGCAGCGTGCCCTTGGGGCGGCCGGTCGAGCCCGACGTGTAGATGATGTACGCGAGGTGGTCCGCGGTGACGTTGGAGCGGACGGGCCTGCTCGGGAGCATGGCGAGCGTATCCGCCGTCATGCTCACCTCGCGGGCGGAGTGCTCGGGCAGCCGCTCGCGGATGTCCGGGTGCGTGACGAGCACCGCGAGCGCGGCGTCCTGGAGCATGAAGGCCAGGCGGTCGCGCGGGTAGCCGGGGTCGAGCGGCACGTAGACGCCACCGGCCTTGAGGACGGCGAGCAGGGCGATGACGAGGTCCGGCGTGCGCTCCAGGAACACGCCCACGCCCACCTCGGGGCCCACGCCCAGCGAGCACAGGCGCTGCGCGAGCTGGTTGGCGCGGGCGTCCAGCTCCTCGTAGGTGAGGACCGTGTCCTCATGGACGACGGCGGTGGCGCCGGGCGTGCGCCGCGCCTGGGCCTCGAAGAGCTGGTGGATGCACGCGTCGGCGGGGAAGTCCGCGAGGGTGTCGTTGAAGTCCACCAGGAGCTGGCGGCTCTCGGCGTCTGTCAGCAGGGACACCGTGGCGGGGCTCGCCTCCGGGCGGGCAATCATCGCCTCCAGCATGAGACGCAGGTGGCCGGCCATGCGAGCCACCGTCTCCGGACGGAAGAGGTCCGTGTTGTAGACGAGCGCCCCGGAGATGCCGTTCGTCACGTCGCCGAAGTTCAGCTCCAGGTCGAAGCGCGTGATGGCGTTGTCGATCTCGATGGGCTGGATGGACAGCTCGCCCTGGGAGAAGGACGGGAGGCGGACGTTCTCCAGGGCGAAGAGGACCTGGAACAGGGGCGGACGGCTGAGGTCTCTCGACGGCTGGAGCTCCTGGACGAGCCGCTCGAAGGGCAGGTCCTGGTGGGCGAGCGCGCCCAGCGTCGCCTCGCGGGCGTGGCCCAGCAGCGCGCGGAAGGAGTCCGCGCCCTGGAAGCGGGTGCGCAGGACGAGCGTGTTGACGAAGAAGCCGATGAGGCCTTCCAGCTCCGTGAAGCGGCGGCCGGCCACGGGGGTGCCGACGCAGATGTCGTCCTGGCCGGAGTAGCGCGCGAGCAGCGCCTGCCACGCGGTGAGCAGGGCCATGAACGGGGTGACGCCTTCCTTCTTGCAGAAGGCGTTGAGGGCGTCCGCCAGCTCGCGCGGGTAGCTCACCTCCAGCATGCCGCCGCGGAAGGACGGCTGCGCGGGGCGCGGGAAGTCCGTGGGCAGCTCCAGCGCGCGGGGCGCGTCGGCCAGGTACTTCCGCCACCAGGACAGCTGCGCATCGAGCGCCTCGCCCTGGAGCCAGTCGCGCTGCCAGACGGCGTAGTCGGCGTACTGCAGCGGGAGCGCGGGCAGCGCCGCTTCGCGGCTCGTGCGCCGGGCCTCGTAGAGCGCCATCAGCTCCCGCACGAAGATGTCGAGCGACCAGCCGTCCGTGATGATGTGGTGCATCGTCGCCAGCATCACGTGCTGGTGCTCGGACAGGCGCAGGAGCGTGACGCGCAGCAGGGGGCCCGTGACGAGATTGAACGGCGCGGCGGCGTCCTCCTCGGCGAAGCGGTGGGCCCGCGCCTCGCGGTCCTCATGCGAGGAGAAGTCCACGAGGGTGATGGGGAAGGGCGCGGGCGGCGCGATGACCTGGATGGGGGCGCCGCCTCCGTCGACGAAGGTGGTGCGCAGCACCTCGTGACGGCGCACCAGCTCGGTGAACGCATGCTCCAGCGCGGGCACGTCGAGCGGACCGTGGAGCCGCAGCCCGTGGGGCATGTTGTACGTGGACGCACCGGACTCGAGCTGGTCGAGGAACCACAGGCGCTGCTGCGCGAAGGACAGCGGCAGCGTCTCGCCCTCCTTCCGGGACGCGGCGCGCGGGGGCGGCACGTTGGCCGCGGAGCGGTCCAGCGCGTCGATGGCCCGGGCGAGGCCCTCCAGCGTGGGCGACTCGAAGAGGGCCCGCAGCTGCAGCTCCACGCCGAAGGCGGCGCGCACCCGAGGCACGAGCTGCGTGGCCAGCAACGAGTGACCGCCCAGCTCGAAGAAGTCGTCGTGGAGACCGACCTTGTCGATGCGCAGCACCTCGGCCCAGATGGTGGCGAGCACCTGCTCGGTGGCGGTGCGCGGCGCGACGAAGGGGCGCAGGTCGGCGCGAGCCTCCGGGGCGGGCAGGGCCTTGCGGTCCACCTTGGCGTTGGCCGTCAGCGGGAAGGCGTCCAGCCGCACCAGCGCCGAGGGCACCATGTACTCGGGCAGCCGCTGCTGCAGGTGGTCGCGCAGCGCGCCCATATCGAGGGAGGCATCGCCCGTGACGTAGCCGACGAGGCGCTTGTCACCGGGGACGTCCTCGCGTGCCAGGGCAACGGCCTCGCGCACGCCCGGGAAGGCCAGCAGCGCCGCCTCGACTTCGGCCAGCTCGATGCGGAAGCCACGCACCTTCACCTGGAAGTCCTTGCGGCCGAGGAACTCCAGCACGCCGTCCTGACGCCAGCGGGCCAGGTCGCCGGTGCGGTACATGCGCGCACCGGGCGAGGAGGAGAAGGGATTGGGGATGAAGCGCTCGGCGGTGAGGTCCGGGCGGCGCACGTAGCCGCGAGCGAGTCCCTCGCCGCCGATGAACAGCTCGCCCGGAGTGCCCGGCGCCACCGGCAACAGGTGCGAGTCGAGCAGGTACACCTGGGTGCCGGTGATGGGCGTGCCGATGGGGACGGAGGCGGGCACCTGTGAAGCCGCCGTCATGCGGAAGGTGGAGGTGAAGAGGGTGCCCTCGGTGGGGCCGTAGCAGGCCGTCACCGGGATGCCCAGCTCACCCACCACGCGGCGTACGTGAGGCGCGGAGACGACATCACCGCCGGTGAGCAGCTGCTTCACCGACTTCAGGCCGTGCAGGTGCGACTCCACCATCTGCGAGAACAGGCCGGCAGTGAGGTGGAGGGTGGACACGGAGTGCTGCTGGAGGACGGAGGCGAGCGCGTCGAGGTCGCTGGGAGAAGAAGGCGGGAATACGACGAGCCGGCCGCCGTTGAGCAGCGGTCCCCAGACTTCGAGCGTGGAGGCATCGAAGGAGATGGGGGCGATGAGCAGGAAGGACTGTCCGGCGGAGACGTCGGCGTACGGCGCATTGAGGACGGTGCGCAGCACGTTGCGATGAGAGACGGCAACGCCCTTGGGCCGGCCGGTGGAGCCGGAGGTGAAGTCGATATAGGCCAGGTGCTCGGGCGCCAGGGCCACGGCGGGCGCATGCGCGGACAGGGCGGACGTGTCCACGGAGTCCACCAGCACGACGGGCAGCGCACCGGAGGTCGGAATGGCATCCCGGTGCGCGTCCGAGGTGATGAGGAGGACGGGCTGGGCGTCTTCGATCATCTGCGCCAGCCGCTCGCGGGGGTACGAGGTATCGAGCGGGAGGTAGGCACCGCCGGCCTTGAGGATGGCCAGCAGCGAGACGATGAGCTCGACGGAGCGCTCCAGGGCCAGCGCCACGGGCGCATCCGGGCGCACGCCCCAGGCGATGAGCAGGTGCGCGAGCCGGTTGGCCTCGGCGTCGAGCTGCGCGTAGGTGAGGCGCTGGTCGCCGAACTCCACGGCGATGGCGTCGGGGTGCGCGGCGGCGACGCGGGAGAAGACCTCCGGCATCGTGGCGTCGCGAGGGAACTCGGACGGCGAGCGGTTCCAGTCCTCCACGACGGTGCGCAGCTCGTCGGCGGGCAGCAGCGGCAGCGAGTGGAACGGCTGCTCCGGCTGCGTCAGCAGCGCTTCCAGGAAGCCCACGTAGAGGCGGGCGATGCGCTGGGCCGTCTCCGGGAGGAACAGGTCCGCGTTGTAGACGAGCTCACCCGCGAAGCTGTCCGTCAGCTCGGAGATGTTGAGCTCCAGGTCGAAGCGGGTGGTGTTGGTCTCCGGCGTGAAGGGCTGGAGCGTGAGGTCGGCGCTCGTGGGGATGGTGCCCGGCGTGTTCTGGAGGGCGAAGAGCACCTGGAACAGCGGCGTCCTGTCGAGCGAGCGGCGCGTGACGAGCGACTCGACGAGCTTCTCGAAGGGCACGTCCTGGTGCGCGTAGGCCTCCAGGTTCTCCTCGCGCACGCGGGAGATGAGCTCGCGGAAGGAGGGATTGCCCTCCAGCCGGGCCCGCAGCGCGAGCGTGTTGACGAAGAAGCCAATCATCTCCTCCAGCTCGGCGAAGCGGCGGCCGGCGATGGGGGAGCCGATGATGAAGTCATCCTGCCCGCAGTAGCGCGCGAGGACGGCCTGGAGCGCGCCCAGCAGCGCCATGAAGGGCGTGCTGCCTTCCTTCCGGCAGTACGCGCGCAGGAGCGCCGTCACGCGGGGCGGAATCTGGATGGGCACCGCGGCGCCGCGGAAGGTCTGCATCGCGGGGCGCGGGAAGTCGGTGGGAATCTCCAGCGCGCGCGGCGCGCCGTCCAGGCGCTTCTTCCACCACTCGAGCTGCGCGTCGAGCACGGCCCCTTGCAGCCACCCGCGCTGCCAGACGCTGTAGTCGGCGTACTGCACGGGCAGCTCCGGCAGCGGCGACGGCATGCCGGCGGTGTAGGCCAGGTACAGCGCCGCCATCTCGCGCACCAGCAGGCCGAAGGACCAGGCGTCCGTGACGATGTGGTGCATGACGAGCACCAGCACGTGCTGCCGCTCGCTCATGCGCAGCAACGTCACCCGCAGCAGCGGCCCGCGGCCCAGGTCGAACGGTCGGAGGATTTCGTTGGTGATGATGCGCCGCAGCTCGGCGTCGCGCGCGGCCGGCTCCACCGTGGTCAGGTCCACCCGCGCCAGGGGGAAGGCCACCGGCGGGTGGATGACCTGGACCGGTCCGTCCTCACCCTCGATGAAGGTGGTGCGCAGCGGCTCGTGCCGGCGTACCAGCTCCGTGAAGGCGCGCTCCAGCGAGGGCACGTCCAGCACGCCCTCCAGGCGCACCGTGGAAGGCATGTTGTAGTTCGCGCTGTTGGGGTCCAGCTGGTCGATGAACCAGAGGCGCTGCTGCGCGAAGGAGAGGACCGGGGCGCTCGTGCGCGGCGTGGGGAGCAGCGGGGGCGCGACGCGGCCGGCCTGCTCGCGGACCTTCGCCGCCACCCGGGGCGCGAGCCGGCTGATGGTCGGCGCGTCGAACAGCGCGCGGATGGGCAGGTCGATGCCGAACGTGTTGCGAATGCGGGCGACGGCCCGGGTGGCCAGCAGCGAGTGTCCGCCCAGCTCGAAGAAGCTCTCGTGCACGCCCACGGACGGCACGCCCAGCACCAGCGAGAAGATGCGCGACAGCTTCTCCTCGATGGGCGAGCGCCGCGTCACCTGGGTCGACTGCCGCCACCGGTGGGTCAGGTCGCCCGTGGCCACCACCACGTGGCCGTACAGCCCGAGCGTCACCAGCCGACGCACCGCCTCCGCGCCTTCCTCGGGCGTCATCGCGTACGGGGCCAGCTCCGCGCCGGGAGTCCGGGACTCCACGAGCCACGGGTCCCACGAGGCGCTCACCCAGCGCGTGCCGGTCTCACCCGCGCGCGCCTGGGCGAACGCGTCCAGGAAGCTGTTGGCCGCCGCCGAGGCGACCTCGCCCTGTCCGCCGAGCACCGACGCGCTGGAGGAGAACAGCAGCACGAAGTCCGCGGCCCGCTCGCGCAGCACGCGCTCCAGCGCGTAGGTGCCGTGGGCCTTCGGGGCGAAGCGCTGCTCGGAGGCCTCGCGCCCGGTGTCCGTCGAAGTGCTGGACGCCGGGAGGTCCGCGCAGTGCACCACGCCGTGCAGCGCGCCGAAGCGGGCCTCCACGCGCGCCACCGCGGACTCCAGCGACGGGACCTTCGCCACGTCCGCCTGGAGCACCAGCACCTCGGCGCCGCGCTCCTCCAGCTCGCGCAGGCGCGACAGCTGGCGGGCCACCTTGTCATCCGCGGGGTGCGCGGACAGGTACGCGTCCCACTCGGAGCGCTCCGGCAGGGCCGAGCGGCCCACCAGCGCCACCCGCGCCTTCACCGTCTCCGCGAGATACGCGGCCAGGGCGAGACCCACGCCGCCCAGGCCGCCCGTGATGAGGTACACGCCCTGCTCGCGCAGCGGGTACGGGGGCTCGCCCTCCGCGTCCAGCCGCGAGGGCACCCACGACTGCACGTAGCGCTGACCCGCGCGCCACGCCACCACCGCGTCCTTCGGTTGCTGGCTCAGCTCCGCCAGCAGGCGCGCCGCCGTCTCCGCCACGGCCTTGCCGGTGGGCGCGGCGATGTCGACGGTCCTCACGGTGACGTGCGGCTGCTCGCGGGGGAGCGTCCTGCACGGTCCGAGCAGCGGCGCCTTCTCCGGCAGCGCGTGGTGCTCGCCATCGAGGTCGTACAGGTGGTTGGTGATGACCTCCACGCGCACGGGCCGCAGGGTGTCGCCCGTGGCCAGCGCCTGCGACAGGTTCAGCAGGCTGTAGTAGCCCGTCTCCTGGACCTGCCGGAACAGCTCCGGTCCGGAAGTGCCCGCGCCCTCGGAGCCCAGGCTCCACAGGTGCACGACGGTGGCGGGGTGCAGCTCCTGGTCTGACAGGTGCTTCCACAACAGCACGAAGTCCGCGGGCTGGCGCGCGTCCAGGGTGAACACGCGCGCGGACTCACGCTGGAACGTGCTGCCCGAGCGCACGCGCACCACGTCCTGGTCGGCCTGCTCCAGAAGGCGGCACAGCGCCTCGCCCACGCCGAGCGCGTCGGTGAAGACCACCCAGCAGCGGCGCTCCGCCAGCACCTCGCGGTTCGTGGCCGGAAGCGCGGTGCGCCGCCACGAGGCGACGTGGAACCAGTCCGCCACGTCCGCCTGCTTGCCCCGCGCGCCCTGCGTCGGCTCCGTGGACTGCGAGGCCGGAGCCCGCGCATCCTGGGGCTGTGTCGTCGTGGCCAGCGCCGTCGTGGCGCGCTCGGCGGGGCCAATCCAGTAGCGCTCGCGCTCGAAGGGGTAGGCGGGCAGCGGCACGCGGCGCCGCGAGACACCGGCGTGCACCTCCTGCCAGTCCACCTCCACGCCCGCCAGCCACAGCCGGCCGAGCGCGCCATGGAGGAAGGCCTCGTCGGGCTGCGAGTCCTTGGGGTGGCGGCTGGAGGAGATGATGATTCGCGCCCGCGGGTCCTCGCCCTGCAGCCGCGCCAGCGCGGTGAGCGACTGGCCCGGGCCCACCTCCAGCAGCACGCGGGTGGGTGAGGCGAGCAGCTCCTTCAGGCCGTCGCGGAAGCGCACCGGGCGGCGCAGGTGCTCCACCCAGTACTCCGGCCGGGTGACCTCCTCCGCCGTGACGGGACGGCCGGTGAGGCAGGACACGTAGGGCCGCTCCGGGGCCTTCAGCTTCAGCGAGGCGACCTTCTCGCGGAACGCGGGCAGCAGCCCGTCCAGCATCCGCGAGTGCGCCGCCGCGTCCACGTGCAGCCGCCGGTGCTCCACGCCGCGCGCGGTCAGCGTCGCCGCCAGCGCCTCGATGGCCTCCACGGGCCCGGAGGCCACGCACTGTCCGGGCGCGTTCACCGCGGCCAGGTCCAGCGAGGTGCCCAGGAGCGGCAGCAGCTCCTCCTCCGGCAGCGTGACGCTCAGCATCGCGCCCTTGGGCAGCGTGTCCATGAGCCGGCCGCGCAGCGCCACCAGCGCCACCGCGTCCTCCACGGACATGACGCCCGCGATGCACGCTGCCGCGTACTCGCCCAGGCTGTGGCCGATCATCGACTCCGGCTCCACGCCCCAGGACATCCACAGCCGCGCCAGCGCGTACTCCATGAGGAAGATGGAGGGCAGGGCCACCACGTTGCGCGACAGCTCGGGCAGCTCGCGCCCCGGCTCCGCGCGAATCACCGTGCGCAGGTCCAGGCCGACGTGCGGCTGGAAGAGCGCGGCGAGCCGGTCCACCTCCGCCCGGAACGTGGGCTCCGTGCGGTACAGGCCCGCGCCCATCCCCGCGGACTGCGTGCCGCCACCCGGGAACAGGAACACCACCGGGCGCGTCTGCGCCTCCTGGCTCGCGCTGACGAGACGCTCGGGCTCCTCGCCGCGCAGCACGCGCAGCGCATGCTCGCGTCCCTCCACCACCGCGATGCGGCGGTGCGGGAAGGTCTTCCGGCCCACCTGGAGCGTGTACGCCGCGTCCGCCAGCGGCAGCTCCGGGTGCTCCTCCAGGTGCTTCGCGAGCCGGGCCGTGGCGTTGTCGAGCGCCGCGGGGCTGCGCGCCGACAGCACCAGCAGCTCCCACGGGCGGCCGGGCGCGGAGGGACGCGCGGGCGGTGCCTCTTCCAGGACGATGTGCGCGTTGGTGCCGCCCACGCCGAACGCGCTCACGCCCGCGCGCCGGGGCGTCTTGCCCGCCGGCCACGGTTGGAGCGTGGTGTTGACGTAGAAGGGCCCGCTGTCGAAGTCGATTTGAGGGTTCGGAGACTCGAAGTGCAGGGTAGGGGGCAGCTGCTGATGCTTCAGCGCCAGCACGGCCTTGATGAGGCTGGCGCTGCCGGCCGCCGCGTCGAGGTGGCCGATGTTCGTCTTCACCGAGCCAATGGCCACCGTGCGCTTGCCGCGCGTCTTGTTGCCGAAGGCGCGGGTGAGGGCGCGGATTTCAATCGGGTCGCCCAGCGCGGTGCCGGTGCCGTGCGCCTCCACGTAGGAGATGGTGTCCGCCGGGACGTCGGCGGCGGCCATCGCATCCTTGATGACGGTGGCCTGGCCCTGCACGCTGGGCGCGGTGAAGCTGGCCTTCACCGAGCCGTCGTTGTTGATGGCCGAGCCCTTGATGACGGCGTGGATGGTGTCGCCGTCCTCCAGCGCGTCCTCCAGCCGCTTGAGCACGACGAGCCCGATGCCGCTGCCGAAGATGGTGCCCGCCGCCTTCGCGTCGAAGGCGCGGCAGTGCCCGTCCGGAGAGGCGATGCCGCCGGGCTGGTAGAGGTAGCCCACCTTCTGCGGGATGTTGATGGCCACGCCGCCCGCGATGGCCATCTGGCACTCGCCGGCGAGCAGCGCCTGGCAGGACAGGTGGATGGCCACCAGCGCGGTGGAGCAGGCCGTGTGGACGGAGTACGCCGGACCGCGCAGGTTGAGCTGGTGCGACACGCGCGTGGTGAGGAAGGCGAGGTCGTTGCCGAGGCCCAGCTCGAACGGGTCCAACCCGCCCAGCGCGTCCGCGTTGGAGAAGAGGTTGAAGACGTACGTGTCCGTGCGCGCGCCCGCGTAGACACCGATGCGGCCCTTGTAGCGCCCGGCGTCGTAGCCCGCGTTCTCCAGGGCCTCCACCGCGCTCTCCAGGAAGACGCGGTGCTGCGGGTCCATCACCTGTGCTTCCTTGGGGGACAGGCCGAAGTAGCCCGCGTCGAAGCGGTCCGCGTCCTCGATGAAGGCGGCGGCCTTCACGTAGTTCGGCTCACCGCGGACGGAAGGCGACTCCAGCGCGCTCGGCTCCAGCTCCGAGTCCTTCAGGAAGGTGATGGACTCCACGCCATCGCGCAGGTTGCGCCAGAAGGCCTCCAGGTCCCGGGCCCCCGGGTAGCGCCCCGCCATTCCGATGATGGCGATCTCCAGCCCCGTGGTGCCCGCGTTGGATGAGTCTCCGGCCATGTGTTTCTCACCAATTCCTAATGGTTTGCTGACTGCTGCCGCGCTGTCGGGGGAACTCCGCGGGCGTCAGCCCGGAAGGCACGCGTGTCCAGATGGACCCGATTTCCACGGGAGCGGGCACGGCTCCACGTGACATTCCCAATTTCTCGGAAGGGTTCCGGACCGGCGAGGACGTGTCCGGCACCCTTGAAAAGGTGCGGCCACGTCATCTGGCCATCCCGGTGCTGTGTCCTCGAATGCGTTCTTCACGCCGCCCCAACGCGTCACGGTCACCTGACGGACATTACGGTTTAGTTGGAGTATTGCGCGAAAGTAAACCTCCCGGCCAGGAGGCGAAGCCCTCTTGGCCGGGAGGCGTGGTTCCAACTTCCTGTTATTCTTGATTTTGACGCACTTGCTAAATGGCCCCGAGTTGGTGGGTGGTGTGGGCCTCACCCAACTGGCGGCGATTTCGACGTTGTGCGTCAGGGCGGGGACGACATTTCCGGTGTTGACAGCTCGGGTTCAGCGCACGTCGTAGACCTTGCGGAGGGGGGTGCCGTTCCGGGCGATGTCCAGCTCGATGTGCCGGGCCTCGCGCAGCTTCGCGAAGGCCTCCAGGGCGCGCTCGGGAGTCTCCAGCGTCAGGCCGTTGATGCGCTTGAGCACGTCTCCGTTCTGGAGGCCGATTCGCGTGTAGAGCGAGTTCTGCCGGACGGACGCGAGCTTGAAGCCCACCGTCTTGCCATCCTCGACCGCCGGCAACGCGCGCGCCTGGGTGAGCAGCTCGGTGGGGTTCGCCAGCGCGTTCTGGAGCTCCGTCTCGGGGACCTCGTAGGTGTGCTCGCCCACGGCGCGGATGCCGCTTTCTGACTTGGGGGGAGCGCCAGGAGCGGCGCGGGTCAGCGCGGGGGCGGGAATGGTGTTGAGGCCGGGGGTGGCCTCGCCGTCGATGAACTCCTCGCGGCCGTTGGCGGCGAGGAGGACGCGCTCTCGCTCGATGGAGAGGACTCGCGCGCCCATGAGCTCGTCGCCGACCATCAGGCTCCGGGCGCGCTGGGTCTCCAGGTCATGGATGGACGCGAGGGACCACTGCGCGTCGTTCGCCACCAGCGTGCCCAGGAGCTTCACGCGCAGCGAGCTGCGCACGGGGCCGGTGGCGACCTCCACGGGCGGCTCTTTGACGACGGGCTCTTCCTTTCCGAAGCTCAGGCCCGTGAGCTTCCCGAGTCGCGCGCCGTCCAGCGGCGTGGGGGCTGCTTGCGCGACGGCCGCGACGCGACGAGGCGTTGACTCCGTGCCGGGGATGGGTGGAGCGAGCGCCTCCTCGGTGAAGAGATTGACCGTGCGCGCCGCCAGCAGCGCCACGAGCAGGATGAAGGTCGCGTTCACCAGCCAGAAGTACTTGCGGAGGATGAGGGCCATCGTGTCTTGCCTCCTTTGAGGAACACGAAGGCCTTGAGCAAGCACGGTGCCAGGGTGGCGCTCACAGTGTGGCGAAGCGGAGCGCACGGGACGTCATGGGACTTGCTGTCACCGCGTCACATCGCGCCTGACAACGTGTCACGCGCGGGCGAATGGTTGAAGGGGAGGGCGCCAGCGCCGTGCTGGCGCTCTACTCGTTCAACCCGAAGAACGGGTTGCCGCTGCGGAGCGCACGTTCCAGGAACTCGCCGAATGACGCCGCAACCCGCCCGACCCGGAATAGCTCATGCCCTACTGGTGGGGCCTGACCCCGGGCTACGAGGGCCTCAGGCGGGAGGGGGTTTCCACTGGAGCCGAGGGAGGGGTTCCCACGCGAAGCCCTCATCGTCCAGGTCGTAGCGGTTGCGGTCCGGCCTCACGCCCCTGCCACGCTCGAAGATGCGCGGCGCCCAGCCCATCTCCCAGCGG
Source organism: Pyxidicoccus fallax (assembly GCF_012933655.1). Lineage (GTDB taxonomy): Bacteria > Myxococcota > Myxococcia > Myxococcales > Myxococcaceae > Myxococcus > Myxococcus fallax. The sequence goes on along the minus strand of NZ_JABBJJ010000026.1, from coordinate 50,070 downwards.
TCCCGGCTCCAACGCAGCGCGCCCCAGGCATAACCATGCTCTCCCGAGGACTCCCCGTGCCCCGCTCCCGCGACGAGGCGCAGCGAGTCGCGCGGCATTCCAAGCCCCCGCATGGCCCGGGCCGAGGCCGCATGGACATGCCCGCACAGGTGGACATGGTGGGCCCGCTCCGCCAGTCGCTCCAGCAGCAGCTCCTCGGCGGTCGGATGCAGCCAGCCTGGAGGGTGGTGCGTGAGCAGGAACACCAAGTCATCCTCCTGCACCTCCTGTAACGTCCGGAGCTGCTTCTCGCCCATCACCAGCCTCCGCTCCGCGTCGCCCTTGTCGCTCACCCAGACCGAGCACAGTCCCACCAACCAGAGCCGGCCGGGGCGCTGCGGCGTGGGTTCGAGGGACTCGCACCAGTCCAGCGGTGTGCCATCGTCTGCCTTCGGGTGGTTGCTGGCGAGGCTGTTCACGAATCCTGCGTAGGCCTTCAGCTTCTCGCGCAGTGCCTCACGAATCGCCGGGTCATGGAGTCGCTCATCCAGGCGCGCGGGGGGAAGCTCGAACGAATCCTCTCCCGGGTGGCCACGGATGGCCGCATGGATATCGCCGCATCGCTTGGCGAGTTCCCGGTCGACATCGTGGTTTCCAGGCACGAGTCGCAGGGCCTCTGGAGTAGTACCGGCGGCTTCGACGAGCTGCTTCAGCCACGCGCTCGCCTTCTCGTACTGCGTAGGGCTGGCGCTGAACGCGATGTCGCCGGTGACGAAGAGAAAGTCCGGGTCCCAGGGACGGCGTGCCCTCACGTCCTTGAGGAGTTCCTCGGTGATGGTCTCCTGGTTGAACCGGTGTGACTGGGGGCCTGCGCCAAAGTGCAGGTCCGAGACATGAAGCCAGGTGAGCGCGGGACGGGGCGGGCGCGGAGGTCTGCTCGGGCGTCGTTCCTCTTGTAGGGCGAGCAGCTTCCAGTCACCTCCGGAACCCCAGACGTACTCGAAGAGGGTGCCGCTGAACGCAGCAGGATTGCCGGTGACGAGCCCCTGTCCACGCAGGGTATCCAGGCGCGTCTTCATGCCGCGACAGCTCTCGTCCAGCACCTCCTGCATCCTCAAGGGAAGGGAGCGGTAGATGTCCCTGAAGGTCCCCGAGTAGAAGCCGGAATCGATGAATCCTCGGAGGTTCTCCTCAGTGGGCGCCCATAGCGTGGTGCCGTTGTCCATCAGGAACCTGCAGAGTCCGGCAATGAGGTTCGGAAAGCCCGCCGTGGCCCGGTAGATGGCATTGACGACTTCCTCCTCGCAGGCCGTGGGGGAGATGCTCCGTTCCCGGCGAATCATCCTCGCGGCCTCTTCGCGCCCGAGCGGGCGGAGCCACTCCCGGCACGCATCCTCCAGGAGCCGCGAGAGTTCATCGGGCACCTGGCTCGCCATCAACGTCGGCCAGGCGGCCAGGATGAAGGGACGGCCATCAATCCGCCTTCGCAGCTCGCGCAGCTCGTTATCGGTCCATTTCACGAGGCCCTGGGCTTCATCGAAGAGGAGCAGTTCATCAACTTCCGTCAGCTTGCTGAGGACCCTGTCCGCGCCGTCGAGCACGTGGAGAGGGGCGCAGCTCTTCCGGGCAGGGTTCTCGTGGATGCGCGCGAGCAGGCTCGTCTTGCCGATGCGGCTGGTTCCGAGCAGCACCATGCCGCGCCGCGCTTCCTGGATGAGCGTGTCGATGAGAGCAGGGTCTCGGTAGTCGTGCTCCGCGGGGACGCAGCCTCCGTAGTACCAGCTCATGACTTCACCTCGTGAATCCAGCGGAGGAAGGGCGGCTCCACGTCGAGCCGTTTCTTCAAGACGTCCGCGATCCCCTGCGCCTCCAGCAGGTGCAGCGTGGGCCTGTCGAGTCCCTCATGCTCGGAAGCCGGACGGCTGGCCAGGGCGCGAAGGATCTTCTGGACGTCGCCGGGAAGCCGGCTCCACCGGCTTTCATACCCATACATGCCGATGACGTCCTCGAACACCTTGTCCTGGAAGGCCCGGTCGACGTCCTCTACGTCGATTCGGAAGCGCCGCTCGTCTTGGCACGTCTCCAGGGCCTGCTTGCCCAGGGCCTGGGCGATGAGCGGTCGTCCTCCGGAGATTTCGGTGACGCGAGTGACCGCCTCGTCCGTCAGCGTGTAGTCGTCGCCCAGCGGTGCGCGCAGCAGGCGGGCCAGTTCCTGGACGCTCATGGAGCCCAGGCGGTGGCGATAGAACATATTCAGGAAGGGGGAGCCATCTGGGTCATTGTCCAGCGCGCGCATCTCGTGCGTCGGCCCGGCCACCAGGACGCGCAGCCCGTCCCGGTGGCGCTCCTGGAAGAGCCTCCGGAGTTCGTGCGCCATGCCGGGAGACCGGGCGAGGAACTGGGCCTCGTCCAGTAGGAGGGTGAGGCGTGCGCCGGGGCCTCGCGACCGCACGCGCTCCTCCAGGCGCAGCCGGATGGCCTGGTCCAGCACTTCATGGGGGCGGCCCTTCAGGTGTTCTCCTGGTGCGACGGACGCGGCGATGCGGAGCGGCAGGTTCTCCAGGTTGTCCTTGTCTCCCTGGAGAGAGATGAAGTGGCAGCTCCCACTCAGGCGTTGCTCGATTTGGTAGAGGAGCGAAGTCTTTCCGATGCGCTTCTCGCCGATGAGCGCGACGGCCTGGGTCTCGAGCTCGCGATGGATGCGGTGGAGGTCTGCTTCGCGGCCGTGGAAGTCCCGGGGATGGTGGATGGGCACGCCGACGATGTAGGGAGGCCGAGGAAGGGTGGGCTCCTCGGCATGCCACTTCGTCTGTGAGGTGCGGCGTTGTACGAGCCCCTGCTTCTTGCGCTCGACCAGGAGCGCGGCGGCGCAGGTGGCGAAGTCGTTCAGGGCGGGCGCGCCTGGAGCGAGGGGCTTGCCCGCCAGTGTCTCTCGAATGAGGTCGGGACGGTGGAAGAGGGGCGCCCAGAGCGCGGCGGGCATGGCGCAGGCTCCGGAGACGTAATGCAGCAATTGGGATGTATCACCTGCTCCTGCGTAGAAAGGCGTTCCGGCAAGGAGCGATACCCATCCATCGGCGCTGCTTGTCAGGATGATGGGGTGTTGTTCGGCGGAGGTGTTCCAGAGGCGCACCGTCCCGTCGTCCGCGCCGGAGGCCAGCCGGGCGCCGTCGGGCGCATAGGCCAGTGCGCGCACCCCAAGCGAGTGCCCCTTCAGCGCGTGCAGCAGCTGGCCGGTGGCGGCGTCCCAGAGGCGCACCGTCCCGTCCTCCGCACCGGAAGCCAGCCGAGCGCCGTCGGGCGCATAGGCCAGCGCGCTCACCCCAAGCGAGTGCCCCTTCAGCGCGTGCAGCAACTGGCCGGTGGCGGCGTCCCAGAGGCGCACCGTCCCGTCTTCTGCACCAGAGGCCAGCCGGGCACCGTCAGGCGTATAGGCCAGCGCGCGCACCCCAAGCCAGTGCCCCTCCAGTCTGTGCAGCAACTGGCCGGTGGCGGCGTTCCAGAGGCGCACCGTCCCGTCCTCCGCGCCGGAGGCCAGCCGGGCACCGTCGGGCGCATAGGCCAGCGCGAGCACCCCAAGCGAGTGTCCCTCCAGCGCGTGTAGCAGCTGGCCGGTGGCGGCGTTCCAGAGGCGCACCGTCCCGTCCCCCGCGCCGGAGGCCAGCCGGGCACCGTCAGGCGTATAGGCCAGCGCGCTCACCCATTCCGAGTGCTCCTCCAATCTGTGCAGCAACTGGCCGGTGGCGGCGTCCCAGAGGCGCACTGTCCCGTCGTCCGCGCCGGAGGCCAGCCGGGCGCCGTCGGGCGCATAGGCCAGCGCGCGCACCCATTCCGAGTGCCCCTCCAGTCTGTGCAGCAACTGGCCGGTGGCGGCGTCCCAGAGGCGCACTGTCCCGTCCTCCGCGCCGGAGGCCAGCTGGGCACCGTCGGGCGCATAGGCCAGCGCGCTCACCCTAAGCGAGTGCCCCTTCAGCGCGTGTAGCAACTGGCCGGTGGCGGCGTCCCAGAGGCGCACCGTCCCGTCCCCCGCGCCGGAGGCCAGCCGGGCACCGTCGGGCGCATAGGCCAGCGCGCGCACCCATTCCGAGTGCCCCTCCAGTCTGTGCAGCAGCTGGCCGGTGGCGGCGTCCCAGAGGTGCACCGTCCCGTCGTCCGCGCCGGAGGCCAGCCGGGCACCGTCGGACGCATAGGCCAGCGCGCTCACCCCTCGCGAGTGTCCCTCCAGCGCGTGCAGCAACTGGCCGGTGGCGGCGTCCCAGAGGTGCACCGTCCTGTCGTCCGCGCCGGAGGCCAGCCGAGCGCTGTCGGGCGCATAGGCCAGCGCGCTCACCCCTCGCGAGTGTCCCTCCAGCGCGTGCAGCAACTGGCCGGTGGCGGCATCCCAGAGGCGCACCGTCCCGTCCCCCGCGCCGGAGGCCAGCTGGGCACCGTCGGGCGCATAGGCCAGCGCGCGCACCCTAAGCCAGTGCCCCTTCAGCGCGTGCAGCAACTGGCCGGTGGCGGCGTCCCAGAGGTGCACCGTCCCGTCCTCCGCGCCGGAGGCCAGCCGGGCGCCGTCGGGCGCATAGGCCAGTGCGCGCACCCCAAGCGAGTGTCCCTCCAGCGTGTGCAGCAACTGGCCGGTGGCGGCATCCCAGAGGCGCACCGTCCCGTCCTCCGCACCGGAGGCCAGCCGGGCGCCGTCGGGCGCATAGGCCAGCATGCGCACCCCAAGCGAGTGCCCCTTCAGCGCGTGCAGCAGCTGGCCGGTGGCGGCGTCCCAGAGGCGCACCGTCCCGTCTTCTGCACCAGAGGCCAGCCGGGCACCGTCGGACGCATAGGCCAGTGCGCGCACCCCAAGCGAGTGTCCCTCCAGCGCGTGCAGCAACTGGCCGGTGGCGGCGTCCCAGAGGCGCACCGTCCCGTCCTCCGCACCGGAGGCCAGGTGCCTGCGATCGGGCGACCATGCAGCTACGTTGACGGCTCCACTCCGAGTGTGGAGCACGGGGCGCGGGGCTGGGAATTCCCTGGGGCCATTGCGCCGCGCTGGCTCGGCGTGCAACTCGACCAGCCCCTCGCACTCCGCGCCATCCCATTGTGCGTCCTGAATCGACGCATCCACGATGGACGTCCGGAAGAGATCCGCCTCCCTGAAGCGTGCGCCATCTAGAAGCGCTCCGTCGAAGGCGACATGGTCCACCCTGGCACGGTCCAGCCGAGCGCCTCGCAGGTCGGCCACATCGAGCTGCGCCCCGGAGAGGTCCGCCCCGGAGAGGTCGGCACCCTGCAGGGATACCCAGGGAAGCTCAACCCTGGCCAGCCGCGCGTTCGCCAGCCGTGCCCGTGCCGGCAATTCCTCCTCCAGCCGCTTCCCCAGGGCCTCTCCCACACCCTCGCGTTCTCGCGTGGCCAGGTAGAGCACCAGCAGCGCGTTCTCGCTGACGCGCGGCCGGTACTCCGTCGTGAGCACCCGCCGCAGCAATGGCTTGCGGCGCTCCCAGCCTTCGATTCCCACCAGGAACGATACCACCTCGGGTGTCAGGTGCGGCAGCGCCAGGGCATCCTCGTGCCCCTCGTCCAGACGCGCGGACATATCCACCGCGAGGAAGTACTCCAGGAACGAGCGGTGGGCGAACTGGAAGCCCCAGTGGTCCTCATCATGGGCCAGGAAGACCGCCAGCCGGACCTCCTGCACCGCCTCGTTGATGGTCAGCAGGGCCTCTTCGCGGTAAACTTCGAGCACGAGCTTCGATACTTCGTTGTACTTGGCGCTATCTTTGCCCGACTCGAAGAGACTTCGCGCCAGTGCGCGAGCGAACGCCAGCCGCTTTTCGCGCGGCACGCTGCCCTCGCCCTCTTTGCGGCTCTCCAGCCAGTCCTCCGCCGCCACTTCATATAGCCGCGTCGCGTTCATCTCCCCGCTGGAGAGCCGCTCGCGGCTCCGCACGATGAGGTCCAGCAGCACCGGTCGTGTGGAGAGGCTCGTCAGGTCATGGGTGCCGCGAATCTTCTCCAGCACACGACCCTTTTCTTCATCGGATGGGGTGTGCCGTGACACGAACTCCATGACCTCGGACCGGTCCAACTGCTCCAGCTCGATGAGCGCCAGCGAGGCCAGGGCCCCCGGCCGTCGCTCCCGGAAACGCTCCAGGTCCGGGAAGAGCGTCTTGCGCGAGGTCACCACACCGCGCGCCTCATCCGACGAGAACGCGCCCAGCAACACCTCCAGGGCCCCATCGAGCTGCTCCGGGGTGAGCCGCATCTCGTCCAGCCCGTCGAAGAGCGGAACCGCGATTCCCAGCTCGACGGCCAGTCGGAAGACGTCTCCCGTCAGCCCCGGCAGGTGCGCCGCCGCGAGCGAGTCCAGATCCAGCGCCATGCCTCGCAGCGGCAGGAGCATGGGCGCCGCGGCCCCCTCGGTCCCCTCCAGCACGGCCTTGGCCATGAGCGCGGCGCGGCGGCGGAGATGCGTGGACTTTCCCGTCCCAAAGTCCCCCAGCACGAGCGCCCGCCCGCGCTCGGCCAGCGCCCGGTCCAGCGCGTCGGAGACTGACAGCACCTCGCCCGTGGACTGGAGCCGGGCCCGGGTGGCGACGAAGCCCTGCTCATCCGCGTCCGTCCAGGCCGCGAGGCAGCGCTGGGCGTGGGTCCGAAACGCGTCGCGCGCCAGTGGATCCAGCGACTCTCGTAGCCCCAGGCGCTCCATCCCCGCCGCGAGCGACTCCTCCGGCATCGTCTTCCCGAAGACCCGCACGGAGCCCCCCCTCGGGCCCAGCCGGGTGGACAGCTCGGAAAGCCGCGCCCGGGCGGAGGCGTCCAGCGACTCGGCCGCGACGTAGAGCGCGAAGCCCCCGCTTGGAGGAAGCGTGAGGGCGGCGGCGAGTCCTCCCTCTGGGCGCGACGCCCCCTCGGCGCGGGGCCCCAGCCCGATGGCCGAGCCCGGCACGCCCAGGCAGCGCAGGACCCGAAGCAGCAGCTCCACCTGCCGCGCGGACGCGGACCCACGAGGAGGCTCCGGGGTGAACTCGAGCCCCTCGCTGGCGAGCACCCCCAGCGCGTCCGCGGAGGAGAACGGTCGGGCCCGTGCGCTGCCGCTGCCGCCGCGAGCAACGGAGGGTAGGGCGAGCTGACGGAGAATCTCCACGACCGCGGTGTGCCGGCCATCCGGGTTGTCGTAGGGGATGAGCCGCACGCCTGCGTCCTCCAGCTTCTTGCGCCGGTACGGCGTGACGGTGTCGGCCGCGACGAGGGCGAAGTGGCGCGGAGGCTGGGCCCCCGCGAAGGCACGAACGCGGCCCAGGTGCAGGTCGAAGTCATCATCGGCCAGGCCGTAGCCCACGAACAGCAGGGGCACGGCGTGGAAGAAGGCCGTGAAGGCGTCCCGGAGGTTCGCGTCGGCGAACATCGCGCGGTCATACTCCTCGCGGGTGAAGACCCAGCCCGAGCGGTCCAGCAGCGTGCCGTGCAGCTTGAGGATGAAGCGCTTGCGGTGGGCGATGTCCCCCGTGGCGCGCGCCAGGGTGGGCCACCGGCCGGCGAAGGCCTTCTCAAGCAGGTGGTCGATGTTGGTGGTGAGGACGGCGCGCAGATTGGGCGCGAGAGCGGCGATGGCGCGAGCCACCTCCGGAGGCTCCTCCACGCGCTCGTCGTTCAGGCGCCGCTCGATGAACTGGTAGAACTCGGGGCCGCCCAGGCAGGCCTTGAGGGCCGAGAGCGCGTCGATGTACTGGCGCGACGCGGTCAGCTCGGCAATCTCGTCGAGCGCGGCGGGGAGCGCGTCGCGGTTGCGGGCATGCTCGGACAGTTGCTCCACCAGGCGCTTCCAGCCTGGCAGGCCGGCGGCGGCCGAGACGCCGGCGCCAGCGAAGATGACGAGGTTGCCTGTCTCGTAGGCTTCGCGCAGCTCGGTGAGCGCGGGGTCCGGAGGGCGGGGCGAAGCCGGCTTCGTGGGCGTGGAGGCCATGGCGTGGAGGTCCGTCGAGGAGGCGCTGCTCCCTGCGGCGAATCTCCCCCACGGAGCCTCCGATCATGCTGCAACCCTCCTCGAAGTACCAGGGTCCCGAGGAGAAGGAGAGGGAGGGGGCAGAGGGGCGGAGAAGGGCCCCTGACAGGGCCGCCCGAGCGATGCTCCCGGCCGGTGGTGGCGGGTCGTCCGTCAGCGAAGCGGACCCAGCAACCCGGCCCGGTCGAGAAGCTCCCTCACGGAGGCGGCGAGGCTGACGTGCTCGGCGTTGGTGGCGGTGAAGCGCTCCGGAGTGAGGATGACGAGCGAGCCCTTGTCCTCTACGGACTCGACGCGGACCGGAGCGGGGAGGGCGGGAATCGTGCCTTGGCTGCGCGAGAAGTACATGACCCAGCCGACGAAGGTCCCCGGCTCGGAGGCCTTGAGAACTTCGGCTCGATGGGTATCCGAAGTGGCGACGCCCCACGCCGGCTCCCAGGCGAGTGCCATGGTGCGGAGCGCTCGGGTCATCACCTCGGCAGTGGTGACCCGCTGGGCAACAGGACCTTGTCGTGGAGGATTGAGCGTGCACGAGTTGCCAACGCTCGTGGAGGACAGTCCGCATCGCAGCAGGATTCCCGTGGCGCTTCCCTGCGGCTCTCCGTTCCAGGCCGTAAGACTGAAGCCACCGAGCAGTTGGTGTTTCCTGCTCGCGAAGAGTTGCTCGAAGGTCGATGCGTGAGGAGCGAGGCGTCGCTCCAGTGCTTCCTCACGACTTTTGTCTGTGCCGTACCAATTCGCCCAGGTCGGTTCCAGGGGGGCAAGACCCTGGAAGAGGGACTCCGCACGTCGGGCACAGGCCTCGGCTGACTCCTTGCGAGCAGGCCAGTAGACGCCAGCGTAGTAGCCGTCGGTCATGTGGAGCGCTCCTCAGGGCCGCGCTGGGATGTGGATGACCTCGATCTTTCCGAGGCCGTTCGTGTCGAACAACTTGCGGAGATAGTCAGCCAATCTCTTCTCCGCGACAACCCACCGTACGGGGACTCCGTTGGCGGCGTCGAGCTGCCTTGCTGCCTGCGAGAGGATGCCGTCGATCCCCTCGAAGAACCAGAGGGGTTCCAGGTCGTCATCGATGAACTTCGCGATGTTCGGGCCTTTTGTTTCGAGGAGTACGACGTCATCAAAGCCATCGAAGTCCACGTAGTCCCGGGGGCCACTGCCGGTTCGGATGCGGTAGACCCAGCCTTCCGGTGCACCCGTGTTCTGGGCCTGGTACTTCCGCGCAGGCGGCTTCATGACCTCGTTCTTCTGTTCCCACCGTCCAGGGCCGCGCGGAGGCGGGGGCCAGGGCCGCATTGCATTACCACCGTTCCCGCCGCCAGACCCGATGCTGGCCATATGCAGGACATACAGGGCACTGGCACCCTCGCCAGCAACCGTCACGAGCCGCCCGGCTGGAACCGCCACCGCGCGCAGCGCCAGGGTGCCATCGGTGGCGAGTGAGAGCACGGGCACACCCAACTGCCCCAGCCGGCTGCCGGCGGAGGCGATGCGTGCACTGCCCGCGCCCGCCGTTCCGCACGTCAGCAGCACGTTCGTCAGCAACCTGGAGGCCTGCCGTACCTGCTCGCCGTGTGGCAGTGCGCGGTACTTCTCCCAGTACTCGGGGCTGTGTTCAATCAGCGTCCGCACCGCCGCTGGCAACTTCGCCAGTCCGGCGATGCTCTCCACCGGCTCCAACACCAGCGTCACCACGCCGTCCACCACATCCTCTACCGCCCGGCCCACTCCCTCCACCGCGGGCCCCACGGTGCCCGTATCCGGAATGTAGCGGCCCGCTACGCGCGCGTCGGGGTGGTGCCCGAGGTCGTCCTCCAGCCGGTACAGGTACGCATCGCCGCGCGTGGCGTAGAAGGGGCCCACCTCGAAGCCTTCCGCGCGAAGGGTGCCGTCACGCAATTGCACTTCTCCCGCGTACTGGACCGCCTCGCCCGTGGTTGCCTTCACCAGGTAGCCGTCGGGACGAAGGAGGAGCGTTTTCGCATATCGCCGCATGCGTACGTGCAACTCCTTGCGTGATACCGGCTTGCCGGCCTGAACCACGCCCACCAGCAGGTGCGCCGACACACGGCGTGGGCCCCACTCTCGTAGCGGCACCTCCACTTCCAGCATTCGTGTCAGCAGTGAAGCCGCCTGTGTTGGCGTCAGCTTCCGTCCGTCCTTTGGAAGCAGCGAAGGTGGTACTCCCGCTCGCACCATCAGGCCCTGGAACCAGTCAACATCGACGAGCGATGACTCGATAGGACCGAGTCCACTTTGTGTGCGCTGCTGCTCCGCCGCACGTTGGTGCAGGAACTGTGACTGGGACAGCGTGCCCTTACGGAGATGCCAGGAGAGAGGGTCGTCTACCGGCAGCGGTCCGTCAGTGCCACAGCCGCTGAACACTACCGCCAGCGCAAGCAGCGCACTGACCACCGGACTCCAGGTCGGACTCTCCGCTCTACGTCGTGGCTCGTGCATGGAGCGCTCTTTCAAGGACCAGTGATGGAGCCGTCACTACCATGACAGCTCGTGCAGCGCGGATAGGCTGGTCGAGGTGAAACCCTCTCCCCGGAGCAGCGCCCTGTGAGCTTGGTGCAGGTGGGACGCGTTTTCGAGCAGCTCCAAATCCGTGGTCAGCGCGATGGTGGCCCGGCTGGAACTCCGCACGCGCCTGGCGTAGGCGCTCGACGGAGCGCGGGAGCGGCGCGTGGCCCCGTCGGGCCGCCCGGGGGGCGTGGTGGGGTGAGCCGGCTTTCCGCTCATGACTTCTTCGCGCGGGGCGCCTTCCCGGTGGGGCGCTCGGTTGCGAGGTCCTGGATGAGGGCGAACACCTGCTCCGCGCTCCGCCGCGAGGCGTTCGCGCCCTGGCGCTCCCACCGTTCGAGCAGCCAGAAGTCGGTGGCCTGGGCCATTCCCGTCAGGGCCACCAGGAGCAGGTCCTCCGGGACGTCTCTCCGCACCGCGCCCACCCTGCGCCCATCCGCGAGCACGCGTCCGAGCCAGGTGCTGAGCGGGGCCTCGAAGCGGAGCCACACCTCCTGGAGCTTCGGATTCGCGCGCGCCTGGGCCATGCCGCGGATGAGTCGCGCGGAGCGCTCGTCGCTCATCACGAAGTCGAGCATCCCGAAGTACGCATGCCGGAGCTGGCGCCAGAAGTCCGCCGCGTCGCCGGGCCGGGTCCACGTCCCTACCCGGTCCACCAGCCCGGTCAGCGTGGTCTCCAGCACGGTGGCGTACAGGTCGTCCTTGCCCTCGAAGTAGTAATAGGCGCTGCCCTTGGAGATGCCCGCCCGTTCGATGATGCGGTTGTAGGACGCGCCGTCGAAGCCGTGCTCCGCGAACTCCTCGGCCGCCACATCGAGGATGGCCTGCTGGCGCTCGGGCGCAAGTCTGCTGAAGCGGGGGTGGGCCATGGCAGTCCAGGGCTTCTATCAGGAGGAGGCGGCGACGTCCCCCCGCCCGCCGAGCGCGGCCTCGTGCAGCCGGTGCCAGGCGACGATGCCCCGGTCCGCGCGCACCAGCGCTCCGTGCTCCAGCGAGCCGGAGCGCGGCAGGCTGCCGCGGACCATCCGGTAGTCATCCGGCTGGATGAACCGGAACTCGAAGGCGAGCGCCAGCCACGAGCCCAGCCACCCGAGCCCCGGCAGGCGGACGTAGCCCTGGTGGAAGCGCGCGGACACCCAGGTGTGCTCGGCGTCCGCCGGGGTGCAGACCACGACGCCGTGGAGCCGGGACGAGAAGCGCAGGAAGAGCACGCCGGGATAGCGGATGTGGATTTCGAAGCGCATCCCCGTCCCGGGCGCGGCAGACTCCTTGCGCAGCCATCCCACGGTGTGGATGACGCCGTCCTTCACCTCGACTTCGTACGGGTCCAGCCGCGTGTACGCCCCTGGTGCGTAGCGCCGGTGCGCGAACGGGAAGTGGTGGAGGTCCATCATCCCCTCCATCACCCGGGAGAACCGCGCGTTCCACAGCACCTCCGTCGCCGCTCCATGCGGGTCCGGCTCGGGGGCGCCCGGAATCCATGGCAGCTCCGGTGGCGTCTCCGGCGGTGTTCCTCCCAGGAACGCCCAGATGAAGCCGTGCGCCTCGCGGACGGGGTGGAGGCGCAGGCACAGGGCCCGCGAGGGCCTGGCGTCGCGGCCCTCGCAGGGCGTGAGGGTGCAGGCGCCACCGCCGTCATAGCGGAAGCCGTGGTACAGGCACTCCAGCTCACCCTGGAGGACCCGTCCCTGCCCGAGGTCCGCCCCGCGGTGCGGACACGCGGCATCGGCGCACCGGACCGTTCCCGACGCGTCCCTCCAGAGGACGAGCCGCCTGCCGAGCCGCTGCACGCTCAGCGGACGCTTCGGTCCGAGCGAGGACGCTCGCGCCACGGCATACCAGTGCGCGGCCCACCGCTCGGTGGGGGCGTGCGCTGAATCAACGCTCATCGGGGCACCTCGTTTAGACCGGTAGTTAGACCAGTGGTCTAATCCTGCTGCGGAGCCGGCTGGCGTGCAACCCGAATGGGAGGACTTCGAGAGGGTGCCAGAAGGGACCGCTGGTAGCGCCGCCTGCCGGACACTGCCTGCCGTCCCGCTTGTAGGGTGGCGCGCTTTTTGGCCAGGATGCCCCCGACGGGGCCGACAACCAGGTAGGGACGCGGATGCGCAAGCTGCTGGTGTTGATGCTCTGGAGCGTGTGGTTGGGCTGCCGCGCGGAGCCGTCGGAAGACGCCTCACGGCAGGATGCGGGGCCCGGCGAGCCCCCGCGGGTCGAGGCGGAGTGCACGCCGGCCGAGAAGCCCACCTGCTGCGTGAAGTGTGAGGACATCCTGACGGAGCCGGTGTGCACGGACGGGAGCTGGAACTGCCCGGAGGGCTCCAGGGACAAGCGGCAGTGCCCGAGCAGTCCCGAGTGGCCCGCCTGCACCCTCCCGCCTCATCCCCAGCAGCTGTACACGTATCCGGGGTGCGCCAACGAGGACTACCACTGCCCCCGCCTGAAGACGGTGTACTGCGCGCTGGAGAGCCTCCGCGCGGCTCGGGCCCAATGCGAGCAGGACAGTGACTGCGTGGCGGCCGAAGTGGATGGCCGCTGCGCGGGTTACGGGGAGTGCCCCCCGGCGATGGTGAACCGGACCGGCCGCGAGGACTTCGAGGCGAAGGCCGCCGAGGAACTCCTGCGCTACTGCACCACGTCCCCCGTCTGCATCAGCAGCGGCAGCTGCGGCGTTCCCTCCTTCGAGCCCCGGTGCCGGGAGGGACGCTGCGTGGCGGAGCCGTCCGACGCCGGCACGTAGCAGAGGGGCACGCCCTCTGGGCTCTTTGGGGAGTTCAACGAGAAGAAGAAGTCCGCCCCAGCGGTGGGCGCCTCAAGCGCCGCGGGGGCTCTTGGTTCCGCCGCGCTTCTTGACACTTCGGGGCGCGGATCTGGCTGCAGGAGCGCGCGCGAAGAGTTCTTGGACGGACTGCACCACCACCGCCCTGCGCAGCCAACGCTTGAGCTGGGCGGGCCGGGTGCACTCCTGGATTCTCTGCCGTGCCTCGGCATCCACCTTGAGCCCTCGTGCGTCGAGCACCTCCAGCAGGGCCACCTTCTCACCCTCCTGGAGCCCTTCCTGGCGGCCCTGGGCCACGTACCGACGGGCGAACTCACTCTGGTACTCGTAGGTGCCGCTTCGCATCAGTTCCTCCAGGGCGTGCCGCGCTGCCTCGTTGAGCGAGGACACCACCAAATCAACGTAGAGGCGCACCCGCTCGCCTTCAAGCCCCACCACCGCCCCCATCACCGCCTGGGCAATCGCCTGTCCCACCTCGCCCTGCCCATGCGCCATCGCCGACAGCACCGCCAGCTCCGGCTCTCTTCGCGCCTCCTGCACGTCCGTCAGCACCGGTATCGCGTCAGGCCCCACCACCAGGGGCCTGAGCACGAAGCCCGGGTGCCCCAGCTCAATCGGCCGGGCGCACCAGCGCGCCACCGCGGCGTCCGGCGCCACCACCAGCAGCGCCGTGGGGCAGTCCACCCGCGAGCGCAGACTGCTGAGGTACAGCGGCCACGTCTTGTGCTTGTCCTCGTCCCTCGAAAGCTGCACCTCCACCACGATGGCGAAGACGGGCCGGCCCTCCCACAGCAGCACCACCAGGTCCGCCCGGTACTCGGTGGGCACCACCTCCGTCAGCTCCGCCGACTCCACCCGCGCCTCGGACCAGGCGGGCAGTCCGATTCCCAGCGCATCGCGCAGCAGCTCCGCCGCCAGCGCGGGACGGTTGCGGAACAGCAGCAGCAGCCCTTCGTGCCTCATGGAAGTCATCGACGGCACCCTACCTGCCGCGTCTGACGTCCTAATGCCTCCCCAGAGGGTGCGAGGCCCTCGGGCGCGCACCGGTCGCTCACAGCGGGCCGTGGGGAGCACGAGGCCGCACGGAACACTCGCGAGGCTCGTCAGCGGGGGCCGATCTTCTTGCGCGCGATGAGCCGCCCGGCATCCGCGACGAGGAGCCCCACGTCCTTGCGCGAATCCGAGCCGTGACGCCATCTCAAGGCGCCGGGTCTTCACCCTCGCCGTCAGGCGTTCCGTGCTCCTCACCCGTCATGACCGAGCCTGGCAACACAGGGCCAACGGGCACGGGGCGGGGCGCGGAGGACGGGGCACGGCCGAAAGCGTAGCGCTCCTCCGCGTGCGCGCCGAAGGACGCGCCCTCCGCATGCGCCACCAGCACCAGGTCCTCGGAGGGCGGTGCCTCCTTCCCGAACGCGACCACGTACGACACCGCGCGGATGTCCCCACCCTGCCCCTCGGGCACGGTGAAGTGCGCCGGCCCCTCGAGGAGCCTCGCGTCCGCGGGCAGGGCGAGGTGCACCGTCACGGGAGCCCCGAAGCCCAGGCGCCGCTCCACCTCCGCCACCAGGCGCACGCGCCCGGCGGAAGGCTCCACCACCGTCCAGCTCACGCGCATCGGCGCGGGAATGCGCGTGGTGAGGCCCGCCAGGCCCCCCTGCGCGTGGACTTCCGCGTGCGACTCCAGTTCCTCCGGCGCTCCGCCGTCCGTTACTGCCTGGGGGAGGGGCTTCGCTCGGACCGCGGCGGGCCGCCCTTCCCGCTCCCCCCGGGGGCGAGACACGCCGGCAGCGTCGAGTGCAACAGGCCGCCCGTCCGCGGCCAGCGACTCCGGAGCTCCTCGCCGGACAGCGTCACGCGGGAGAGCGCCCTCCTCCGCGCCGCCACGCGCCCCGACCTTGTCCCGTTGGGAGAACGGGGGCGGCGGCTCCGGCCGCTTGCGCATCCTCCCCCGGACGCGCTCCACGCCGGACGCCACTCCCGCGGAGAGCGCGCCCGCCAGCGCCAGGGCGAGCACGACGCCGGCGATTCTCCGTCGCGTCACGAACAGCAAGAGACCTCCCTCGGGGAAGACATCGTCAGCGCCATCGCCAGTTGCTCACCGGCACAGGGGCGCATGGCTGGGATACGGGTACGCCACGGCGGGCTCGGTGGCCGCATCCATCACCGAGCGCGGGAAGCCCTGGCACATCAACGCGTCCAGGAAGTCCGCGAGGCACGGCGCGGGGTCTTCCGTCTCCCGCACGTCCACCACCTTCCCGTTCTCCATCCGCCAGCGATGCCGCAGATAGCCGCGCGCCCAGGGCGAGGCATTCATCGCCGGAGCGGCGAGGGCCTCGTACAGCGGCTGCCGCGACGCCGTGCCCCTGCCGAGCCGATAGAGGATGGCGGCCACCTCGTTCTCCTCGATGCGCTGGAGCAGCCCCTCCCCCGGCTTCGGCCGGGACCACATTCCCAGCGAGGGCTTGCGCGCCTCCAGGTCGACCCAGAACATCGTCCCGCCCTGCCGGTCGTAGTACCGCGAGCTGCCACGCGAGTCCGCGCTGAACCACGTGGCCCAGCCCTCGCTCCACGCCTGCCCGGGGAAGGTCGGCACGCCGATGTAGTGCGGGCCGCCCTCATTGGGCGTGGTGCCGTGGCTGGACATCACCCAGTGCCCCAGCTCGTGCAGCACCATGGCTTCGGACCACCACGCCGCGTCGGTGTCACCGGGGAGCCACACCTGCGCCTCCCACCTCCGTCCCGCCGCCGTCACCGGTGTCGCGGAGAAGCACGCCCCACAGGACCAGGTGGTGCCGAAGCCGAGCCACGCCACCACCGGCAGCCCCGTGCGGCCGTAGCGCTCCCTCGACTGCCGCCACGCCACGCGCAGCGCATCGAACACGGCCGCGGCGCCCGAGCCCTCCGACTCATGAATCGTGAACACCGGCCGCTCCACCAGCGACCGGCGAGAGCGGGACCAGCTCCAGATGCGCGCCGACGCCCCGGGCACCGCCGGCACACGGTGCTCGCCAGACAGCGCCGGGTCCGCCACCGCGTACGTCACCGTGGTTCCGCTCCCCCGCCCCGCCGCGTACACGACGATGCGGTCCTCCTCCGCCACTCCGTCCGGCACCCGCACGGTGAATCGCCCCTCCGCGTCCGTCACGCCGAGGTCCACCAGCGACTCGTCCCGGTAGGACGCGACGAGGAACCCTCCCGCCGGCACCAGCTCCGCTTCCGGTGTCCAGCCGCGGAACGCCGCGTCCGGTCCCCGGCGCGCGTAGCGAACGATGCCGCTCAGCGTGGACCCCGGCTCACCACACCAGCCACGCCCGTTCGCCTCCACGCAGCCCGCCGCGCACTCGCGCGATTGCCAGCGCCCGTCCGTGCACAGCTCCCATCCACCGCCCGAGCAGCGCGTGACACCCTCCACGCACGCCGTGCCCTCCGCGCAGCGCGCGACTCCGCCCTCCTCCACGCAGGTCGCGCCCGGCTCGCAGTCCTCGCGCAGGAACACGCCCAGCTCGCACCATTCCACCACGCGCGTGCCCAGACACCGGCCGCCCGCGGGCATCTCGGAGCAATCCTTCGCGGCGCGCGCCGCCTCGTCGGTGGTGTCGGCACAGGACCGCTCGCGGCAGGCCACGTCCCCTTCCGGACATGCGGCGTCGCAGGGCTCGTCGCCTCGTCCCGGTCCACACGCGAGAAACAGCACGCCCAGCCCCAGCCACAGCGGCGACACGTCGAAACGCAACGTCGGGGAACCTCCGCGAATCGCGGCAGGACAGCACGTGCCTCGCGCCGAGCGGCAGGAGCGGGGAGACCACGGGTTCCCTGCCTGCCCGCTACGACAGGCATGGGGTGTTCTTCACCCGACATGGGTCATGCTCGCGCGCCTGCTTGTCTGCCTTTGTTCTCAAACGGTGTCGAAACGACGACGACGCGCGGAGTCACTGTCTGGCGGCGGGAGAAAACCGAGGGGCACATTCGCCACGCCCCGCATGATTGTTACAGTCGCCCGATTCCCCTCCGGGCAGGCAGGTCATCATCATGAACAGGACGGACATGAACGCCTCGCGGATGGACCCGCGGCTGGACCTCCCCAGCCTCGCGGTCCACGCGCTCTGGGCCCTGTGGCTGGTGGCCACCGTCGCGCTCTGGAGCAGTTGGGCCGTGTCGGCGCGCGTGGCGTCCATGGTGCTCGGCTGGGCGGTGATGTTCTGGAACTACGCCGTGCTCCACAACCACATGCACGTGCCCATCGCGAAGCCGAAGGCGCTCAAGTGGCTGGTGTCTCGTACCTTGGGACTGGCGTGTGGCTTCGCGTATCGCGGCTACTACCTCCACCACTTCAACCACCACCGCTACAACGACGGCGACGGTGACTGGGGACGGCGCCACCCGGGCGAGGGCGCGCTGCGCTACTGCGTGCGCTGGGCCCTCACCCCGTGGCTGTGGCCCCTCGACACGCTGAAGAAGGTGTGGGGCGCGTGCAAGACGCGGGGGCAGAAGGTGGAGCTGTTCATCGACTTCGCGGTGGTGGACGGCACGCTGCTGGCGCTGACGCTGTGGCAGCCGTCGCTCGGCCTGTCGCTGCTGGGCACGCTCATCGTCACGCAGGCGTGCATCCACTACCTCAACCTCGCGGCGCACCTGGGCGCGGACGCGAGGGAGCGCTCGCGGCTCGCGGTGACGTCCACGTCGCGCTTCTACAACCGCTGGTTCTTCAACGCCGGCTACCATCAAGCCCACCACCTGAAGCCGCAGACCCCCTGGCGCGCGCTGCCCGAGGTCACCGCGACGCTCGACGGACAGGGCCAGCTCCCCGCCGACCTCCAGACGGACGTGTCCCCCATCAGCCCCGTCTGGGCCGCGCAGGTGGCCACCCGCGTGGGCGCCGAGCCCGGTGCCACGCCCGGCGTGAGCGCGTAGCCCTACCGCGTCACCCGCGCCGTGAAGGCCGCGAGCAACTCGCGCCGCTCCGCCGCGTCCGTCACGCGGTCCAGCGCGGGGAAGAAGTACGTCTCCTCCCGCAGCTCGTGGTGGTGCGAGAGGTGCTTGAAGGTCGTCTCCGCATCCAGCAGCCGCAGCACGCCGCGCTTCAAGCCCGGGGAGCCCGGCTCCAGCGCACGCAGCTCCGAGCGGAAGCGCGCGAGGAACTCCAGCAGCCGCTGATGCTCGCCGGTGAAAAGCTCCGGAGAGGCGCCACGGATGCGCTCCGCGCGCGAGAAGACGGGCAGCAGCAGCGCCTCCTCCGCCTCCAGGTGCAGGCGCAGCGCCGCCTCGTAGCGCTCCAGCCGCTCCGCCGCCAGGGACAGGTCGAGGTCGAGCAGCGCGTCCTGGTGCTGGAGGAATTGTTCCTCCAGCTCGCGGTGGAGGGCGGCCAGGCTGGCGAAGTCGGAGAAGGGCGCGCTCATGGGGGGAACCTCTTCCGCACCTTCGCCAAAGGTTCTCGGGGCCGCAACCCCCGGCCGCTCACGCCTGGAGGAACAGCAGGGACGCGTCCTGGCGCGCCGCGCGCCGCCGCCCCGCGAGCAGGTGCCACGCCGTGAGGGCGACCACGCCGGTGGCGAAGAGGCCCAGGTACAGGCTGCCCAGGAGCGGGTAGCTCGCGGTGGTGAAGTTGGCGATCTGCTTCGTCCCCAGCAGCGCGGGCATGAAGGGCTCCACCTTCACGGGCGCCTGCGGGGACAGCTCGTGTCCGAAGACATAGAGCTTGTAGGCGAAGCGCCCCAGCCCGAAGAGGGACACGTAGGCGGTGAGGACGGACAGGTCCAGCAGCGAGCGCACGTTGCCGAGCGCCGCCACGCGCAGCGCCAGCAGCACCAGCCCGCCCACGGCGAAGGGGAGCCAGTCCAGGTCGGACAGCGCCGCGCGGTCGATGGGGCGCATGCCGATGTAGTGGTTGAGGGTGTTGATTTCCTGGATGTGCTGGCCGTCCCCGCCGCCCTCCAGCTTGTAGGACCAGATGTCCATGGTGAGCCCATCCGGGTACTGCGGCGCGCTCAGGTCGATGCGCCACAGCGGCGCCGTGAAGGTGAGCAGCAGCGGGACGACGAGCAGCGCGAGCGCCGCGCGGGCCCGGGGGAAGAGCGGCTGGTCGAGGAATGCGTAGAACTTCCGGAGCGGCTGATTCATCGCGTTCTCCTCACCGTGGGTCAGACGAGGTCACTCCGCTGGAAGCGGCGCAGCGCGTGGGCCCACGCCCCGAGCCCCACCGCCACGGGCCAGAGCGTCCCCACCGCGAACAGCCCCGCGCCACCCAGGCGGTGCGCGAGGAAGAAGCCCACCGGCCCGAGCACCGCCAGGTCCGGCGTCACTCCCGACAGGAGCGCCATGCGCGCCGCCTGCACCGGGTTGAGGGCGGCCAGCAGGAACACCGTCCGGGGGTCCAGCCGCCACTGGAGCATCAACCCCACGAGCCCGAAGTCGATGAGCGCCACGCCCAGGGCCCACAGCGTGAGCAGCCAGATCATCGCCCGTGCCTGGCTGCGCACCAGCGTGCTCACCGCGATGCCCAGCCCCACGAAGGCCAGCAGCAACGCGGCGCTCACCGCCAGCGCCCGCCACAGGAAGCCCCAGGGCACCTCCTGCCCGAAGCCAAGCCGTCCCAGCACGGCCATGGCCACCATCAGCACCACCAGCGGCACCACCAGCGCCGCGTAGCGCACCATGCTCACCGCGACGAAGAAGGCCCCCCGCCGCACGGGCAGGCTGAAGAGCAGCTCCAGCGTGCCGTCCTCGCGCGCCCGGTTCACCACCTGCCCTGTCGCGGTGAGCGCCAGCAGCGGCAGCAGCAGCACCAGCGCGTGACAGAAGGACAGCAACACCCGGCCCATGCCGGAGAAGCCCAGGAGCGAGGACTCCCGCATTCCCACCAGCACGAAGGCTCCGGCCAGCAGCGCGTACACGGCGCCACAGAACACCATCCACCGCGAGCGCAGCACCTCCGCGAGGTCCATCCGCGCCACCGAGGCGACCTCTCGCGCGAGCGACGTCATGGCGTCACCTCTCGCGAGCCGACCATCCCGGCCAGCACTTCCGCGGGCGCGCGGGCCCCGGGGGCCCCGGCCTCCACCGCGCCCACGCCGTAGCCCATCGGCGTGGGGCTCACCGGCACGAAGGCCACCTGTGCCCCTGGAATCCACCGGTCCTCCCGCACGTGGTGGAACCACGCCGCGTGCACCGCGGGCCGCTTCTCGGCCTCGTAGCGCAGCAGGCATCCCGGGTCGTCGAAGTTCAGCACCCGTCCATCCGCGAGCTGGAGCTGCGCCGCGAAGGCGGGCTCGCCCACGTGCATCCGGCAGTGCGCGCACGCCTCACGGTCCCATGCCACGGGCACCGGACCCTCTGGCAGCCCTTCCGTCCAGGCGAGCGCGAGGCCCAGCACGGACGCGAGGCCCAACACCACCGCCCCGCGCACCAGCCATCGCCAGGGGCTCTTCTCAGTCGTCGCCATGGGACACCTCCACCCGCTCCGGGTTCCTGACGCGCAGGTGAAG
The DNA here is from genome assembly GCF_012933655.1 of Pyxidicoccus fallax. Taxonomy (GTDB): domain Bacteria; phylum Myxococcota; class Myxococcia; order Myxococcales; family Myxococcaceae; genus Myxococcus; species Myxococcus fallax. Next base: position 29,321 of record NZ_JABBJJ010000026.1, on the reverse strand, counting down.
CATCCGGAGTTCCACCCCGTGCGCCAGCCACACCACGGTCTCCGGGGTTCGCCGTCGCGGGCTCCTCCTAGTTGCCACCATGGGACACCTCCACCGTCTCCACGTCCCGCACGCGCGGAGCGCTCAGCCGGCCCGCGGCTCGCGCATCAGCCACCATCCCGTACGCCGGGGTGCCACCCCCGTGGGGCACCTCCACCGTCTCGACGTCTCGCACGCGCAAGTCGCTCATCCGGGGACCCAGCTCTCGTGCCAGCTCGGGCAGCAGTGCGCGCGTTTCCGCCTGGGACAGCGTGCGCACCCACCAGCCGCGCAGCCCCATGCGGAAGCCACGCGCCTGGAGCCAGCCCTCCGCCTCCCGCGAGCCGGTGGCCACCTCGACCACCGCCAGCCCCCGGCCCGAGAGGAAGTCACCCGCGGGCCCGTCGTACGTGACGCGCCCCTCCTCCAGCGACACCACGTGGCCCGCCAGGTGACGCAGCTCCTCCAGCCGGTGCGAGCACAGGACCAGGGTCCGTCCTGGCGTCAGCTCCTCGCACAGCGCGAAGAAACGCTCGCGCGCCCGGGCATCGAGGCTGGCGGTGGGTTCGTCCATCACCAGCAAGCTGGCATCCGCCGCGAGCGCGAGGGCGATGAGCAGCTTCTGCTTCATCCCGCCCGACAGCGCGCGGAAGGGCCGGCCGCGCAGCGCCTCCACGTCCAACTCCAGCTGCCCGGCAATCCGGACGATGGCCTCGGGCGCCAGCTCCCGTGTTCGAGCCACCAGAGACACGACATCCCGCACCGTGGCGCCGAGCTGCGGCGCTACCTGTGGCACGTACGCCAGCCGGCGCGCGACCTCCAGCCGGTCCTCGAAGGGCGAGCGCCCGTCGAGCCGCACCTCGCCCTCGCACTCGACCAGTCCCATCAGCGAGCGCAGCAGCGTGGACTTCCCGCTGCCATTGGGGCCGATGAGGGCCACGCGCCTCCCGGCGGGCACTGACAGGTCGATGCCCTTGAGCACCTCCGCCGCGCCGAAGCGCTTGCGTACCGCTCTCAGCTCAATCCGCATGACGGGGCTCCAGTTCCAGTTCCAGTGGTGCCATGCGCGGCGCGGCGTCGCGTAGCACCGGCTTGGGCGCGAAGAGGGGCAGCAATTCGCCGGCGGCGCGCACCAGCGACAGCGTGGGCGAGCCCCGGAAGAAGGCGAGGTCCGGGTAGCGGGCCACCAGGTCGCCGGACAGGCTGCGCAGCTCGTAGGGCACGTCCCCGACTCCGTCCGCGTCCAGGTCGTAGCCGGCATAGTCATCGAAGTCGTTGCCGCGCCACTCCACGGTGAGCGCATCGCCGCCGCCCTCCACCTGCACCTGCGCGTGGTTGTCGCGGAAGCTGTTGGCCCGGAAGGCGTTGCGCCGCTCGCTGCTGTGGAACACCACGCCCACGTCGCCCAGGCGGAAGTGGTTGCGCTCGAAGACGTTGGCGTCGCCCTCCTGCAGCGGCGACGTGTCCAGGTAGAGCCCCACGGTGTTGCGCACCAGGAGGTTGTCCTCCGCGGTGACGTTGCCGCTCTCCTTCAGCCCCAGGCCGATGCCGGCCGCGCCCGTGGCTCCCGCGAGGACGTTGCGTCGCAGGGTGATGCCGCGGCTGTACATGACAAAGACGCCCACCTCGTTGTCCGCGTAGTGGTTGTCCTCCACGACGTTGTCGTGGCTGTGCATGAAGTGGGTGCCGTACCGGCCGCCGATGACGGTGTTGCGGCGCACGGCGTTGTGGCTGGAGTACCAGACCACGAGGTCGCGTCCCGCCTCCACGACGTTGTCCTCGACCTGGGAGTGCTTCGTCTCCCAGAGCCGGATGGCGTCCCCGCGCATCCCCAGAGACGGGCCGCCCGAGCCCACGACGTGGTTGCCCCGCACGGTGACGCCCTCCGTGCGCTCCACGAGGATTCCGAACACCGCTTTGCGCACGGTGACGCCTTCCACCCAGGCGCCCTTCCCGCGGACGTGGACGGCGGCATCCAGCGTGTCGAACCGGCCACCGCTGCCGTCCACGGTGAGGCCCAGCAGCACGGCGCCCTCCCCTTCCAGCCGCACCGTGGTGCCCTCGCCGGAGGAGCGCACCACCGCGTCACGAGGTCCCCACAGCGTGACGCGCGCGGGAATGCGCACCGGACCGGGGTACGTGCCCGGCGCGAGGCAGAGCGCATCCCCTGCCCGAGCCGCGTCGAGCAGCGGCTGCACGGCCGTGCTCGCCTCCACCGCGCGGCAACTGTCGGGCCGAGCGGGCGTTGCGAGCACGGCAGGCTGACGCTCTCCGCTGGAGTGCGAAGACCGGGTACTGCCTGCCACCGGCATCGCGAGCCCCCTGCCCTTGTGCTCTTCGCTGGAGTGCGAGGACCGGGCACTGCCGGTGAGCGGTGCCGCGAGCCCACCGCCCTGGTGCTCTCCTACGGAGGGAGCGTGCGGCGACCTTTCGGCGGGATGCATCGCAAGCCCACCTTCCTGAGGCGCTGAGGCTCCAGCAGCGCCGGAGAAGGGCGCCGCGGGCCCGATGCCATCAGCGGGCCGGGCACAGCCCGCGAGGACGAGCCCGGCGGTGAGCACGGCACGCGCGGCGATGTGGAGCGGAAGGGCCATGGGCGTGGGGACACAGGGGAAAAGATGGCGCCCGGGACGGGGGGTGGATCCTTCCCGGGCGCCGGGAGGGTCACTTCGGTTCGACGAGGAAGTAACCCGCCATCTCGAGGTGCAGCGCCGAGCAGAACTCCGTGCAGTACATGGGGTACACGCCCGGCCTGTCGGCCACGAAGGTGACGTTGGCGTGTTTGCCCGGCTCCAGGCTCAGGTGGATGTTCTGCGAGGCGATGGTGAAGCCGTGCGTGGCGTCCTTCGCCTGCTCGATGTTGGTGATGTGCAGGTGGACGGTGTCTCCCTCCTTCACGCGGACGATGTCCGGCGTGAAGTGGCTGCGCACCGCCGTCATGTAGACGTGGACGCCATCCGCCGCGCGCACCACGCGCTCCTTGCCGCCCTCCACCGCGTGCTCGTCCTTCTGGTGCGTCAGGGCGTTGATGCCCGCGGGCTTGTAGATGTCGACGGCCTTGATTTTGTCCGCCTTGATCATCTGCGCGTAGTGCGGCTCACCCAGCGGAATGGGGCTGTCGTAGAGCAGCTGCATCTTCTGCCCCGTGGTGTCCACGAGCTGGAAGTTCTGCGGCAGCAGCGGGCCCACGGGCGCGAAGCGGTCGATGGCCCACTTGTTCATGGCCACCAGGAACTTCCCGTCGGGAGAGACGGTGTCTCCCTCGGCCGCCGCCAGGTGGCCGATGTTGTAGTGCGTGGGCAGCTTGTCCACGAGCTTCAGGTCCTTGAGCGACCACTTCGCGACCTTCGACTCGATGAAGACGGACGTGTACGCGTAGCCCTCGTTGTCGAATTGCGTGTGCAGGGGCCCGAGGCCGATTTCACACTGGCCGCGGATGGCCTCCTGGAACGGGAGGATGGGCACGCCATACGGGTCCTTCCCCGCCACCGTCCCGGCGGAGATGAGCGCCTTGATCTTCTCGATGCTGAAGACGGTGGCGTGCGTGTCCAGCTTGCCGCCGACGATGATGTCCTGACCGTCCGGGCTGACGTCCACGCCGTGTGGACTCTTCGGCTCGGGCACGAAGTACAGCAGCCCCTCCGCCACCGCCGTCTCCAGCGGGATGACGCGCATGCCGGCGATGGTCTCCGTCTTCCCCGCCTTCACCACCGCCTCCGCCTTCCGCCAGGGAATGACGTGGAGGTAGTCCATGTCGTTCTGCGACACGCCCGACTCCAGCGGCGGGTTGCCCTCCATGTTGCCGCCGTAGGCGCGCTCGGTGTTGATGGAGTTGATGAAGATGTAGCCGTCGCTCGCCAGCTTCCCCGCGTCCGCCAGGTCCTGCATGTACGGCGGCAGCTCCATGGCCCACGACTCCTCGGGGACGAGACGGCCCTTCGCGCGGTCGAACTTCCAGAAGATGACCGCGCCCCGGTACTCGTCATTGAACTGCTTCACGTCCGCGAACCGGCCTCCCAGCGGCGTGGGGTACTGGCTCGTCTCGATGACGTACTCGGTGTCGGGGGTGACGAAGGTGGCGCCGTGCTCACTCTCGATGAGCTCGCTGGCGACAATCTGCGTGGTGGCGAAGTCCTTCAGCGACACCACCGCGATGCGAGGGTTGGCCTTGTCGTTGACGAAGATGTACTCACCGTCGTAGTCGCCCTTCGTCTCGGAGAGCGCCGGGTGGTGCATGTCCCCCCAGGTGAGCATCTTCCCGTCGCGGCTGCCCTGCTTCAGCAGCGCGTTCGTCTGGTCTCCATAGCCGTAGCCCTGCCAGGGCTCGGGCGTGAAGACGCCGATGTATTTGAGGATGCGCATGCTCGGCACCCCCATGACGATGAGGTTGCCTCCGTGCCCGCCCGAGGCGAACAGGTAGTACTCGTCGTGCTTGCCCGTGGGCGTGTACGTCTTGAGCGCGGCCACCACGTCCGCCTCGGACAGGCCGCGCTTCTCCATCATGTCGCGCAGCCCGCTGCCGCCCAGGCTCGCGGAGGCCGAGCCCGTCGCGCTCGCGCCGCCACCGTTGGAGCCGTTGCACCCCAGCGCCAGCAGCATCGCGGCGCCGCACATCCACTTCGCTGTCGATGTCTTCATGGCCCTGCCCTCGCTCCTGCTCGGGTGCGCGCGGCTACTTCGCCGCGAGCCCTCGGATGTGCTCGCGCAGCCCACGCACCACGGGCTTGTCCGCCAGGTCCGGGTTGGGTGGCATCGCCGGGCTGCGGCCGACCGCGCCGCCGCCGTACGCGATGATTTTCTCGATGTGCTCGTCGCTCACCTCGCCTTGCCAGTCCGTGTCCTGGAAGTTGCGCGGAGGCGGCGTGAGGCCCTTGGACGCCGGGCCATCTCCCGCGCCCCGGGGGCCGTGACACACCGAGCAGCGCGAGTTGAAGACCTCCTCCGCCTCCTTGCGGACGGCGGGGGTGAGCGCCTCACCGCCTCCCGCGGATGCGGCCGCCACGGCCGTCCCGGAGCCCGTCGGGGACGCGGCTTCCTTCTCGGTACATGCGATGCCGCCCCAGGCGGCGCTGGCCGCGAGCACCACGGCCCATCCCTGTCTTCGTATGGCGTTGCCCCACATCGTGGACCTCCCAATCCGAGCCGACCCGACACGAGCCCCTGCTGCGACAGGCGTGCCAGGACACGTCTCGCCTGGAGCGGCCCTGAAACATGCATTATCGATGCATGTTTTGCGCGTCACGGGGGTTCTGGCCGCACGGACTGCGGCTCCGTGCGGGTGAGCTGGGAGGAGGCGCGCGTGGAACGGCGCTTGCTCAAGGGGTGAAGCGAAGCCTCACCGCGACACCCCTCCGCAGGAGCCGATTCCATGAAACACAAGAAGCTGTGGGCCCTCTTGGGCGCCGTCATGCTTGCTTCGTTCTTCGTCCTCGGACGGGAGGGCGTGCACATCTCCCGGACGCTGCCGCCCATCCCCGAGCGGGTGAGCACACCGGACGGCACCCTCCTCATCGAGGGAGCAGCCATCCAGCGCGGCCAGAATGTGTGGCAGTCCATCGGTGGGCAGCAGGTGGGCTCCATCTGGGGCCACGGCGCGTACGTGGCGCCGGACTGGAGCGCGGACTGGCTGCACCGCGAGAGCCTCTTCATCCTCGACGCGTGGGCCCGCGCGGAGGGGCTCGCCAGTTACGAGGCCGCCCCGGCCGAGCGCCAGGCCGCGCTGCGCACGCGCCTGCAGGGGATGATTCGCACCAATACATATGACGCGGCCACGGGCACGGTGATGGTGGACCCGCTGCGTGCCCAGGCGTACGGCTCCAACGCCGCGCACTACACGGACGTCTTCTCGAAGGGGCGGCAGGCCTACGCCATCCCCGAGGGCGCGCTGACGGACGCCGCGAAGCTGAAGGACCTCAATGCCTTCTTCTGGTGGACGAGCTGGGTGGCGTCCACGAACCGGCCCGGCGACACGGTGAGCTACACGCAGAACTGGCCGCACGAGCCGCTGGTGGGCAACGTCCCCACGACGGCCGCGTACCTGTGGACGTTCATCTCCGTGGTGCTGCTGCTCGCCGCGGTGGGCGCGCTCGTCTGGTACGTGAGCCGCAAGGCGGAGGAGCCCGAGGAGACGCCGCCCGCGAAGGACCCGTTCCTGGGCATGGTGCTGACGCCGAGCCAGCGCGCCACGGGCAAGTACTTCCTGGTGGTGGTGGCGCTGATGCTGGTGCAGGTGGCGCTGGGCGGCATCACCGCGCACTTCGGCGTGGAGGGTGACGGCTTCTATGGTGTGCCGCTGGCGAAGTACCTGCCGTACGCGGTGACGCGCAGCTGGCACACGCAGCTGGGCATCTTCTGGATTGCGACGGCGTGGCTGGCCACGGGCCTGTTCGTGGGCCCGGCGGTGAGCGGCGTGGAGCCGCGCTTCCAGCGCTTCGGCGTCAACTTCCTCTTCGTGTGCCTCGTCATCATCGTGGCGGGCGCCATGGTGGGCCAGTGGGCCAGCGTGCAGCAGCGGCTGGGCGGGGACCTGTGGTTCTGGTTCGGTCACCAGGGCTACGAGTACGTGGACCTGGGCCGCTTCTGGCAGATCTTCCTCTTCGTGGGGCTCTTCGTCTGGCTGTTCCTCACGGCGCGCTCCATCTGGCCCGCGCTGAAGAAGCCGTCGGAGAACCGGCCTCTCATCCTCCTGTTCGTCCTGTCGTCGCTGGCCATCGCGTCGTTCTACGGCGCGGGGCTGATGTACGGGCAGCGCAGCCACCTGGGCATGGTGGAGTACTGGCGCTGGTGGGTGGTGCACCTGTGGGTGGAGGGCTTCTTCGAGGTGTTCGCCACGGTGGTGATGGCGTTCCTCTTCGTGCGGCTGGGCGTGCTGTCGGCAAAGGTGGCCACGCCGGTGGTGCTCTTCTCCACCATCATCTTCCTGGCGGGCGGCATCATCGGCACGTTCCACCACCTGTACTTCTCCGGCACGCCGTCGTCGGCGCTGGGGCTGGGCGCCACGTTCAGCGCGCTGGAGGTGGTGCCGCTGGTGCTGGTGGGCCGAGAGGTGTGGGGCCACCTGCGCCTGTCGAGGATGAGCGGGTGGATGGAGCGCTACCGCTGGCCCATCCTCTACTTCGTGGCGGTGGCCTTCTGGAATCTCGTGGGCGCGGGCGTGTTCGGCTTCCTCATCAACCCGCCGGTGGCGCTGTACTTCATGCAGGGCCTCAACCTGACGCCGGTGCACGGCCACACCGCGCTGTTCGGCGTGTACGGGATGCTGGGCATCGCGCTGATGCTCTTTACGCTGCGGATGGCGGCCCCGGAGGCGCGGTGGCGCACGCGCACGCTGGCCTGGAGCTTCTGGTGCCTCAACGGCGGCCTGGTGCTGATGGTGGTGCTGTCCATGCTGCCCATCGGCATCCTCCAGACGCAGGCGGCCATCGAGCAGGGCACGTGGTGGGCGCGCAGCGCGGAGTTCCTCCAGACGCCGCTGATGGACACGCTGCGCTGGCTGCGCGCGCCGGGTGACACGGTGTTCGCCCTGGGCGTGGGCTTCCTCGCCTGGTTCGTGGTGGGGCTGAAGACGGGCTGGTCGCTGGAGCCCGCCGCCACGACCCGTCCGGAGCCGCGCCAGCCGGAGGCCGCGTCCACGCCGGTGGGCGTCGCGGCCCCCGCGCCCGTCGCGCTGCGCCGCCGCTGAAGTCCGCGCCCGCGCCCACCGGGGACGGGCCCGCGCACCTTGGAGGGGTGACAACGCGGGCACCGTCCCACGGTGAGTGGGCTGAAACGATTCGCCACTCAGCTCGACAGGTCCGTCCGTCTCGCCGGGAGGACCCACGGGCCGGGCACTCCGGGCCACTCGGCGATGACGACGTCGAGGCCGAACGTTTCGGCGATGAGGTCCGGACGCAGCACCTGCTCGGGAGTCCCCTGCTCCACCACGCGCCCACCGGCGAGCAGCGCCAGCCGGTGCGCGTGCCGCGCGGCGAGGTTCAGGTCATGCAGCACCGCGAGCACGGCACCCCCCTCGCGGGCGAAGCGTCCCGCGGCTTCGAGGATGAGGTGCTGGTGGGCGAGGTCCAGGCTGGCGGTGGGCTCGTCGAGCAGGAGGTAGCGATGCCCCTGCTCCAGCGGCGCGGAGAGCTGGGCCAGCACGCGCGCGAGCTGCACCCGCTGCTTCTCTCCGCCCGACAGCGTGGGGTACGGCCGGGAGGCGAGGTGCCGCGTGTCCGTGGCCTCCAACGCCACGTAGGCCGCCTCCAGGTCGGCGCCACTCTCCCTCCTTCGAGCGTGGGGACTGCGTCCGAGGAGCGCCACCTCCAGGGCCGTGAAGCTGAAGCCCAGCGAGGACTCCTGGGGAAGCACGGCGAGCCGTCGGGCCCGCTCACGCGGCTGCCAGCGGTCCAGGGGAAGGCCCTCCAGCAGCACATCCCCGGCCCCGAGGCGCAGCTCCCCCGCGAGCGCCGAGAGGAGCGTGGACTTGCCGGCGCCATTCGGTCCCACGACGGCGAGCACCTCGCCGGGCTGGAGCACGAGGTCCACGGGGCCGAGCGTCCGGCCCCGGCCACGCCAGACCTCCACGCCATTCGCGCTCAGACTCATACGGTCCTCCTTCGCGCCAGCAGTCCGATGAAGACGGGCACGCCCAGCACCGACGTCAGCGCGCCGACGGGCAGCTCCGCGGGAACCGCCGCCGTGCGCGCCACCAGGTCCGCGGCCACGAGCAGCGACGCACCGAGCAGCGCGGAGGCACCGAGCAGCCGCCGGTGGTCCGGCCCCAACGCGAGCCGCAGCAGCGCCGGCACGAGCAGCCCCACGAAGCCGATGATGCCGGTGGCGGACACCGCCGCCCCGACACCGAGGGCCGCGGCGAGGATGAGCCGGCGCTTGAGCCGCTCCACGTCCACGCCCAGGTGCCACGCCTCGCGCTCTCCGAGCAGCAGCAGGTTGAGGGCCCGGGCCTCGCGCAACAGCAGCACCAGCGCCACGGTGAGCGGCGCCGCGGCGACCGCCACCACCTCCCAGGAAGCGCCGCCCAGGCTGCCCCAGCTCCAGAAGGTGATGGAGCGCAGCTGCGCGTCCGTGGCGAGCTGCGTGAGCAGGCCGATGCCGGCGCTCGCGCCCGCGCTCACCGCGACGCCCGCGAGGAGGATGCGCGCGGTCTCCGTGCGTCCCTCACCACGGCCCAGGCGCTGCGCCAGCAGCGTGGCCCCCAGCGCGCCCACGAAGGCGGAGACCGGGACGGCCAATGCGCGCAGCCCGCCGAGCCGCGCGTCCAGGGCCACGTCGAGGACGATGGCCGCGACCGCGCCCAGGGCCGCGCCGCTGGAGGTGCCCAGGAGGCCGGGCTCGACGAGCGGGTTGCGGAACAGCGCCTGGAGCGCGGCGCCACACGTGGCCAGCACCGCGCCGACCATGACGCCGAGCACCACGCGCGGCAGCCGGATGGACAGGAGCACCGCCTCCTGTGCCGGTGAGAGCGTCTGTCCGGCCTCCAGTCCCAGCGCCTTCAGCAGGCTGCCCACCAGCGCCGAGGGCGGCACACTGACCGCGCCCAGGGCCAGCGAGGCCAGCGCCACCACCGCGAGCAACAGCGTCAGGAGCATCCACGCGCGCGGCGCGGGGCGCCGGACCTCGCTCCGCCCGGGGAAGCTGGCGGACACGGGAGCGATTCCCGAGGTGCTCATCGCTCACTCCTCGTGGGTGCGGACGACTGCCAGTGGGCAGGCATCGCCCATCCCGCCGTCCCACCGCTCCGCGCACGGAAGGAACGAGTGTCTGAACGATGCCTGCCCACCTTCATCGCCCGCTCCCTTTCGGCATGGCGAGCCCGTCCTGAACTCTCGCCACGACCTTGCCCACGGAGGGGCCCAGCGACATGAAATGGACGTCCTCCACCGTGACGAGCCGCCAGCCGCGCACCTGGGACAGGCCCGGCACGCCCTTCAGTCCCTCCGCGCCGCCCAGCGTGGTCGCCGAGCTGGCGGGAAGCAGGACGATGTCCGGCGCGGCCTCGACCACTGCCTCCGCCGTCAGCGGCTTGTGGCCCGTGAAGCGGGACACGGCATTCACCCCGCCCGCGAGCCGGATGAGCGCGTCGGAAGGCGTCTCGGTGCCCGCCACCATGAGGACACCGCCTCCCCGCGCGTAGAGCGCCAGGATGCGAGGCCGCTTCCCGTCCTTCATCGCGGACACGCGCGCGGCGGCACGCTCCAGGTCCTTGTCCAGCTCCGCGATGAGCGCCGCGCCCTGCTCGCGCCTGCCGAGCCGATCGGCCAGGGTCCGGATGCGCTGCCGTGACGCCTCCACGGTGGGCGCGTTGGGCAGTACCACCACCTCCACGCCGGAGGTCTTCAGTTGCTCCAGCACGTTCGGAGGCCCCGCCTCCTCGGAGACCAGCACCTGCGTGGCCCCCGTGGCGAGTACGGCCTCCGCCGAGAGGGCTCGCAGGTAGCCCACCTTGGGTGCGCCAGCCGCGGCCTGGAGGGTCAGGCTCGTGTCATCCACGCCGACGACCTGAGCCCCCGCGCCCAGCGCGAAGACGGTCTCGGTGACGGCCGGTCCCACCGTCACCAACCGGGGAGCGACAACGGGCTGTTTCCCGGCTGCGCCGCCGGGGCCGCTCGCGGGCGCGGTGCCGGACCCCTTCGCGAGCATGGCGCCAGGTTCCTTCATGGGCGCGACGCCTGGACCTTGCGCGTGCGCGGAGGCCGCCATCATCACGGCGGCGACGAGCCAGGACATCCGTGGCGCGCGGTTCATGGGCGCACCTCCGGCGCGGGCAGTGCCTCCATCAGCTCGCGCATCAGCGCCGTCCATTCCGGCAGCTCGGGCTTGCCCGGCTTCCGCTGGCCGAAGACGAGCGCGATGTTCTCGCCCGCCGCGTCGAACACCTCCAGCGAGGTGACCACGCCATCCCGCGTGGGCTTGTGCACGACCCAGGCGGAGTGGATGTGGTCTCCGCGCACGTGCAGGTTGAAGCCCCGGTCCAGCACGTTCAGCCACGGCCCCATGGGACGCACCGTGTGCACCGGCCCGGTGTGGATCTGGATGGCCCCGGGGTTGCCGACGAACACCATGATGGGCAGCCCGGACGCCGACACCCGCTCCAGCACCCAGCTCAGGGACTCGAGCGCCACGGGTCGGGCCAGCTCTCGGCCCGCAAGCCTCAGTGCCTGGGTGCGTGCAACGTCGAAGCGCTGGAGGAGTGAGAAGAACTCATGCGTGTCCTGCAGCGCCCGCCAGCCGGCGCGCAGCCCCTCTCCGTCGACCTGGTCGTCCGGCCGGGGCACGGCCACCGGCGGGGCCGCCTCCACCGCCAACGCCGGAGTCTGGTCCTCATGGGCGAGCTTGGAGACCAGCGCCTCGAACGCCGCCGTGCCCGTCGGGTCCTCCAGGAAGACCTTGTGGACGGCGGTGCCCGTGGCATCGAAGAAGTGGAGGCTGCGCCGGATGCCGTCCTCCATCGGCTCGCGCAGGGCGAAGCCGAAGCGCCAGCGCGACAGGAAGAGGCGCAGGTCGATGTCCTCATCCAGCACCAGGGCCCGCGCGCCATTCAGCTCCACGTTGCGCCAGGTGCCCCGCTTCTCGTGGACCGCGTGCGCGTTGCGGGTGAGCGACATCACCCGGCCCAGCGACTCCATCCGCGGCAGGAGCACGTCGAAGCGCAGTTCCAGTCGGACGGCGTCCTGGCCGAGCCCCGTGGCGAGCAACTGTGCCTCGCTCACGCCGAGCTGTTCGGCGGCATCGCGGATTCGGGTGCGGGGCTGGGACTGCCGCAGCGCCTGCCAGCGCTGACGGAGGACGGCGGGCTCGGGCGCCACGCCGGAGAAGGAAGGCTGTTGCATCATGAGGGGCACCTTGGGCGTCGCGGAGTCAGGGGGAGACAGGAGCGGCCACCTTCGCCCAGCGCAGCTTCAGCACCGCGGGCGAGCCGGCGTCGTCGTAGTAGGAGAGCATCTCCACCTTGAAGTACGCGCGGGCGTCCGAGCGCACCACGTAGATGCGTGGGCGCGCGGTGAGCTTGTGCGTCGTCATGTCGTAGGCGTACCAGCCGTCACCGGCCTGGAAGACGGTGTCCGGGTCCTCGCCCGTGTCGGCGCCGTCCGCCGCGTCGGTGGCGTAGCCGCTCGCGGGCGCCTGGGTCACCTCCGCGAACTTCTTGTCGGCGAGCACCGCCACTTCCACCCCACCCGTGCCGCTCACGCCGCCGCGCGAGCGGATGCCGAAGCGCTGGAAGGCCAGGTCCCAGACGGCATCCTCCGTCGCGCTCACCTGCTTGCCGAGGTCCAGGTCCAGGCCAATCCAATCCGTCCGGCCCGACGCGTCGACGGTGGTGGTGAACGAGCCGTCGCCGTTGTCCTGGTGGCGCACGTGGGTGCCGTTCTCCGGCCGGATGGCGTTCGGCGTCTCGGGCTGCTGGGGCGTGGGCTCCTCCTCAAGGGGGGGCTCGTCGCCGGGCCGCGGCTCGAGGTCGTCACCACACGCTGACAGGAAGCTCGCGAGCAGCAGGGCCGAGGCGGTGCGAGAGCGAAGGGAGAAGCGGAACATGAGGACTCCTTCAGGTAGGGATTGAGACATCACAGCCGGGCGGAGAGCCCGGCCTGGAAGGTGCGGGGAGGAATGGGCAGGTCGGTGGGATTGCCGGCGTCCGCGAGGTTCGTGCCCAGCACGAAGAGCTGGAGCTCCTCGCGCAGCCGCCAGCCGACACGGGCATCCACGGTGACGTAGGGGCGCGCGTCGTACGGCTCCACCTCGCCGTCTCCGTTCGTGTCCGGGTAGAAGGGCCGGCGGCCCACGAGCGCGCCGCGCACCCAGGCGTCCACTCCCGACTCGCGGTGACGCCAGGTGGCCTGCGCCGTGAGCCGGTGGCGGGCCTGTCCCTCCAGCGGGCGGTCCGTCTCCTCGGAGCGACCGTCGGTGAGCGTGTAGGCCAGCTCCGCGGAGAGTCGCCAGGGAAGGCGCTGCCGCACGCCCAGCTCGCCGCCGCGGATGCTCGCGCGGGCCACGTTGACGTAGCTGTAGAGCGTCGACTCGCCGCCTTGCTGGAGCGTGATGCCAATCATGTCCCGCAGCGAGTGCTGGAAGGCGCTCGCCCAGAACAGCGACGACGCGGAGGGCCGCACCTCGGCGGACAGCGTCACGCTGCGCGAGCGCTCCGGCTGGAGGTCCGGGTTGCCGCGCACGGCGTAGCCGACGCTGGGGTTCTCGAAGTCGAGCAGCAGCTCCTGGAAGCCGGGCGCGCGGTAGCCCCAGCCGTAGCCGCCGCGCAGCGTGAGCCAGCGCAGCGGGTCCAGGCGCAGCGCCACCCGGGGTGTGACGGCGGAGCCGAACTGCGTGTCCGTGTCCACGCGCGCGCTCGGGACGATGACGAGCCGGGGCCCTTCGAGCACCGTCCAGCTGTCCTGCGCGTACACGGAGGCGCGGCTGCGCCGGCCGCGGCCCGTGTCCAGCCGGTCCGAGGAGAGCCACTCGCCCAGCAGCTCCGCGCCCACCACGAGCGCGTGGCGCTCTCCGGGCCTTGCGTCGAGCTGCGCCCCGAACCGGGCCTGCTGGTCGCGCGTGTCCTCCACGGTGTCCAGCGCGGACGAGCGGCGCTGGTCGCGCAGGTAGCGGCGGTTGAACCAGGTATAGGCCCCGTCCGCGCGGAGCGTCGCGTAGTCGCCCAGGCGCCAGGACGGAGCCACCCGCGCGGAGATGGAGTCATCGCGGCTCGCGCGGTCGAAGATGGCGCCCGCGACGCCCAGGTCCACGCCGCGCTGCGTGCGCCGCGTGAAGGAGGCGCTGCCCTCCAGCACGTGGCCATTTCCCGCGCGCAGGTCTCCCTTGGCGGAGAGGTCGAAGCCCTCCAGGCTGCTGCCGGTGGTGCCGACGTCCGCGGGCTCCAGGTCGTACGCGTCCGCCCGCTGGAGGCCTCCGCTGAGCCGCACGCCCCAGCCCTGGCCCCGAGCCTCGCCCGTGCCGTCGAGCTCCAGCCGGCGCAGGCTCCCGTAGGACGCGCGCAGCTCGGCTCCGAGCGGACGCTGGGCACGCCGGGTGATGAGGTTCACCACGCCCGCCACCGCGTCGCTGCCGTAGAGCGCGGAGGCCGGGCCCTTGACGATTTCCACCTGCTCGACGTCCTCGAGCGACAGGCGGGTCAGGTCCACGCCTCCGGCCACGCGCCCGGCGACGCGCTCGCCGTCCACCAGCACCAGCACGTACTCGGAGCCGAGCCCCTGCACCTGGAGCGTCGCGCCGGCGAATGAGTGCACCACCTCCAGGCCCGGGTGTGCCGCGAGCAGCTCCGCCGCGTTGCGCGAGCCACTCGCCAGGATTTCCGCGCGGGTGATGACCTCCGTGGCCACTGGATTGTCGCCGAGCCGCTCGGCGCTGCGTGAAGCCGTCACCACCGTGCGGGGCCCGGTGAGCCCGTCCACGTCCGTGTCGGCGGGCGACGTGGGGGAGGCCTTGTCCGCCTCGGCACGGGCCGGAGACGCGGGCGAGGCAGCGTCCGCCTCGGCGCTGGCGGGAGCCACTCCATCGCTGTCAGGCGGCGCCGCGCCTCCGTCCGTCTCCGACGGGGAGCCACCCCACGCCGCCACGGGCAGGGCACACGCCAGGATGAGCAGACACCCGCGCCAGGACATGCCACGTCCTCCGGCTCATGGCCGGCGGGTCTCCTCGGGAGACCCCATGGGGCGCTGGGCTCAAGGGCCTCGGGCCGCAGGAAAGACTTCACTCTCCAGGCTCGCGGCCTGGACACACCCCGCGCTCAGCGACCCGCGTCGCGCCCGCCCTCACCGCCCGCTTCCGGCGACCGCTCCAGCGGCACCACCCGCGTCCGGTGACACCGGCGGCACTTCAGCTCCACGCCCTCGGGCACCAGCCGCGCCAGGAGACTGCCGCACAGACACCGCAGCTCACCGGCTCCACTCTCCCGCTGGCATCCCTCGCGCATTTCGACTCCGTGGCTCGAAACGGCGCGAACGATATTGATACTCATTCTCAGAGTCAACAGCGAATGCGGGCGAGCGTCCGGGTCCGTCGTTGGGAGGCGAACGTCGGTCAGTGGACCTTCACGCGGGCGGACGTCTCGCGCGCGATGCGGGGCTTGGGCGTCACCATGCGGGCGATGCCGTAGTAGAGCTGGTCCTCGGTGTAGACCTTGCGCACGCGGCGGTGGGTGCCGGGCACGTAGGCGGAGCCGGGGCGCTCCAGCCACTGGAGGACGCGCACCTCGCCGGAGTGGGCCATGGCGGCCAGGAGCTCCGGCGTGCACAGCTTGAGGTAGCGGCGCACCAGCGGGCGCAGCTTGCGGGAGAAGCCCTTGCCCAGCACGGCGTGGCGGCGGCCGGAGTGCAGCGTGCCGTCGAAGCGGCGCGACATGTGGAAGAGCTCGTGCAGCACCGTCTCCACGCGGGCCTGGGCGGTGGAGCCGCGGAAGAAGAGCGGGCGCAGGGTGATGCAGTAGAGCATCCGCTTGCCGCGGATGCGGATGACGGGCTTGCGGCGGCCGGTTCGGTCCGTGCTCTTGCCGCCGCGGAAGCACAAGGGCTTCACCGTGCCCCGAGAGGCCCGCCGCGCCTCTCCGGCGACGACCAGGATGCGGCCCGGCCTCACATGGCCGAACTCCGGCATCTTCGCCGCGATGTCCCGGATGAGGGAGCGCACGGCCTTGTTGAAGTTGGGGCGGCGTCGGGCCACGAGTGGTGGACATTCTAGCGGAAAAGTCCTTGGGGCGGCCCGGGTGGTGACGACAATGTCCAACGTGATGCGCTCGAACCCGCCCTTGCTTTGTCTGGCCACCCTGCTCGTTCTGGGCCTGGGGTGTGCCTCGGCCCCCACCCGGCCCTCTGGCCCCGCCGTCCTCACGTCCCAGGACACCACCGTGGTGTCCCAGGGACTCACCGAGGCCACCGTGCGCTACCGCGCCCAGGTGGCCAGCCCCGCCGCTGGCGTCGTGGAGCGCGCGGAGTACGAGCTCGTCTCCGACGGGCAGGTGGTGAAGACGGGCACCGCGAAGCTGGACGTCCGGCTGGAGCCCGGCATCCCCGCGGACCTTTCCTTCGAGGAGCGCGCCCCCTACGTGAAGAGCGAGGAGGACCTGGCGCGGCTCAGCAACCAGGGCGGCACGCTGCTGTTGGCGCTGCGGGGCACACTGGTGGTGCGCTCGGGAGAGCAGGAGGAGAAGGTGCCCTTCGCGGCCAGCCGCGCGGCGCGGGTGCCCCGGCTGCCGAAGGTGGTGGTGGTGGAGCTGGACGGGGCGCGCTACTCGCCCGAGGAGGTCCAGATAAACCTCCGGCTGGGTGTGCAGAACCCCAACCCGTTCCCGCTGAAGCTGGGCGGGCTGACCTTCCAGGTCGCCGTGGCGGGCAAGTCGCTGGAGAGCGGCACGCTGGCGCAGGCGGACAGTGTGGATGCGTCCGCCACGGGCGTGTACCCGGTGGAGGTGGCGGTGACGAAGGACACGTGGGGGCCGGACGTGAAGGCGCTCATCTCCAAGGGGATATTGCCCTATGGGGTGACGGGCGAGCTGACGGGCCCCCTGCTACGCGTGCCCTATTCCCTGACGGGTGAGGTGAAGCTGAACGTGTCCCGATAGAATAGGGGTCTCGTGCCCATCTATCTTTTGAGTGACGAGCACCCGGAGCTGTTCCCTCCTCCGGAGCGCGCGGACAAGAGCGGCGTGCTCGCGGTGGGGGGAGATTTGCGGCCGGAGCGGCTGCTCACCGCGTACGCGCGCGGCATCTTCCCCTGGTACAGCGAGGGGGACCCCATCCTCTGGCACTCGCCGGACCCGCGCTTCGTGCTGGAGCCGGGCAAGCTGCACGTGGGCCGCTCGCTGCGCAAGACGATGGCCCGCGGCGTCTACGAGGTGCGCTACGACACGGCCTTCGAGCGCGTCATCACCGAGTGTGGCCGCGTGCCGCGCCCGGGCCAGAACGGCACGTGGATTACGGACGAGATGCTGCGGGCGTACCTCACGCTGCACGAGCTGGGCTTCGCGCACTCGGTGGAGGCGTGGGCGGAGGGCGAGCTGAAGGGCGGCCTCTACGGCGTGTCACTGGGGGCGGCCTTCTTCGGTGAGAGCATGTTCGCGCTGGCGCCGGACGCGTCGAAGGTGGCCTTCGCCACCGCGGTGGAGCGCTTCACGGCGTGGGGCTTCCAGCTCATCGACTGCCAGGTGGAGACCGAGCACCTGGCGCGCTTCGGCGCGGAGTCCTGGCCGCGCAAGCGCTTCCTCGCCGCGCTCGCGCGGGCGCTGAAGGAGCCCACGCGGCAGGGGAAGTGGACGGAGGCGGTGGCGGCCCCCGCGTGAGGGGCGATGCGTCTTCAGTGCCCGGAGGCGGCGGACGCGGTGATTTCCTCGGACATCTGCCAGGTGAAGTTGAAGGGCGCCTTGGTGTCGCGTCCGGGGGCGGGCACCTTCCGCGAAGGCCTGATGCGTGCCTGAGCGGCCCTCCAGCCGAGCACTCCCAGGGCGGTGAGTCCCAGGAGCGCGGGACCGAACGCGAGCGCTCTCAAGCGGCGCGGCCGGGGCGCGGCGAGGCCACAGGAGGAGACCGCCACGAGGAGGGGCACGGAGAACCGGCTCGAGCCGAGCCAGGAACGCAGCTTCGAGTTGAGGGAGAGGGGGCTCATGGCCTTTAACGGTAGGGCGTGCTCATGCATCTGGCGGAAGGTCGTACCCGTCCGCTGGCGGGGCGTGCTGGGGGGCGGGCCCCGGGCTTCAGGGCCGCGTGGCTCGTTGCACGCGCGGCGCTGTGCTGCGCAGAGCTCATCCGGAACGGAGCCCAGGTGAGGTTCGGCAGGTGCTCACCGGAATAGTAGGATATCCAGGTTATGCTTGGATTTCGACTGAGCTGGCTCTCGTTGCTCTCCGTCTCGTGGCTGGGTTGCTCCACCGTCGCCCCTTCCGTGGAGCAGGACCGGGAGGAGGCAGCGGCGGAATGCGACGCGCCCCATGAAGACCAGTGCGTCACGCTGCTCTGCCTCGGCGATACCTGTGGCTTCTATCGCTGCGAGGACCCGCCCGGCGAGGTCGAGCTGGCGCGCTTTCCGCCCACGCGCCCTCCGGCGGCAAGTGCGGCACCGGGCAGTGGTCCCCGGAGGAACTGGGGCGGCGCGCAGAATCTCCCTGGGGGAGCCGTCATGGTCTTCCCCAACTGGAACGGCGCTCCCGAGCGAATCATCCCTCCGTCACGTCAGCTCACGGCGGGGCGTTGGGAGAAGCACCACATCTTTCCCCAGGCCGAAGACCTGGCGATGTGGTTCGCAATACGGGGCGTCAAGATTCACCAGTACACCATGCCGATTCCGCGCGACCTCCATCGACGGATTCATAGCGGAGACCGTGGAGGCCCGTGGAACCAGGCCTGGCGCGAATTCAGAACGGCGAAACCAGGAGCCAGTCCCACCGAGATCTACAAACACGCGGGGGAGCTCATCCATCGCTTCCAGCTCAGTGGAGACCTCATTCGGCCCTACTATTCCCGTCCGGGAACGTGAGGACGGATGAGCCGCTGCTTCTGGATGAATGAGGACAGGGTCGCCGCGGCGAGATACGGCGGAGACATCAACGCATGGCACAAGTTGTCGCTGCCCGGCGTGATGTGCGGCGCCTGCGGCGTGACATGGGGTAGCGCAGGCCACGAGTACCCGTGCGTTGACCTGGCCGCACTCCCGGAACGAAAAGAGTTCGAGAAGCCCAGGCCCGAGCCGTTCTCCGAGTTCGCACGTCTTCGTGAGTTGGTGCGTCCCCTGGCACCCTCGAATGCCGAGCTGCCACCTGGAACGGGATTCGGTCCGCTGGTGGGGCGCGCTTCCGGGGAGTTCGGTCCCATCGCATGGGTATGGGGGCAGAAACTGCTCATGCATCGAGAGGTACTGGAGCGCCTTCAGGCAGAGGGGGCGCGGGGTTTGGTCGCCTGTCCGACGGCACTGAAGTTCCGGCAGAAGAACCCGCCGGAGCTGCTGGAACTCCAGGTTGAACCAGGGGGCCTGCTGCACCCGGACTGCCTCCCGCCGGACACGCCGCCCCGGTGCACCACCTGTGGGCGGTATGACATCACACGCCCCGACGAGCCCATCCTGGACGCGGCCTCCCTGCCCACGGACCGGGACCTGTTCCGCGTGGCCAATCTCCCCACGATGGTCATCTGCACCGAGCGGTTCCGGGACGCCGTCCTCCGCCTCGAACTGGACGGCATCACCTTCCGCGAGCTGCCCACGCGCTGACCCGCGGCAGGGCTCGGCGATAACCTCGCGCCATGGCCACCGGTGGCACACCGAAGAAGCGCACGCCGAAGAGCACCTCGCTGCTCACCGACGAGCTCCTGAAAGGACAGCGCCTCCTGGCGCGACTTCCTCCGGCGCGGCGCAAGAAGGTGCTCGCGCTCATCACCCGGAACGAGCGCGCCATCCTGTCGGACGCCATCTCCGAGCTGAAGGCGCGCGTCGACTCCGGCAAGCTGCTCTACCGCACGGTGGAGGCGGACCTGGACGAGACGTTCGACAACGTCTGGGACATGTACCTCGAAGGCGGCGTGCACGAAGAGGCCGAGGCCTGCTTCCCGGACGAGGAACAGGACGACGAGCAGAGCGCCCTCGTCGACGAGCTCCGCACCGTCTTCAAGCGCCTGTTCACCGCCATGGCCGAGCAGCACGGCGTCCTATCCCCGCCGAAGCCATCCAGGCCGGCCAGGAAGCCGCCGTCCCGCCACTGAGGCACGAAAAGGGACCGCCGGTGCTTCCAGGAGACGTTGCACCTGTAGCACCATTGCCTTTCACTCGGCGTGCGATGCCCTCGGCGGCGCGAGCACGCCCTCGTCGGGAGGTCCCTCCATGAAGCGAGTCATCCTGGTCGCACTGTCGAGCTTCACCTTCGCGTTCGCCGTGGGCTTCACCACCCGCCCGGCCCCGTCCGACTGGTGCCCCATGTGTCAGCCCTGCATGGTCATCTGCGACGGCATCTGCCCCAACGGTGGGCTCGCCCAGTGCGTCGGACAGGATTGCCTCTGCCCGTGACACGTCGAGCCTCACCGCTACTCACGGCGGGAGCACGACCCCGGTCTTCCGTGCCTCACCGCTTCTTGCACGGAGACAGCGTGCGCTTCGCGGTCAGCAGGTCCTCGTCCGTGGGGCTCGCGTAGCGGAAGGCCTTCGGCGCCGCCTTGGGCTTCGCCACGTCGTGGGCGTACAGCACGCCCAGGTGGCGGCTGAGCACCGTGCGCGGACCCGTGCCGTCGTAGAGCGTGCCGAAGTAGGGCCCGCCGCCCTTCAGCGGCGCCGGAGCCAGCGCCCCGGGAGGACGCAGCAGCAGCAGCGTGAGGTCCTCCGTCGCCCACTCGCACGGGTCCTTCTTCCCCTTGCGCTCCATCCACGACACCGTGAGGTCGTGCACCGCGCTCCCGTCGGTCCACGTGCTGCTGAAGCGCTCCCACAGGCGCGTGCACTCGGGCGCCTCGCAGGCGCGCTCGGGCACGAAGTCCACCAGCTCCAGCGGCAGCCCCACTCCCGCCTTCCCCGTGCTGTTGTCATTCGCCCGGCGCAGCTTGCACCCCGTGGGCGCGTCCTTCTGGCGCAGCGCCACCGGCGTGCCGGACAGCCGCCCCGGGGGCAGCACGTCGCACTCCATCTCCAGCTCCGCCATGAGGTACGTCTTGCGGTCCTCGTCCGTGCCCATGCGCACCGCCCACCACGTCGTGGGCTTCGCACGGCACGGCGCCGCGTCCGCCTTGCCGAACACCCACAGCGGCACGCTCGGGTCCGGCGCGCCCAGCTTGCGCGCGTCCGTCTCCGGCGGCACCGGCTTCACCCCGGCGCGGTCCGCCTCGACGCCCCGGAAGAAGGTGTCCTTCTTCTCGGGGATGACGGCCTGGTGCACCACCCAGCCCGAGCCCGGCAGCCCCACCACCGCGCGCGACGTGAAGGGCACCAGGTCCGGACGCGCCGGACAGCCGCGCTCCGCTTCCAGCTCCAGCGTGGGCACCGCCTCGCCGTCATCCTGCGCGAGCGCCCCCACGGGCATGAGTAGCGACAGGCCCAGCACCAGCGCCTGCGAAGTCAGCCGGACCACGGACACCATCGGGCTCCTCCTCCCTCACGAAGTCGCCGCCGTCATACCTCAAGACGCCAACGCGCGAGCCCACCCTCAGCGCTGCTTGCGCTTGCGCTTGGGCGGCGGAAGCACCTCCACTGGAATCGGCGCCTCCTCCTTCACCGCCGGCCCCGCGTCCGGCGCTTCCGGCGCCTTCACCTCCACCCGGTCCTCCAGCGGCACCCGGCCCACGGAGCGGCGGAACAGCTCCCACAGCGCGCGGCGATGCGTCTCCGGCGTGGCCGAGCCCGACAGCACCATCCCCGCCCCGCTGTAGCGCGCCTCCAACCCCAGGGGTTGGAGCGCCGACACCATCGACGCGAGCTGCTCCTGCAGCACGGCCACGTCGAGCGTCAGCTCCAGCTCGCGCGCCACGTACGCGTCCGTCCGCAGCAGCTCCATCAGCGCCGAGCGACACCCCGCGTCCTTCACGGTGGCGGACAGCGCGCGCTCCGCGCCCTCCGTGGCCTTCAGGTCCGGGCACGCCTTGCGCGCCGCCGCCAGCCGGGGGGCCGGGTCCTCCGGAGGCACTCCCACATTGAGCCGCCACACCGCGAAGCGCCCCTCGGCATACAGGAGGAGGAGCGTCCGCCCCGGCGACTGACCGGTGAGCAACAGTTCATTGCTCCCCGGAAGCACCTCCGCGGTGGCCACGGAGGCGTCCTCCACCTCCACCCAGTCCACGACGGACAGCTTGTGAAATCGCTCCTTTCCGGCCTCCAGGGAGACGGCCAGGTCCACCGGCCAGGCCAGGGCCAGGGCTGGGACGAGGAAGGCCAGGAGTGCTCCAACGGAATACATACGAGCGGGCATCAGGGCTCCGGCGGAGTGGTGCGTACCCGTAGCACGGGATAAGAGAGTGGCTCTATGCCTACCTGGACCCTCTGGGTCGCCTGCCTGGCGCTGTGCCTCGTCCGGGCCCTGGTCGCCGCCGCGGAGTCCGCCCTCTACGGGACGTCGGACCTGCGCGCCCAGGAACTGGCGGAGTCCCAGCCGGGCGGCGCCAGCCGCCGGGTGCTCCGCCACAAGACGCACCGCGAGGCCACCGCCACCGCCCTGCGCCTGGGCACCCTGCTCAGCGGCTTCCTCGCCGCCGCCATTGGCGCCTTCGTTCCGCCGCGCATGCTGGACATGACCCAGTATGGCGAGGCGGCCTGGCTCCCCGTCGCCACCGTGGCCGCCGGCGCCCTCTTCGTGGGCGTGCTCGCCAGCCTCATGGAAGTCACCCTGCGCGGCCTGGCCAACGCCAACCCGGAGCGCTGGGCACTGCGGCTGTCGGGCCTCGTGTCGCTGCTGGTCGCCGTGCTCTACCCGCCCATGCGGCTGACGCTCGGCGTGCTCAACCTCGTGGCGCGCACCTTCGGCCGTACGCTGCGCTTCGAGCCCCCGCCCCCGCCGCTGGAGGAGCTGGAGAAGCTCCTGGCCGCCCAGGCCGCGAAGAACGAGGTGGACAAGAGCGCCCCGCAGCTCATCCGCTCCATCTTCGAGCTGTCCGACAAGCGCTGCCGCGACGTCATGGTGCCGCGCACGGAAGTCGTCACGGTGGACATCACCGTCTCCACCGACGAATTGCTGCGGCTGCTGGCCGAGGAGAACCACTCGCGCATCCCCGTCTACCGGGACGACGTGGACCACATCATCGGCGTGCTGCACGCGCGCGACATCATCCCCCTGCTCCAGCACCCGGAGCTCATCGTCCTCCAGGACATCATCCGCCCCGCGCACTTCGTCCCCTGGCTCAAGCCCATTGGCGACCTGTTGCGCGACATGCAGAAGCGCAAGATTCACATGGCCATGGTCGTCGACGAGTACGGCGGCTTCATGGGCATCGTGACGCTGGAGGACATCCTCCGCGAAATCGTCGGCGACATCGGCGACGAGTTCGAGGTGGAGGAGAAGCTCGTGGAGAAGCAGGCCGACGGCAGCTTCCTCGTGGACGCCGCGCTGGAGGTGGACGCCTTCACCCAGGCCTTCGGCTTCCCCCTGCCCGAGGGCGACTTCGACACGCTGGGCGGCTACCTGTCGTCGCTCGCCGGCCACCTGCCCGACGTGGGCGAGCGCTTCAGCTACAACGGCTGGCAGTTCGTCGTGGCCACCAAGGCGGGCCCGCGCATCGACCGCGTGCGGATGACGCGCCTGAAGTCCCTGGCCCCCCGCGACGGGAAGGACGGCAAGGACGGGAAGGACGGCCGCGAGCCTCGCGACGGCGGCAACCCGCCCGCCTCGCGCGAGCCGCGCCCGGAGGCCGCCTCTTCTTCCGCCAAGAGCTGAAGAAGCCTCAGTCCGAGTCCGGACCCCGGGGCGGCGGCACGAAGGCCAGTGTCAGCCTCCGCGCGTCCTGGAAGGGGGCGCGCCGCTCCGTGCCGCCGAAGCGCAGCACCACCCCGCCGCGCACGAGGACCGTCCGGGGCGCCGCCTCCGCCACACCGGCGCCGGTGGCGGGCTCGCTGGCCAGGGGGAAGAGCACCCGCAGGGGCAGCTTCGCGTCCGGGCCCAGCGCCGTGGCCACCTGCTGCGCGCCCGTGGCCACCTTGCGCCCGTCCACCCGCAGCTCGAAGTCCACCGCGGCCACCGTGGCCGCTTCCGAGGCGGGATTCGTGACCTCCAGCGCCACGTCCAACACGCCCGAGCCGTCCGGCCGGAAGTCCACGGCCACCGACTCCACGCGCACCGCCTCGTCATAGGCGCGCGGCCGCAAGGGCACCGAGCCCAGGCACCCGGACAACGCGCCGCCGCACAGCAGCGCCAGCACGGCCCGGCGCGCGCGCATCAGCCGCCCAGCAGAGGCTGGAGCGCCTCCACCGTCAGGGGCCAGCCCGCGCGGCGCGACAGCGCCTCCAGCGCCTTGAGGAACTCCGAGGCCGTCTGGAAGCGCCGCGTCCGGTCCGCGAAGAGCGCCTTGCGCACCACCTGCACCCCGTAGTCCGGCAGCTCCGGCGCCAGCGAGGTGAGCAGCGGCACGCGCGCGTCGCGCACCTTGTGCATCAAATCCGCCTCGTTGTCGCCCGTGTGCAGCCGGCGGCTCGCCCACAGCTCCCAGAGGATGACGCCCACCGCGTACAGGTCCGAGCGCGCGTCCACCGGCATGCCCAGCACCTGCTCCGGGCTCATGTACGGCACCGTGCCGCGCAGCGCGCCCGCGTCGCCGCGCATCATCCCCTCCACCTCCGCCACGCCGAAGTCCGTGAGCTTCACGTCCCCGTTGACGCCCAGCAGCACGTTGGCCGGATTCACGTCGCGGTGGACGATGGTGGCGCCGTTCTCCCCCACCTTCGCCCGGTGGATGTAGTCCAGCGCCTTGAGCAGGCACCAGGCGATGTAGCAGGCGGACTCGGGCGGCATCGCCGCGCCGGCCTTCAGCAGCAGGTCCTGCATGTAGCCCAGCGTCCGGCCGCTCACGAGCTCCTGCACCATCAGGTAGTCCGGCCCCGCCTTGAAGAGGCGGAAGGTGCGGACGATGTGCGGATGGCGCAGGCGCACCGTCAGCTTCGCCTCGTCGACGAAGGCCTTCACGTACGCGGTGTCGTTGCGGAACGACGGGTGCAGCCGCTTGATGACCACTTCCTCCGGCTCACCCGGCGAGCGCTGCGTGGTGGCCCGGGCTCGCGCCTGGTACACCTCCGCCATGCCGCCGACCGCCAGCCGGCCGACCACCTCGTAACCGCCCAGGTCCGGAGCTTCCGCCACGAATCAATCCTACTGCGAATTTCCGTCCGCACCCACTATTCAGCACGGAGGCTCGTATAGAGGGCCTCGTATTTCCGGGCGGAGGCGTTCCAGGAGAAGTCCTTTTCCATGCCCCGGCGCCGGAACTCGGCCAGCCGGGGCCGGTCCGCGTAGAGGGCCATGGCCCGGCGGATGGCGCCCAGCAGGGCGGCCGGGTGGAAGGCCTCGAAGAGCAGGCCGTTGCCGTCCAGGCCCCCCTCCACCGTGTCCACCAGCCCGCCCGTGGCCCGGACGATGGGCACCGTGCCGTAGCGCAGCGAATACATCTGATTCAACCCGCAGGGCTCGTAGCGGCTGGGCATGAGGAAGAAATCCGCCCCCGCCTCCACGAGGTGGGAGAGCGCCGGGTCGAAGCCGATGTGGACGGCCATCTGCTTCGGGTGGCGGGCCTGCAGGGCGCGCAGGCCCTCCTCCAGGCCCCCCTCGCCGCTGCCCACGCCCACGAAGCGGATGTCCGCCTGGAGCGCGGTGGGCAGCACCTCCAGGAGCAGGTCCATGCCCTTCTGCCACGCCAGCCGGCTGACGATGGCGAACACCGGCGCGTCCCCGTCCGGCAGCCCGAAGCGCGCGAGCAACTCGCGCTTGCACACCGCCTTGCCGTCCAGCTCGAGCGGGCCATAGCGGGCCGGCAGGAAGGGGTCCGTGCGGGGGTTCCACTCCTCCGCGTCGATGCCGTTGAGGATGCCGTGGAGCCGGTGCGCCCGGCGGCGCAGGAGGCCGTCCAGCCCGTAGCCCTGCTCCGGCTGCTGGATTTCCCGGGCGTACGTGGGGGACACGGTGGTGAGCGCGTCGGAGAAGACGAGGCCGCCCTTGAGGAAGTTGACGGCGTCGTAGAACTCCAGGCCTCCCTCGGCGGTGAACACGTCCCAGGGCAGCCCCAGGTCGTCCATCGCGCCCTTGGGGAAGTGCCCCTGGTAGGCGAGGTTGTGGATGGTGAAGACGCTCTTCGCCCCGGCCAGCGGCGTGGAGCGGAAGCCGCGCTGGAGCGCCACCGGGACGAGCCCCGTCTGCCAGTCGTTGGCGTGGATGATGTCCGGCACGAAACGAAGCCGCTGCGCCGCCTGGAGCGCGCCCACCGAGAGGTAGGCGAAGCGCCGGGCGTTGTCCCCGAACTCGCCCCACGCGTCGCCGTACAGGCCGTCGCGGTTTCCGTAGAAGCCCTCGTTCTCCAGGAAGAGCACCTCCAGGTTGTCGGACAGGCGCGCGGAGAGGATGGGCCCGGACTCCTCCCCGAAGGGGAAGCGCGCCACCAGCGACTGGCCGGTGGGGGTGAGCTTCCCGGCGTCGCGCAGGCCGCGGTAGCGCGGGGTGACGACCTTCACGTCATGACCCAGCGCGGCGAGGGCGGCGGGCAGGGCTCCGGCGACGTCCCCCAGTCCTCCCGTCTTGGAGAAGGGGGCCACCTCCGAGGAGATGAAGAGAATCTTCATGCGCGCACATTGACGATTGGCCGGGACGAGTCAATCGCGAACGTGCGGATGGCGCGGACGTCCCCTATGTTGCACCGCGTGCAGATTCCTCCGGACCCCATCCAGCGTTTCGAGGCCCTCTTCGAGCGGGCGAAGAAGGCCATTGCCGTGGACCCGAATGCCATGGTGGTCGCCACCGTCGGAGACGACGGGCGGCCCAGCGCGCGCGTGGTGCTGCTGAAGGACTTCGACGCGCACGGCTTCGTGTTCTTCACCAACTACGAGAGCCGCAAGGGACGCGAATTGCTGGCGCACCCGCACGCCGCGCTCTGCTTCTACTGGCAGCCCCTGGAGGAGCAGGTGCGGGTGGAGGGCCGCGTGGAGCGCGTGTCCGACGCCGAGGCGGACGCCTACTTCCACAGCCGCCCGCGCGGCAGCCAGGTGGGCGCGTGGGCCAGCCTCCAGAGCCGGCCCCTGCCGTCCCGAGACATCCTCGACGCGCGCATCGCCGAGGTGGAGCAGCGCTACGCCGGAGGCGAGGTGCCCCGCCCCCCGCACTGGTCCGGCTTCCGCGTGGTGCCCGAGCGCATCGAGTTCTGGCACATGCGCCCCAGCCGGCTCCACGACCGGCACGTCTACGTGCGCGAGGGCGAGGGCTGGCGCACGGAGATGCTCTACCCCTGAGACGCCGCGAGCCGCGCTACCAGGGCAGCTCCGCGCCCTGGTAGTCGTAGAACCGGCCGCTGTGCTCCGGGCCCATCCCGTCGATGATGCGCAAGAGGCCGCGCACGGAGTCCCGTGCCGGCAGCGGCGCCTCCGGGCCGCCCATGTCCGTCTGCACCCAGCCGGGGTGGAGCATCACCGTCACGAAGCCCTCCCCGCGCAATTCATGCGACAGCGAGCGCACGCCCATGTTCAGCGCCGCCTTGGACATGCGGTACGCGTAGGCGCCCCCGTCGGAGTTCTCCGCGAGCGAGCCCATGCGCGAGCTGACGTGGGCCACCTTCCGCGCCGCGCCGCGGCGCAGCGCGGGGAGCAGCGCGCTCGTCACGCGCAGGGGCCCCAGCGCGTTGATGGCGAAGGTGCGAGCCATGTCCGTGTAATCAACGTTTGGAAAGGCACACCACGCGCCGGGCACGCCCGCGTTGTTGATGAGCACGTCCACCGGCTCCGCGCAGACATCCGCGGCGAACGAGCGGATGCTGGCCTCGTCCTCCACGTCCAGGGCATGGATTCGCAGCCGGTTGCCCACCTCCCGTGTCAGTGGCTCCAGCCGCCGTGCCCCCTCGGGAGAACGCACTCCCGCGTCGACGGTGTCTCCTCGGCGCAAGAGCTGCTGGACGAACTCGAAACCAAGACCCCTGCTCGCTCCGGTGATGACGTAGCGCATGAGAGGCATTAACGCGCCGAATGGGCCTTGCAGGCAAAACACGCCTGTTGACGATTGGCGACTGCGGGTGGGGAATGCACGCTGGTCACCGGAAGCAGTGCGCCTCGGGGATGGCTTGCACAATGTCACTCGAATGCAGTGGCCAGGGAGGAACCGCCGATGAAGGTCGCCGTGGTGGGAGGAGGCATTTCCGGATTGGTCATTGCTTACCGTTTGCGTTCGCGCGGTAGGGATGCGGTGCTCCTGGAGTCCTCGTCGCGGCTGGGAGGTGCGGTGGGAACCCGTGCGCGAGACGGGTACCTCGTGGAGCAGGGGCCCAACAGCTTCCTGGACCGGGAGCCGGCCACGCGCGAGCTGGCGGCGGCGCTGAACCTGGAGGGCCGCATCCGCGCGGCGGACCCGGCGGCGAAGCGGCGCTACGTGTACACGCGCGGCCGGCTGCGCTCGGTGCCCGCGTCGCCGCCCGCGTTTCTGGGCTCGGACATCCTCCCGCTGGGCGCGCGGCTGCGCGTCATGGGCGAGCTGTTCACCGGCCGCGCGCCGGAGGGCGTGGACGAGTCGCTCGCGCAGTTCGGCCGCCGGCACCTGGGGCGCATGGCGACGGAGGTGCTGCTGGACGCGGTGCAGACGGGCATCTACGCGGGCGACGTGGAGCGGCTCAGCGTGGCGGCCACCTTCCCGCCGCTGGTGAAGCTGGAGCGCGAGCACCGCAGCCTCATCCTCGGCGCCATCCGCACGCAGAAGGCGCAGCGGGCACAGCAGAAGGCGCTGCCCGCGGGCACGGGCGTGACGGGCGGCACCGCGGCGCCGCCGAAGCTGAGCGGCGCGCTGAGCACCTTCGAGGGCGGCCTGCAGACGCTCATCGGCGCGCTCACGGCGGCGCTGGGCGACGCGGCGCGCGTGGGCGCGAGGGTGGAAGGACTGGAGCGCGTGGAGGGCGGCTGGCGGCTCGCGGTGGAGGAGCGCGGCCAGCGCTCGGAGCTGACGGCGGAGCAGGTGGTGCTCGCGGTGCCGGCGCACGTGGCCACGCGGCTGCTGCACCCGCTGGACGCGACGCTCGCGGCGAGGGTGGGGGAAATCGAGTACGCGCCCATCGCGGTGGTGCACCTGGGCTTCGACGCGGGGACGACGCCCGCGCCGGATGGCTTCGGCTTCCTCGTCCCCTCCGGGGAGAAGCGGCGCCTGCTGGGCTCCATCCACGCGTCCACCACCTTCCCCTTCCGCGTGGAGGGCGGCCGGGTGCTCTACACGTGCATGGTGGGCGGCGCGCGCCAGCCGGAGCTGGTGAAGCTGGAGGAGCCGGCGCTCGCGCAGCTGGCCCGAGAGGAGCTGAAGGCGCTGGCCGGGGTGACGGCGACCCCGTCCTTCAGTGAGGTCATCCGTTGGCCGGCGGGCATTCCCCAGTACAACGTGGGCCACCTGGAGCGCGTGGCCGCCATCGACGCGGCGCTCCAGCGCTGGCCCGGCCTGCACCTGACGGGCAATGCCTTCAAGGGCATCGGCCTCAACGACTGCATCCGCAACGGGCTGCAGCTCGCGGACACGCTGGCGGGGAGGTGAGTCCGGGGCGGAAACAGGCCCGGCGACCGTTCGTTGTCAGGTAGCGACCGCTCGGGCCGGGGGCGTCAGCAAAGCGCGGGAAAGCACGTCAGACTGGCAAGGCATGCTTCCCGGAGTCAGGAGCTGTCTCTTATAAACATCTGACGCGCCCCTCGAA